>JAFGYD010000061.1 GCA_016936295.1 Spirochaetales bacterium | reverse complement strand
TTTATATAAAGCTTTATAGCTTTAAGTCTATCTTCATAAGAATACATGAACAAACTCCTTTTAGTACAGGTTTTTGTCCGCACCTCCCACTGGGTATTACTATTTTGCAGAAAACAATAAGAACTTTAAAAGCTATTTAGCATTCAGGCATTTTGTAAGACATGCATATAGTTTTGAGATAAATTCAAAGACTATTGAATCTGTACTCACCATGGTTCCTAATTTAATTGAGGATTTTATTAGAGATTTAACGTTCTACTGAATTGCCGGCTCGTCCCGAAGGGTTGGCGCAGTCTCTGCATTTTTCTTGCTGAGACTGTGACAAAGAACGGTCTATTCCAGTAGCTTGTTAAACATCTTTTTAATTTTTATTATATTAATCTATAATCTAACAGATGTGGTTCTTTTTCTAATAATTCTAATAATATTTTTGTTGAACCAGTTGGCATTCTTTTCCCTTGTTCCCATTGTCTAACTGACGATACACTTACATTTAGTAATTTTGCGAAAACAGACTGACTAAGATGGATATTATTTCTAATTTCTTTAATTTCTTCTGCGCTTACAACAACATCAGGGATATTAATTCCTAAATATTTTAAATCTTTTTCAGTTAAAGATGTAGTTAAGCCTTCATCAATCATATCTTTATATGTTTCTGTAATTGCTGATTTTATTGAATCTCTCATGATTAAACCTCCAAATTATGTAGTATCTTTTTATTTATTGCTTTATCTATTTCTGAATCAGTCAAATTTAATAAATCTTTACCAAGTTTTTTGAACATTGACAATTCAGTTTTATTAATATTCTCTTGTTCATTTTTTGAAAAACCATAAATAAAAATAGCCTTTTCATTTGCCTTATATACAATAATTGTCCTATACCCTGAACTTTTACCAGAGCCTTTACGAGCAATTCTAACCTTAAATAGATTTGAACCTAAATTAATAGCTGATAACTGATTCTCTAAATTTGAAATACCTTCATTTAATGTTGAGTTATCTATTTTATTTTTAACTGCCCAGTTATTAAACCATTTTGTTTTTAGTTTTTTCACTTTTTAATTATACCACATTGTGATATAGTTGTCATTATTGGAGGTATCAAAAAATTTCATATTGATATCTTATCTTATCTTAGATTCATTTTCCCCGGATAGGGGAGACCTTATACTTTTCAATAAAATTTCTATTATAATTATTCATTTGTATTTAATTACATTTTTGAAGGTTAAATTTTAAACGTTAATACTGTTTATCGTAGATTTAAGTTTGTTTTTAATTTTTTATCTATGACATTATACCTATTTTTAATAAATAATTAATTATCTATTTTAATGTATGTTTAACATATTAAATAAAGAGATTGTTCAGAGTAAAGATGAAAACAAAACTCCAGTAAGAGTAGTTAAACTTCCTATAGCATATGCAGCAATGGGTATAGATACCCCAAAGATATTTAACTACAAGATGTTAGAGCAGAATAATGCTAGAAAAGAAATCTTAAACAGATATTTAAATAATCCATATGTAGGAGATTCATATCCTGAAATTATTAATTATATATTTGCTACAACTAATATTGTAGGGAATTATAATAGTAGTTATGTAAATGAGTTATTTGTATATAAAACTGCTGGTATAGATCTTAAAATTAAAAACGATGTATATAATAGTGTACTACCTGAATTGACAGATGATGGCCTTTTAGCATTAACACCATTTTTACCCGGTTTAAGATCAACAACAAGTATGATGTACTCTACAAGTCCTAACTCACTTTATCATCCTAATAAAATAGCAGGTATTGACTCTTTAGGTATGTTAATGGGAGCAATATCTATGTCAGATATTGATGGTAATGTATTAAATGTTTTTAATACAGAAGTGAATAAAGAACTGGATGATTTTAATAAAAGCCAGCCTGAATTCCATGTAACAAATGAGAGCAATGTTTTAAATAAACCATACAGATTTACAAGAGCAGATATTGAAAGGTCTTCTGTTCTGTTACCGGATCTTTCTATGGCTAGACCAGGTGATATCTTAGTTAACTTTACAAATAACGAATCAAGAATCGGAATTATAATAAGTGCTGATTTTTCTACTCTAAATGCTAACTCTACTGTTGAAGATTACATGAAAAACTTAATGGTTTTAGAATGGCAAATGTTGGTGTATGGATGGGTAATGGAAATGTCTTTGGTGGTTTTGTAGTACCTGGGAAAGATAAATCCTACCATTTAAGAAGACTACTTGTTAAACCAGTTACTGAAACAACAGAAATAAGTTATGAAAACAATAATTTTGAGTTCTTTGATACTGAATTCTCTATAAGACCTTTACAAGATGAAAATAGCTATTGGTATTTTAACAATGGAGTCTTAGTTTTAGATCAAAATAATAGTGTTAAAGATGATATTTTAATAACTGAAAAATTCTTGTGGAAACTTCTCCTACATTCTACCCAGAAGGAGACATCTATTTTCTGAAATATGGAGAAGATAAAGTAACTCTGTTTAAGATTAAGCGTCAGTGGTTGTTAATATCATTAAATCAATTATTATAAATAAATTCAAATGTAAGCTCTAGAATATATGCGGTTTGTTGCATATATTCAAAATAAAATAATGTATTGGATTTTGAGTTGTACTACTTAAATAATCCGAATCCAAATAGAAGCACTTATATTACACTATTAAGATCTGCAGAGAGCATTTTTAATGAATTCTATAGTAATAAAGAGATATATTTACATATTGAAGCTATATAATAATGAATTTATTTATCAGTTTTATATAAATAAGCATATTAACTTTTAGCGGTGGATATATCATACTCATAACTTGATAGTAAGTATAATATAATAGTAAAACTGTTCTATTTGTTTGGAAAATTCATTGAACCACTTTGGAGTAATTCTCTCTAATTTGTTTCTCCGCAGGTGAATTCTTTCGACTTAAACCTATGCACTATGCAGCTAGCGCAGGGGTAGATATAAAATAGAAACTTCTCTGAGGGTTGTTAATCTTCAGAGATTTTATCTATCCCATGGTAACAAATGTTACATACAATTCACTATAATATTGATTAAATAAAGCAATTGATATATTTTTATCTTATCTGCGTTCAGGCTCTGGTCTAACAAGGATTCTAAAATTATCTGAACCTAAGGAATATCTAAGGGTTAAGGAGTATAAATGTTTCTCGAAATAGAAAAGCTAAAAGCATTAGCAAACACTACAACTGTGTCCGAAGTAGAACTTATTAAGGTTCTTGATAAAGCAAAAGAGTTGCAAGGCCTTGATTTAGAAGATGTTGCAAAATTATTGGCAGTCGAAACTGAGTCTCAAATTCAAATGCTATTAGAAACTGCAGCAATTGTTAAAAAAGAGATTTACGGGAATAGAATGGTACTATTTGCGCCTATCTATACAGGGAATCACTGCTCTAACAACTGTTTGTATTGTGGTTTTAGAGCCGCAAATAAAAGCCTTAAGCGGATAACTTTATCTAAAAGTGATTTAGTTCGAGAGACCCAAATGCTATTAAAAGAGGGACATAAAAGGGTTCTTCTACTTTGTGGAGAGTCTAATAAAACCCCATTGGAAAATACTATAGAAGCTATAGAGACCGTATATTCTGCCGAATACAACGGTCATAAAGTAAAAAGAATTAATGTTGAAATTGCCCCAATGGAAGTTGAAGAATTCAGAGAACTTAAAAAAGCCAATATTGGAACCTATACATGCTTTCAGGAGACTTACGACCCTGAATTATATAAAAAATACCATCCTACAGGGAAAAAAGCTGACTACAATTACCGGTTAAATGTAATGCACAGGGCTATGGAAGCTGGTATTGACGATGTAGGAGTAGGAATTCTCTTTGGACTTGCAGACTATAAATTTGAAATACTTGCACTATTGGAACATGCGAGATCCCTTGAAGAAAACTATGGATGCGGGCCACACACTGTTAGTGTTCCAAGAATTGAACCTGCCCAGGGTGCCCCACTTACAGAAAATATTCCATTTCCTGTTTCTGATAATGATTTTAGAAAAATTGTAGCAATTATTAGAATGGCTATGCCGTATACCGGGATTATTTTATCTACAAGAGAAACTACTAAATTAAGACAGGAATTAATGCATTATGGTGTCTCTCAGGTTTCTGCAGGTTCTAAAACAAGTCCAGGTGGATATTCAGATAAAGAAGATAATAGCCAGTTTTCACTAGGTGATCATAGAAGTCTTGAAGAGGTAATATCGGATATGACAGATGCTGGATATATTCCATCCTTCTGTACTGGTTGCTATAGGAAAGGTAGGGTTGGAAACGACTTTATGGATTTAGCGAAACCTGGATTAATTAAAAAATTCTGCGTTCCAAACGGTTTAACATCCTATGCCGAATACTTACTTGATTTTGCAAGCGAGGAGACAAAAAATAAGGGTCTTAAATTAATAGATAAGCTTGTAAAGGAAATTCCATTCCCAGAGATTATGGATACAACGCAAAAGAACCTTGAATATATTGTAAATGGTAAAAGGGATCTATACTTATGATAGAGAGATCTATAGAAGAAATTCTTGAACTTTACAGAAAGGAGGACCCTACAGATCTATATAATGCAGCTTGGGAGGTTTCTTCCAGGTATCATGGTGATAATGTATATTTAAGGGGACTTGTAGAGTTTACAAATAAATGTGTTATTAATTGTGCGTACTGTGGGATTCGAAGAGATAATAAAAATGTTCACAGGTATAGCCTGGATAGTCAGACAATTGTAGATACATGTGTTGATGGTTATAATAAAGGACTTCGAACTTTTGTTTTACAAGGTGGTGAGGATAAGGATATATCTGTTTCAGACCTTTGTGATACTGTAAGAAAAATAAAAAAAGCAACAAATAATGAAGCTGCTATAACTTTAAGCTTTGGCTCAAGAACACTGGCTGAGTATAATATGATGAAGGAGGCAGGTGCTGACAGGTATCTTTTAAGGTTTGAAACCAGCGACCCTGAACTACATTTTAAACTTAGGGGTATATCTTTAGAAAAAAGATTAAAAAATTTAGAGGATATACGGGAAGCGGGGTTACAAGTTGGTTCTGGTTATATGACAGGACTCCCGGGTGAAACCGAAGAAACTAGAATAAATAATGCACTTTTATGTCATAAGCTTAATTTGGATATGGTTGGGATAGGACCATTTATTCCATCGGATGAAACACCTTTAGCGGGTTCTCCACAGGAGCCAATTGATTATGCACTAAAAGGTACAGCTTTATTACGGTTACTCTTACCAAAAGCTCATATCCCTGCAACTACAGCGGCTGGGTCTTTAAAACCAACAGGAAGAGAGGACATGATAAAGGCTGGTGCAAATGTTTTAATGCCTAACTTGACTCCTGTAAGTGTAAAAAAAGATTATCTCCTCTATCCAGGGAAAATTTGCCTGGATGAAACAGGTACTCAGTGCATTGGTTGTATGAGTATGAGGGTTAAAAGTGTAGGGAGGAAGGTTGATTTTTCCAGGGCCGATGCTCTACGGTTAAAAGAGGCAGCTGTTTGATGACTCAAATACATTCTGATTTTAAAGGATCTGAAACTTTTAAAGCATTACAAAATTGGGGGGTAGGTGCAACTCCTCCCTGTCTTGTAAAAGCTTATGCCCAGGTTAAAAAAGCAGCACTACTAGCCGCAAATGAAGTAAATCCATCTATCTCAGAACTAATTTTTAATAAAACTATAAGGGTTATAGATCAAATTATTAACGGTGAATTTAATCATCTGTTCAAACTCCCATTAAAGCAGGGTGGAGCTGGAACAAGTCTTAATATGAATATGAACGAGGTTATTGCCCATATTGTAAATGCTGAATTAGGTGATAATAGCGTTAATTACTTAGACGATATTAATAGGTATCAATCAACAAATGATACATTTAATACCGCTGTTACAATAATTTTCTTAACACATCTCGATTTTATAGAGAAAATGGTTATTGAATTACAGGAAATTCTTGTAGAAAAAGAGGGGGCGTACTCCGGTATATTAATTACTGGTAGAACAGAGATGCAGAGTGCTCTACCTATGACTTTAGGTCAGGTATTTTCCTCTTATGCAGGATCTATAGAGCGGGATAGATGGCGATTCAGTAAGGTTAAAGAGAGGGTTCGTTCCTCGGTTCTTGGGGGAACAGCATTGGGAACATGTTTTTCTGCCCCATCGAAATATCTATTTGCTGCAGAAAGACATTTAAGAAAAATTACAGGACTATCTCTACCTAGAAGCCAGAATTTAGTGTCTGATATCTCTATGTGTGATAAGTTTGTTGAGGCGGCTTCTGTTTACAATGCATTGGCAAATTCTCTTTTTAAAATTTCATCGGATTTCATTCTTTATGTTTTTACAGGGGAAATAGAGCATCCACATATGCAGTATGGGTCAACAATTATGCCAATGAAGATAAATCCTGTTCTTTTGGAATTTGTAAAGGGACTATCTATAGATATAAGTTTTGAAACTGGAAAAATAAATGAGTTCTCAAAAAATGGTCAGTTACAACTAAACCCATTCCTGCCTTTTATTCTAGAATCTGAAATTTCTATATTTGAATCACTTAAAAAATCCCTTAATTCTTTAATCTATTTTATTCAGCATGGAAAAATAAACAGAGATGTTATTAATAACAATTTGTTAAAATCCGGAGCTATAGTAAATTCGCTGCGTCCATACTGTTCATATAGCAAATTAAAAGAAGTATCTGAGGAAGTAAATAGGGAGAATCCTGAAACACATAGTCATTTATTGGAGATAATAAATAGAATTACAGACCTTTCTATGGATTTTTTAGAGGATTACACTAAACCAGGCGGGTTTACATCTTTTTTAAAGGATAATTTATGAGTACAGCTTTAGCAGAATCCCGGAGAATAGTTATAACCGGGTTAAGAAATGCAGGAAAAAGTTCTGTTATGAACAACTTGTTTGAAAAAAATGTTTCTATCGTTTCCAATACACCGGGGACAACAACTGACCCGGTTACACGAAAAATTGAATTGGGAAATCTTGGACCTTGCGCAGTTTCTGATACCGCAGGTGTAGATGAATTTGGTGAGCTTGGAGAGATGAGAAGGGTTAAAAGTTTAGAACGATTAAAAACCTGTGATATAGTTATTTTTGTATCAAGAGCAGATAGAGATATAGACCCTGAAGAGAGATCAATTTTAAATGGAATTATATCCCAGGGGAAACCGTTTATATTTGTTTTAACCTGTACAGATCTAATGGCAGACCAAAAGAAATTGGATTGGGCCCAGGAGTACAACCCAATTAAAGTAAACAATATAGATGCCCAAGGTTTTAAAGATTTAAGAAAACGGCTCGATTCTCTTAAAATAGTAGACTCCCATGAGCTAACCCCGGTTGAAGGTTTGGTAAACGAAGGTGATTTTGTTATTTTAGTAACACCCATCGATCTTGCAGCACCAAAGGGGAGATTGATAATGCCTCAGGTCGAAACTATTAGGGATTTACTGGACAGGGATTGTGCAACTCTTGTTTTAAAAGAGAGAGAACTAAAACAGTTTTATGATAAACTTGCTATAAAACCAAAACTTGTTATTACCGATAGTCAGGCATTTGCTCAAGTTGCTGCAGATATACCGGAAGACCAGCCATTAACATCCTTCTCTATTCTTTTTGCAAGGAAAAAAGGAGATTTAAACACCTTTATTGAGGGGATTGAAGCTATTGAATCAACACCTAAAAATGCAAAAATACTGGTAATGGAATCCTGTGCCCACCATAGACAGGCCGATGATATAGGAACTGTAAAAATCCCTAGACTTTTTAAGCAGTTAGTTAGGCAGGATGTTGAATTTGATTTTACCAGAAAAATGCCTTCAGATGACGAATTAAAAGAGTATTATATGGTTATTCATTGCGGTGGTTGTATGATAACATCAAATTCAATGATTGATAGAATGGATATAGTAAAGAGAAATGGGACATATATAACCAATTATGGACTGTTTCTTGGTTGGGTGAATGGAGTACTTCCAAGGGCTATAAAACCATTATTGTAAAATTTGAATTTATTTGCTATTGTTAAACTATGAGTGCAACAATAAAAGATATTGCTGAAATAGCCGGAGTAAGCCTATCTACAGTCTCCCGGGCATTAAATGATAACCCCAAAGTTAAGCAAGCCACTAAGGACGAGATTAAGAAGATTGCAAAATCCCTTAATTTTGAGTTTAATGCCGGAGCAAGAAGTTTAAGTAGTAGAATTTCTGGAAATATTGCACTTGTTTACGACGCTTTTATCGACCAATTCGAAGTCTCTTTATATATAAATCAACTCTTTTTAGAGATAAGGCATAATTTAGAGGATATGGATATGGATACAATCCTACTAACCGGTTATAACCAGAAAACTAAAGAGAGTAATATTAAAAGATTACTTAGAAAACAGAAGGTCGATGGGTTTTTAATAGTACACGACTCTATAAGTAACGAAGATTATAAAGCTATAAAAAAGGCTGAAATACCTATTGTACAGTTACACATGGTTCCCAGAAAGGATGTTAGTGTAAGGTTCGATGCATTTTATACAGATAATTTTGCCGGTGGAAGAATGGCTACAAGACACTTAATTGAATTGGGGTGTAAAAAAATACTTACTGTTCTACCTTTTGAAGGTGGAAATGCAGAGTATAAAGCCCGGTTATTAGGTTATAAGCACGAGTTAGAGAGTAACGGATTTAAGTATAGTGAAAAACTGGTGCTACACGAAGAGTGTTCATACTCCCTTGGATATAGAATGCTTACCGAGTACAAGAAACTTCTAGATGGTGTAGACGGTATTTTCTTTCAAAGTGATATACAGGCTTTTGGCTTTCTTACAGCTGCAAGGGAGAGTGGAATAGATATCCCTGGTAAAATTAAAGTAGTGGGGTACGATGATGTTCCAATGTGTGAGTCCGTAATTCCTAATTTAACAACAGTTCATCAACCACGGAAAGAGTTGGCTAAACTCTCGTGTAATAAAATAGTCGATCTTATAAATAAAAAAAATATCTCATCTACTCCCTCCTGTATTTCATTAACCCCGGAGTTAGTAATAAGAGATTCAACATAATTTTTTTTAAAACTTGAAATGCAACCGCTTGCATTATCAAAAATGTCATGATAATATGTATCTAGTTTAGTTAATAACCATTAAATTATTAATAAATAGTTGAATTTCTACCTTAAGTAAGGCAAAATTCAGCTGTTTGTATGTAGAAAATACATAAAAGGGGAAAAACTTGAGTGATATTCAATTAGAGACAAATTTTGAACAGTATTTGTTATCATCCTACTCTATTGACCAGTCTGATCTATACCGATTATTAGACGATCTAACTGGTGCATTCGATACATCGATAGAAAGTTATATCCAAAAACGGCACTCTGCACTTCAGAAGGAAGGAAAGAAGAATGTTGTTATTTATGATATTATACAAAAAGAGATTAAAACAAGAAGATTTTTAGGTCCTGATTTGTCTGTACGTCAAATTAGGCGTGCTATATATGGCTAAAAATATGTTAGCTTAGTCTTAAGGTGTCAGTTATGACACCTTTTTTTTGCACAAAAATAAAATTAATCAAAATATTCTGCCCGAATTCGGGTAAAAATATTGATTTTTATAGATTATAAGTAACATATTTATATAATTGCTACATCAATAGTTAATAATCAAGGAGAATATATGTGCGGAATTGTTGGGTATATAGGTCCAAGGGCAGCTGTTTCTGTATTAATGCAGGG
>JAFGYD010000060.1 GCA_016936295.1 Spirochaetales bacterium | reverse complement strand
ATATTAAAAGCAGTAAAACTTGCTATTTTACATAAAGATTATAAAATTTATGGATTAAAGGCTTTTTATGGCATTTGTAACAGATATTTATACGAAAATGAAAAAGGTCTTAATTTAGGAGGGATATGTCTTGTTGCCGGTTTAGGAGGAAAAGATAATAGAGATGGAAGTACCCAGTACTATCTCTCTGAACCTGTGGTGGAAAATGAAGCTAAGGGTATAGCTCCATTTATTCTGGCATACCTATCTTGCTAGCCAGCCTCCATCTACGGCGAGAGTAAACCCATTAACGTAGTTTGAAGCTTCTGATGCAAGAAAAACTACTGCACCACCTATATCTTTTGGGGTACCCCAACGTCCTGCAGGAATTCTGGATAATAACTCCTTACTTCTTGCAGGATCATTTCTAAGAGCTTCTGTATTATCTGTAGCCATATAGCCTGGAGCTATACCATTTACATTTATACTCTCCTTCGCCCACTCATTTGCTAATGCCATTGTTAAACCTTTAATTGCAGATTTACTAGAAGTATAGGATGGGACACGTATTCCGCCTTGAAATGAGAGTAGTGAAGCAATGTTAATTATTTTACCACCATTACCCTGTGAAATGAAAGTTTTTGCTACTTTTTGTGATAAAAAGAATGCACTTTTAAGGTTTACATTCATTACATCATCCCAATCTATCTCCGAAAAATTTATTGCATCCTCTCTTCTTATAATACCTGAGTTATTTACTAAAATATCAATTTTACCAAAACTTTTTAAAGCTGAGTCTATTATGGAATCTAGTCTATCCTGAGTAGTTAGATCGCAGGATATATCCAGGTATTTTCTTCCTAAAGCAACAATTTTTTCTTCTGTCTCTTTAGAATTTTTTGTACTAACTCCAACAATATTACAACCTGCTTCCGCTAACGCTATTGCAACACCTTGACCAAGTCCCCGGGATGCTCCAGTTACAATTGCAACTTTTCCTTCCAGGTTAAATAGATCTAATATCATTTTAAGTCTCCCATATCTACAAAGTCCATATCATCGAAAGTTTGATTTTCTCCACACATTCCCCATATAAATGTATAGTTACTTGTTCCAACACCTGAGTGTATTGACCAACTAGGTGAGATTACAGCTTCTTCATTTCCCATAACTATGTGTCTTGTTTCGGATGGTTGGCCCATAAGATGAAAAACTTTTGTTTCCGGTTTCATATCAAAGTAAAAATATACTTCCATTCTTCTTTCATGAGTATGACAAGGCATTGTGTTCCATACACTTCCCGGTTCAAGTATTGTCATACCCATAACTAACTGACAACTCTGGCAAACAGCAGGATGAACAAATTGATGTATTACTCTTTTGTTTAAATTTTCATCACTTCCAAGAGATACTTTTTTTGCTTTATTTAAATCTATTAGTACTGTTGGATAACTTTTATGTGCTGGACAACTATTTATATAGAATTTAGCAGGGGTATTTTTATCATTACTTTTAAAAGAAACAGATTTAACTCCCATCCCTATATATGCGCCTTCTCTTGAATTTAATGTGTGTTCCACTCCGTCCAGAACGATTATCCCACTTCCTCCAATATTAATAATACCCATCTCTCTTCTCTCCAGGAAGTAGCTTACACCCATCTCTTTTCCTGCCTCTAATGAAAGCTCTTGATCCATTGGCATTATTCCACCTGCAATAATTCTATCTACATGGGAATATGTCATGTTTATAGCATCTTTTTGAAATAAATTTTCAATTAAATAATGCTCCCGCAACTCTTCTGTGTTGTATTTAGCCGTATCATTAGGATGATTAGCATATCTGATCTCTAAATTCATATTATCTCCTTTTGAATTTAATTTTTTGTATACCCTAGTTTTTTTGAAATAGCCATGGCGGCTAAAACCATTTTTTCACCTTCTAACTCAATATTTCTATGGGATCCATAAAGTCCTGCACAACTAATAGCTGCTATACATTTACCTTTGTGATTAAATATTGGTGCTCCTAAGCAGAGTACAAAATCTAAAATTTCTCTATTGTCCACAGAGTAACCCTGTTTATATATTTTATTTAATTCTACTAATAAGTCCTTTTTGTTCATTATTGTTTGTTTAGTTCTCTGTCTAAATTTCATTGTGTCAATTATTCGATCCTGTTCAAACCCGGGAAGATGGGCAAGAATTGCTTTACCTAAAGATGTACAGTATGCGTCCTCTCTATTTGCTACATTTGCTGTATATATAGGTACATTTTCCGGTTCTTTTTTATATAGATATATGATTTGATTCTCTTCTAGTGTTGCAATAAATATTGTCATATCCAGGTCTATGCATAAATCATTAACAATTGATTTAGCCTCGTTTACTAAGTCCATATCCTTTATATAACTATTTCCAATAACAAATGCTTTTAGACCTATTTTATATCTATTAGTTTTACCCTCAATTAACTGCAACATATCGGTTGACAGTAACATTAGTAATATTTCGTAGACCGTTGTTTTGGGATATTCGGTTTTTTCTACAATTTCATTTAAAGAGAGACCATCTCTGGAGTTTGATATAAGGTTTAATATTTCTATACTTCTAACAACACTTTTCTTCTGCATGATTTATATTCTCATTCATATATGCAGTTGTCAATTCGTATATGCGAACAGTATTTTTATCTATTGGAAGTACTTTCTCGAATAATTAATTCTGTACTTATTGTACTTAGTTTAGGAACTTTTACCTTATTTAATACATCTAGTGCTAATCTAGCCGCAGCAAGCCCCATTGAGTTGCTTTGACTATCTACTGTAGTAAGGGTCGGTATAGAACATTCCGCATAAATAGAGTTGTTAAAACCTGTAACAGAAATATCTTTTGGAACATTAATTCCAAGGTTGTTTAGTTCCTGAATAATTCCTAAAGCTGTTAAATCCTCACTACAAATAATTGCAGTGGGTCTTGGTTTTATATCAACTATTGTTTGTGTTATCTCTCTGGCCTGGTTCAGCCCCTGTTCTATATTAAATACTCTGCTCTCTATGTTTTCAATTTCAAGTAAGTTTTTAAGGTTATAAAACCCTTGCACCTTTCTTTTGGAACTATAAGTATCTCCAACTTTTACAAAAACAAAATCTCTGTGGCCATTATTGTATAGATGGGTTATTGCACTGGAAATTCCTGAACTTTCATCGCACATAATTGAGTAAATGTTATCTCCTTGTACATTTTCATTTACAATAATTAATGGGATCTCCTGGGAAACCTGTTTAATACTATCTAAAAGGTGTGGATTATTAAAAACTGAACCAACTAAAATAAGTGCATCTATTTTTTTTTGCATTAATAGGGCGATATAATTTCTTTGAATATTAGATTCACCACCTGTATTACATAAAATTACATTATAATCATGGAGGCTTAACTCCTGCTCCAGTGAATAAATCACTGAAGCAAAGTATTGATCCCTTATGTCTATAGTTAATATGCCTATTGTTTTAGCAGGTGTTCCAGATAGTCCTCTAGCATGTGCACTTGGCAGATAATTTTCTTCTTCTATGAGTTTTGAAATTTTCTCCCTGGTTTTTAAACTAACATTTGGACTATTATTAATAACTCTTGAGACTGTAGCAATTGAAACCCCTGCCTTTTTGGCAATATCATATATATTCATAATTTATATAAAGTTAAAATACTCCTTACTATTATTATAGCAAATATTAGACACCATACTTCCTAAAAGCTCATAATCCTCCGGTGCTTCACCATTGGTAACCCAGGTTCCAATTAAGTTACATAATATTCGTCTAAAATATTCATGTCTAGTGTAAGATAGAAAACTTCTGGAGTCGGTTAGCATTCCAACAAATTTAGAAAGTATTCCCATATTTCCTAGGGATATTAATTGATTTTCCATACCTGTTTTCTGGTCATTAAACCACCAACCAGAACCAAATTGTATTTTCCCAGGTGTTTTTCCATCCTGGAAATTTCCTATCATGGTTGCAATAGTATCGTTATCTGCCGGATTTAAAACATACAGGATTGTTTTAGGTAGTTCTCCATTTTTATCCAGTGAATCAAGTAGTCTTGAAAGAGGGTAGGCAATTGCTCCATCTGCAATAGAGTCAAAACCGATATCCGCTCCTAATGTAGAGAACATTCTACTGTT
>JAFGYD010000059.1 GCA_016936295.1 Spirochaetales bacterium | reverse complement strand
TTATTTCAGGAATTAGTGTCCGGTAAAAAAAGGAACAGGTGTCCATTTATTCCCGGAATTGGTGTCCGTTTATCGCCGGATTATGCACCTTAAGAGTAATAGATTTATGTATATTTTTTGACTTAATTTATTATGCGGGTAGCGTGATTTTACTAACTTATTCAGAATTACATTTCATAAAATTTTAATCCATGTAATTTTGCTGCTTCAATTAAAGAGTAATAATACTTTGGTTCTATATAAAATTGACTATATTTTGTAGAGGTTTTATAATTTTAAGTTTCAAGGATATTTATGTTTGTAAATTCAACTTATAGTAATTCTGACACAACTCAATTAATTGATGTCTATCATCAACACCAATTTTATTGTAAATACTAATAAGTTGACTTTTTATGGTGTGAACAGACTTATTAAGCCTTTTAGATAGCTGGTTATTACTTTCCTTATAGATACAAAGATTTTCTAATATTTCAAGCTCAGCATTTGTTAAACCAGCATCTATGGGATTAATAAAATCAATATCTAATTTAGAAATAACATTTTCTTTATTAGTTAGATCTATTTTTAGTTTTTCAATTTCTTTTTTATATTCTTTTTCAATGTCAAAATATTCAGTAAACTCATCAAATTTTATTATTACAAAGCTTGTGAAAAAAATTAAATTATATATTATTATTGGGAAGATATGGTATAGACCTATATTTGATTTATATAATGAAGCTAACATTAGTATTACAAATATAATAGTAGAGGAAGCTATTTTAATTACTAAATTATGCTTAAGAAACCCATACTGTTTAGCTAATAAAACTAGTATAAATATCGGAGCAATAGCAAATCCTTCATTTGGTTCTGTAAATAAGGTGACTATTACAGACAATGTAATACAAAATATTTGTACATATTTACCCCAATTTAATTTACTGGTTACCAATAATAAAAATCCTATAAATAATAATTCAAATTGATCGTAATTACCTTTAATGGTACCTCGTTTAAGTAAAATAGTAGCCAAGTTTGAAATAAAAAGTAATAAAACCATTATTCCGCAATATATTCCAAATCTTTTTGTTAATTTATTTTTAGCTGAATTATTTGAATCTATTGGCATCATAGCTCCAGCTTGAAAAGACTGCATCTGAAATAGAAAAATATTCATCCATGATTTTACATTCAATTTCTTCAATATCAGAAATAAGAGAATCTACTAATATTTTATAATCCCAAACACCTGCATTTATTGGGTTATACTTATTTTCTTGTTTACCGCCACTTTTAAACGTGTTAATTTCATCTAATCTTGATAAAACATCACTGTCGTCTAATGAAGTGTGATACGATAGGGATTTTGAACCCTTTAATGCAACCATATATGTGCTTAAATGATTTAACGCTACTCTTTCTGGGTTAGTACAATTTGCAAGAAATGGAAGAGCTCCTATCAACTTTGCTATTTTTGATTTTTCTAAAGAGTTACTCTCTTCAACTGTTAATCTAAATGAGTTTGACAGTTGAGATACAATATCATGCCAACTAAAATCTATATGATCTGTTTTTATTTCTGTAATTATTTTTTTCATAAAATATTATACATTATTAATTTACAAAGTAAATATTTATCTAGTTAAATTATTTACTGAGAAACTATCTTCAACAGATAATCCATTAGTTACTTTAAATGTATAATTGTAGTTAAAAATATTAAATCCAAAATAGAGATAGTAGTTTTTCATTCCAGGAGGAAATGTGAAAGTTTTAGAGATTGATGCAACAGGTTCAATGGGGATCCATCCTCTAGAGTCGTATAAAACCTCAACCCAATGATGTCCATACTCACCATTTATACCATATCCTAGGATTGTTCTTGATTTAATATTATTAATTCTACAAAGTGTTACAAAAAGATCAGAAAAATCTGAACAATCACCATTTCCAGTTTTTAAAGCTTCATATCCTAAACGTTCTATATCTTGCTCTCTATAGTTAATATTATCATTTATATAATTATATATATTTTTTATTGTATCTATATCAGAATCCGATTTTAACTTTTCAGCTAGTTCTATTAGTTCATTATTAACTTTATTATTTAGAATTAAATTATTAGTATATATTTCTTCATCAAAATTCTTATCATCAGAGACTGCATTGTAAAAATCATATTTATATATTTCTACAATTATTTTAATATCAATATCCACAGTTTCCTTTATAGAAAATAGAGCAAGTCGATCATCACCATCCATAAATATTTTTTTAGGCTTTATTGAAAATTCTTCCTTAATTATACGCTGTCTGTATTTATAGTTTTTTGGAAGTCTAACAATAATACTACCATGACTAGTATTTGAATCTAATGTAACACTATATGTAGCATTATATATTATTTTTTTACCTGTGTTATTAAAACTATTAGTCTTTGAACAACTACAAATAGTTAGTAAAAATAAAAGCCATAATAAGAATTTTTTTTTATACATCAATGAAACCTTTTCCCAATTTAAGTTTTACCCTCAACAATAATAGAAAGTAGAGGGTAATAATTATTTAAACTATTTTATATATGCACCACCAACTCTATACCCCCCAATTTTATGAGCACTATATCTATCAATATCATAATGATCCGCACCCTTACTTAAAGATGAAGCTTTACGAATTAAGTCATCAAACTCTTCAGAAGAACACTTTCCTCCATTAACACTTATTAGTTCATTATCATTTAATTCATTAAATTTTAATGTTTTTGTCATTATTATTTTTCTCCATAATTTTTTTGTTCTTTTTTAACTTGCCAGTTACTTAGAACTTTTTTATATAAACCTACATCAACGATGTATTAGTTTTAAACTATAATTTATTAGGATTAACACCTAAATAAATATCAATTTCCATTTTATCAATAGAAATGCCATGAGTGTGGTCTTTTACACTTATATTGTAACCAGTGGTTATAGGTTGTAACCCATTAACTTGAATATATATATTCATTTCTTTATATGTGTTAGTTATTAAATTAGAGTTTCCTACATGCTTCTTATATATAACATTTGTTATCTATTTTTGCACTTTGCTTTATTGGTATTAATATTTCCATATCTACTATTTGCTCATTATTTATCTGTACAACTGAGAATGTTGTAGTAACTACAGAACCATTTTTCCCAATATTGTTTTCTTTTAAATATAACTCTAGATTAAACATCTCTTTCTATTTGTATCATTTTTAAGAACCTCAACGTATATTAAGAATCAATATAAAAATTGGCAATCGCTCTTAGGGATGAATCTTTAAAGTGCTCTACAGTGAGGTTAGAAGTATTTTTTCATCCTTAAGAGTGATATATTCAAATTATATGGAATTAATAGTTTTGAAATAATCTTCACAAACATCAATTAATTGATATCTATTTTCGACACCAATTCTATCAAAAATATTTTCTTGTAAAGAGGTATTAGTAAAAAGTTAAGTAGGAAAAGAGAGAATAAAAGTAGTTCCTGACCCTAACACACTTTTACATTCAATTGTTCCCTTTAATAGTTGGGTAGCAATATTGTAAACAATGTTCAAGCCTAATCCGGTACCTCCATTATCCCTTTTAGTAGTATAGAATGGATCAAATATTTTAAATAGTTCGGATTCATGCATACCCTTCCCATTATCTGCAAATATCAGGTCAATGTTGGATCCGTTTTTTTTGTACTCAATAACAATATCACCCTCTTCTCTACCATCGAATGCGTGTAAAATTGCATTTAGTATTATATTACTGGATATTTGCCAAAGAGCTCCCGGATAACTATCTATATTAAGGGTTTTGTCCCCAATAATTGTAACAGATACATTATTTTTTCTTAAATATGGTTTAAGAGTAGTTAAAACGTTCTCCATTTGATCCTGCATATTAAAGAAAATTTTCTCTTCAACATGTTGGTCCACAGCCACTTTCTTAAAAGATGAAACAAGTTTTCCTCCTCTAACTAAACTACTTAATGCAACCTCGGAAGACTCAATACAGTTAGAAATAATACTATCAAATTCAGACCTTGTAAAAACTCCGTTTTTTACTTTATTTTGAATATCTTTTAGTGTTTGATCAACAAATGATATTGCAGTAATTCCAATACCAATAGGAGTATTAATTTCATGTGAAATACCTGCAACTAAAGAGCCCAATGCAGCCATTTTTTCTGATTCAACTAACTGTTTCTGGGTTTGCTGAAGCTTAATTAAGTAATCGTTAAGTTCTTTAGTTCTTAATTCTACTTTCTCTTCCAGGTTTCTGGTTGATTCTTCTAATCTTTCAACCATAATATTAAAATTTTCAGATAGTGTACCTATTTCATCGTTACTTTGTATGTCAGCACGAACTGTAAGATTATAATTGGCCATATTTTTAGCTAAACCTGTTAGTTTCTCTAAAGGTTTAGTAATTCTATTTGAAATAATAAAAACAATAACAACTGAGATAGTAATACTTATTAAAGAAATAAGAATAAAGAGCCTGGTAGCATTATCAATTGGTTTATAAATAGATTTATGCTCTGTAGCAGAGATAATAATCATATCCCAGTCTTTTAATTTTTTATAATAGTAATAATAGATAACTTCTTTATCTTCAAAAACATTTGAAGCACCTATTTTAAAACCTGAATCCTGGTTAAATGTTCCATTTTTCTCGTCTTTAAGAACAAAAAGGGGATCTCCCGGGCCTTGTAACTGCAGAGCAAATTGTTCAACGGATTTCCAGGATTTATTGTTAAAAAAATTTGTATTTGATAACCCAAGTGTTTTTAAAGAGAGAAATTCCGCTTCTGCATATCTATAAAGAGAATCAAGTCTCAATTGAAGCACTTCAGATGTTCTAACTCGAAGCATCTCTCTTCCTATTGTTGTATAAATTAAACTAGCCAAAATTAGTGGAATTATTATGAATGGTAAAACTGTTAATTGGAGCTTAATTCTAAACTTCATTTCTATTCCTTAATCATATTTAGATAATATTCAAAATCGACACCGTTTGTCTCTTTCCATATTCGTCCAAAATTACCATTTGATAGCATTTTATTTATATATTTGTTCAGGATAGATTCTAAAATAAGGTTATTTTTATTTACAGCCCAACCGACTGTTACAACATCAATTTTTATAGGTGATACAGCCATACCCTCAAGGTTATTCATACCTTTTGTTATATAAACTGCACCATCGATCAAATAATCGGCCTTCCCCGATTTTACAAAATTCAACGGTTCATCTGTAGTCTGCATATATGAAAAATTTGCTGAAAAACCTTTTTCTTCCATTAAGTTTTTAATAAAAGTTTCCTGATAGGATCCAGCTAAAACTGCAACTCGTTTTCCATTTAACTCAGCAAAATCCTTAATTTCATCACCTGCTCTGGAAGCTAAAATCTGGCCCATTGGCATCATTGGAATCATTGTCATTAATTTTTCACGCCATGGAACAATAGAAAAAGGTCCTGCGTATATATCTACTTTATCAAGTAAATTTGGAGAATAGACTAAATTGGGATTTGTTGTAACCTCAGGGTCAAAAACACCATCTTTTGCAAAAAATCCGGTTATATCATCTTGAATATTTATATCAAGTTTTAAACCAAGGGTTTGAGCGAAGCTATTTGCTATTTTATAATCAAAACCAGTAATAGAACCATCATCATTTACTTGATAGACCTCCTGGGAGTTAATTGTAGCAATGCTTAAAGTTCCTGTACTTCTTTTGTTGATTAACCACTCAAATTCAGCATCAGATAGTTCCAGCTCGTGTAGTTCTACTCCTTCATACTCTATGAGTGAATAATAATCTTTTAAACCTATTGAATATGTATTTATAAAAACACGTTCAATAAGTCCTGTTTCATAAGCATAATGGAAATATTTTTGTATTAGTCCCCTTAACAAATCATTTCCTTTTTTTGCACCCCATCCAACTTGTTCAATATCATCTGCAGGTAGCTCTGCAACAAGATTAGGATATTCTTTGAGTGATAGAAGCAGATTTTGTAAGTCGATTATTGTACCATCAATACTTCCCTGACTAACTTTTGGGATTAATTTTTCTTCAAATTTATAAGGTACTGATAGAAAGTTTTTATTGTAACTATTTTTTATATTTGAAAGTGTAGTTTCATAAGATGTCCCAATTCCATACCCAATTTTTTTACCATTAAGATCCGAAAGAGTTGTAATTGAATCATCATTTCTACTGATAAACATCTGTCTTACAGGAAGATATGAAATCATATCCATAATTTGCATTCTCCAGGGAAGAATAGTGATAAAACCTGTACAGATATCAGAATCTTTAAAAACATCGGGAGTATAAGTTAATGATGAATTAGTTTTGATACTATCAGGGATTTCCCCATTATTTGAAAAATTTTCTGTAAATAGTATTTTCTTAATTTCTATATCTATATCAAGGTAATCCGATAAACCCATTATTAAATCATACTGAAAGCCTGAATATTGGTCATTTGAATCCTCTTCAAAACTACCTGGACTAAAATATGCAGATACTTTCAATTTACCCTTCAGCCTTAATTGGTTCAAATACTCTACCTCTTGGGGAGTAAATACAGGAACCTGTAAATGGGGTGTTGATGCAGGGGTAAACTTCTCTTCCTTACTAATATTTGTGTTAATTTTAGACTTATTACAACCTGAAATTATTAAAATAAGTATAAATACCACATATTTACATAACAGTTTTACATTCATAAACTTACCTCTATCAATTCAATTATATGATAAATATAGGAAAATATGTGGATTTTTTTCTACTTATTTGCTTAACACTACTCCTCTTTTACACTATTTGGAAGGAACCAAAGTGGATTTAAAGACGTAAGAATTATTTTATTTCGTATCTCCTCTATATCTGGAATCCAGTTATTATCATAAAAAACTGAATAATTAAGGTGAGGTCCGGTAGATCGTCCAGTACTGCCCAATTGTCCTATTACATCACCTTTCTCAATTATATCACCAACACTAAAAAAAGTTCGATCCAGTTGAGAATTAAAGGTAGTATTAAGACCTGGCCCAATAGATAGTGAATCATTTATTTTTCTCCTTATTTAATCATTTACAATGGTAAGTCAACATTACTACGACACCTTTCGTAATAAAAAAAATTGATTTATCTATTGCTTAAACTATAATAAAAAATAATAAGGAGAAAAAAATGGCTGATATTTCAACTTTTTTAAATTTTAAAGATTGTACCGAAGAAGCATTTAATTTTTATAAGTCTGTATTCAATGGAGAATTTATTGGAGACATTATGAGATATGGTGATGCACCTCCAAATGAATCACATCCAACACCTGCCCAAGTAAAAAACATGGTAATGCATGCTGCAATTAAAATCCTGGGAAATTATGTTCTACATGGTGCAGATTCCCCCGAAATTATGGGATTCAAAATAACTTTTGGGAATAACATAACAATGAATATTAATCCAGACTCCAGGGAGGAAAGCAAAAGAATCTTTAATGAATTATCGAAAGGCGGAGAGATAAGAACTCCACTAGAAGATACTTTTTGGGGAGCATATTATGGTGATTTTACCGATAAATTTGGGGTTAAGTGGATGATCAATTACGAACAAAAATAGTTGATTTATTCTTGTACTATTTTTTTAATGATGATAATTTATTCTTTACAATTTTATCTTGTGCATCCTTACCTACACCTTCCGAGACAACATCGGGGATGTTATTACTTAAGTTTGAGTTGGAAAATAATGAAAATTTACCTCCATTTGGTAAATATAGATTAACTTTTGAAAACCAGGCAGATAAAACAGTAACTACAAGAATTATGGAAACAACAAACAAGTATAACAAGATTTTTTTTGAACCCGGTAAATATAGCTTAAGTAAAATTGAATTTATTTATAATAATACTGGAGTTGATACACAAACAATAGGTTCAGGATCATTTCCTTTTGAAATTATTCACGGAGAGATTCATATTTTTAGTAGAAAAATAATGGCAAAACTATGGTCTGAAAAAGATATGTGGTATATGAACAGAAATATTCAGTTAATGGACTCAAACGATTATGATGACACAAAGGAATATTTATCCAGTATCAAAAACTATGAATTATGGGAAACAAACAGGTAAAAAATGGGGAGCCTTTTGGCTCCCATTCTATTTCTTTTTTTTCACTGAATCTACATATACTGCTAAAAGAATAACAAAACCTTTTATAATTAGTTGCCAAAATGAATTGATATTTAATAGGTTTAAACCATTATTTAAGACTCCAATAACCAATGCCCCAAGTAGTGTTCCTCCTAGATTACCAACACCTCCAGACATACTTGTTCCACCAAGTACAACTGCAGCAATAGCATCTAACTCAAAACCATTTCCTACGGTTGGTTGACCTGAGTACATTCTTGCAGAAAGAACTATACCACAAATAGCAGATAACAGTCCTATTAGAGCATAAACAGCAATTGTGATATTCTTAATTTTTATACCTGAAAAAATTGCAGCATCTTTATTTCCACCAAGAGCATAGACATATCTTCCAAATTTTGTTTTATTCAACATAATTGAAACAACAATGAATATAACTACGGTATATATTATAGGAAGTGGGATAGGTCCCAAATAACCTGTTCCAATACCAATAAATCCACCATCCGTTATACGAATAGGTTGACCATTGGTATAAACATATGCCAATCCTCTTGCTATTTGCATCATAGCTAAAGTTACAATAAATGGAGGAATTCCCGTTTTTGCAATAATAACACCGTTAAAAACACCTAAAAAAAGACCAAGGATTAGTCCAATACCAACAGCAACGGGAATTGGAACCATATTTCTGGTTATTAATCCAGTAACAATAGTTCCTGTTAATGCTAGTACAGAACCAACGGATAAATCTATCCCGCCAATTAGTATTGCATAAGTCATACCAAATGCTAATATTGCATTTATTGATACCTGTCTTAAAACATTTAAAATATTTGCCGATGTTAAAAATGCCGATGAATTTAAAGATAAAACCAGACATAGAGCAAACAACCCTATTAAAATACCTAAATATCTATGTAAATAGGATTTAACCCCAAGTTTAACGTTAACTGACAATGAATTATTCATTAATTCCTCCTGTTGCTAAATGCATAATTTTTTCCTGTGTAGCATCCTTACTCATTAATTCTCCTGTAATTCTGCCTTTATACATTACAAGAATACGATCACTCATATTCAATACCTCTGGTAACTCTGACGAGATCATAATTATGGCAACACCAGAAGCCGCTAAATCGCTGATTATTTTATAAATCTCAGATTTAGCACCAACATCAATTCCTCGTGTAGGCTCATCTAATATTAATACTTTGGGGTTTAAAGCAAGCCATTTTGCAATAACTGCTTTTTGTTGATTCCCTCCGCTTAAGTCATTTATATTTTGTTTCGAAGAAAAAGCTTTTATTGATAAAGAATTAATACCTTCATTAACTATCAAATTTTCATAAGTTTTGCTAAATTGAATAAATCTAAAACATTTTTTTAGACTTTGAATCGATATATTAAAACCAAGAGTTTCCTGTAAAAATAAACCTTGTCTTTTTCTATCCTCGGGAACAAATCCTATATTTAAATTCATTGCATCTTCTGGTTTTTTTATTAGAACCTCGTTACCATTATATAGAATTGAACCTGAATCTATTGAATCAATTCCAAAAATAGCTCTAGCTAATTCTGTTCTTCCAGCACCTACAATCCCAGATAACCCTAAAATTTCACCTTTATGAAGTGTCAGATTTATATCTTCCAGAACATTAGTTCTATTTAGTCCTTTAATTTCTAAAATCTTTTCTCCAAGATCATGGGTTCTTTTCTGGTAAAACTCATTTAAGGTTCGACCTACCATCATTGCAATAAGATCTTTTCTCTCTGTTTCATTAGTATTGCAAGTTCCTATATATGTACCATCACGCATTACTGTAATTTTTTCAGTTATTTCATACAGTTCATCCATTCTGTGGGAAACAAAAATTATTGCCACATTTTTCATTTTCATTTTTTCCACAAGATCGAATAGCTGTTTAGTTTCACGATTGGTCAATGCGGCAGTGGGTTCATCCATAATAATTATTTTTGCATTTATAGAAAGTGCTTTTGCAATTTCTACCATTTGCTGTTGGGCAACACTAAGGGTAGCAACATTTTGTTTTGAAGATAAACCTAGTTCAAATCTATCCAATACTAACTGTGCTTCTTCCTCCATTTTCTGCTTATCAATATAGAGTCTATTTTTTTTTATTTCTTGCCCTAAAAAAATATTTTCTGCTATAGTCATGTACGGAACTAATATTAATTCCTGATGAATGACACTAATACCTAATTCTTTACTTGCATGAACATTGGGAATTATCTTTTTCTCTCCATATATAGTTATTTCCCCTTCATCTTCTCTATGTATTCCTGCAAGAATTTTTATTAAGGTTGACTTCCCAGCACCATTTTCACCAAGAAGTGCATGACACTCTCCTGGATAGATATCTAAATCGACACCTTTTAATGCTTTTACACCAGGAAAACTTTTTTTTATTCCTCGCATTTGTAGTATAGGTGATCCCATAAATTGTCCTTTTGAAAAAATTGAGAATAGACCAGGAGATAAATCCCCTGGTCAAACTTATAACTGATTATTCAGCTTATTGCCAACCATCAGTACCATATTGATCTACATTAGATTTATCAATCAATGTAATTGGTACTAAAATTAGTTTATCTACATACTGACCTTTTAATATTTTATATGCTGCTGCACTTGCTTGTTGTCCAATCCCAATTGGAGATTGGGCTGCAGTAGCTGTAATTCTTCCATCTTTTACCATTTGTTTAGCATCAGGAGCACCATCAACACCATAAATTAAAACGTTTTTTGATCTACCTGCAGCTTCTAATGCAGCAAGAGCACCCATAGCAGTAGGATCGTTTAATCCCATTACAACATCAATTTGTGGTTGACCCTGAATAATATTTTCCATTACAGGCATAGCTTGCTCTATTTGTCCATTTGATGATTGTCTAGCAACAATTTCATACTCTGGTTTATCTTTAACTGTATCTACAAAAGATTGTGTTCTGTCAATTGCCGATTTAGCAGTTGGATGTTCCAGAAGTACAACTTTAGCAGAACCTAATCTTTTCATAACATCCTGAGCAACAAGAACACCGGCATTATAGTTATCTGAAGCAACTATACAATCAACTAAATCTGTGTCAAATACTGGTGCATCTACATTTATTATTGGAATTCCTGCTTTTTTTGCTAAATCCAATGCTGGTCTTATCCCTTTATAATCTACAGGATTTAAGAAAATAGCATCTACACCCTGTGCAATCATATCTTCAATTTGTGCAATTTGTTTTGCCTGATCCAGAGCAGGATCAAAAGCAACCAATTTATCACCATTAGCCTCAACAACTTCTTTAATTCCCTCGTTAAGATAAACAAAGAACGGGTTGTTCATTGTCATATAAGTTGCACCAAATAAAAAGTGACCATCATCAACTTTTTCTTTCTCTTTTTGCCCATTTGCAAATACAGATGTTGCCATCATTGCAAATAATGTAATCATCACTACGATTTTTTTCATTTCAATCTCCTCTGTTGTAATTGATGATTTATTATCACTTCACTTTTTTCAGTGGCATAGTTGTTAAATGTCAGAACTTTACTATGACAAATGTAATTAAATATACTATTTTTGAAGTTGTTCATTTATAATTCTTTCAAGTCTGGCCAAATCATTTTGTATGATTGTGGAATTCATTGGAATTTGTATAATTTCCTTATCTATTAAACCTAAAGTTGCATCGTATTTCCTAAATTTAGGAACAATTATAGAATTTTCAACAGTATCTATTATTGTTTCCTGTGTAATTGCTCTATCAGGAGAAGATAATGCCTTAGTTAGAATAGATCTTGCTTCCTCTGAATAGAGTACATCTTTTCGTAAGGGTAGCCCCTTTGAATTTCTTAAAATGGAAATTTGAGATTCCCTGTTATTAATAATAAAATTAATAAATTGACTTGCAGCTTTTTTCTCTCTGCTCCTGGAACTTATTCCAATAAGCAATGATTTAATATCTACTGCATTCTGACCATTTGGTCCACGTGGCATTAACGTTGTTGACCAGTCAAAATTTCCAAATTTTAATATATTGTAGGGATAGTAACCATAAGTTCTAAATGTTGAATATGTATTAGGCTCAAAGGCTATACTTCCACTATCAAAGGTTTTACTAATTCCTTTTTTATTTAATAATTCGATAGAAGCTAAAAGTTCACAACTATCCCTTACTCCCGGTGTATTTAAAAAAGATTTAGTTCCTTCCTTGTTAAATAATGTTTCACCATTTGAAAAAACAGCAAATGTCCAGTTAAAATTTTTTACCCCATATTGGTCTATAAATCCATCGTTATTAGTATCTTTGGTTAATATTTCCGAATAGTCTAAAAATTCCTTCCAAGTCCAATTTTTTGAAGGGAAATTTAACCCTTCTCTATCCAGTAAGCTTTTATTTACAAACATGAAAGTTGGATTAACCTCAAATGGTATACCATATTGTTTCCCATCCTGCTGACCAGATTTCATTATATTCTCATAAATACCCTCTTTTCTATTAATAAGTAAGTAATCATTTAAATTTTCTAAAATGCCTATTGATGCAAATGTTGTAAAATCTTCTGGCAGAACTAAAAATATATCAGGTTCCCTGTTTTTAAGTATTTTTTGAGATAACCATTCAGAATAATCTTCTTTTAATATACCACTTTTATATGTAATTTTAATCCAAGGATAAGATTCCTGAAACATATCAATAATCTCGTCAAACATAATAAATGTATTTAAATTTGGAGTATCCCAGGCACTACCTGCAAAAACACCCAATTCTAAAGTTATAGATTTCTTCTCCTGACATCCAAGTATTAGAAACAGTAGAATAAATATTTTTAATATATATCTTTTTTTACTCATCATTTATATTTAAACCATTCTGAACTGCAAAAATAGCAATTTGGGTTCTGTCTCTTAATTCAAGTTTTTGTAAAATTGAACTTATATAGTTTCTAATAGTTCCTTCACTAAGAAATAATTCTTTTGAAATTTCCTTATTGGAATATCCACACCCTATTAATTTTATTATTTTTTTCTCATTAGTTTGAAGCTGAATTAAAATGCTTTTATTGTCCTTTACCTTATAATCTGCTTTTGCCATTTCAGAAAATAGTTGCATAACTTTTGTTGTTACTTCCGGAGTCATAATACTTCCTCCTGTTGCAACTTTCCTTACCGCTTTAACAAGGTCGTGGGATTTTATGGATTTTAAAAGATAACCTCTTGCACCGTTCTTTATAGAATCGTATATATATTCATCATCATCGAAAGTTGTTAATGCTATAACCGCTACATTAGGTCTCTCTTCTTTAAGTATTTTAATACATTCAATCCCATCTGTTCCAGGCATTCTTAAATCCATAAGAACAACATTAGGGTTTAAATTCTTTATTATTTTTATTCCATCTATTCCATTTTGAGCAGTTCCCACAACTTTTAAATCAGGATTGGAGTTTAGAATATACTCTAAACTCTCTCTCACAAGATCCTGATCATCTACTATTACAATATTTATCAAAATTAACCCCTATCTAATATTTAATGGTAAAGAAATGATAACCTGAAAACCATTTGTCAATGGCTTAACTATTTGATATTTCCCTTTATAGAATTCTATTCCCTCTTTTAAATGCTTTATACCAAACCCTTCATTTACAATGTTACAACCCTTTCCGTTATCCAGAATATCAATATGAGCATTAGTCTCGCTAAAAACTATATTAATGTTTATACTAGTTGATTCGCCATGCTTGATAGAATTAGTTATACTTTCCTGAACTATTCTGTAAATTAATTCTTCTTGCTGAGCAATTAATCTTGGAATATTACCGTTTATAATTAGGTTACAGTGAATTTCACCACAATTGTTAATCTGATCAATCATAGATTTTAAAGCAGGAATCAAAGCATATCTTTGTAAAGCATCTGGTTTTAATGCTTTAAGTGATAATCTAATATCCTTAGATCCTTTTGTTGCTAATTCCGAAATAGTATCTATTTGTTTAAGAAGTAGATGAGGTGAATCCTGAGGGATATTTCTACAAGCTTTTAAACCTAATTCAATACCCACAAGAGTATGTCCAACTGTATCATGAATCTCCCTTGCAAGTCTGTTACGTTCTTTAACCCTTGCAAGTTCCTCGGACTTATGGGAATACTCTACTAACTGAGTATTTACAATTTCTAAATTTTTTAAACTTTTCTCTAGAGCGGTATTAAGTTCTTTTACCCTTTTATTCTCCTCTATTTTATATTGAATATCAAAAAGAATAAAAAATATGAAAGAAATATAGCTTAAGGAATTTAAAATACTTTTGACCCCATACATGGAAAGTCTTATAACTTCGCTCTGATACTCTATATATTCTGTTATTGGTATCATATTAAATGGTATTGACAAAAAATCGGAATCTAACAAGATATACAAAGCCACAACAAATGTTGTGAGTACAATTTTTCTCTGTCTTACATGTAGAAATATCAGTATATTCATAATTGGAATGAGTAAAATCTCTTTATTACTCATATTTAACATATACATTATAATAGTGCAAACTATAATATCTAAAATTATTAATTGAGTATGATGGGTGACTGTCAAATATTTATTATAGTAGTTTCTTGCTATAGATAAAATCAATATAAGGAAAAACAGTAGAAAAGTTCCTGTTTTTACAAAGTCAGGGTTTATTGGAATAAATTGAATTAATTCTAAAAAATCTCTAGCATCATCTTTATAACAAATAAGATCTGTTGTTTTGGTTAGTATATTTGATAGATATAAAGCCATTAGAAAATTTATAAATAAAAAAACAAATTGTATAAAAGTTGTTTTAGTTATATGTCTTAAGCTTGATATTTTCATATAGTGTATTGTAAGGTCATTTTTTTTAATTGAATATATTACAATTGTCATATAATTAAAATATTTATAATTCAATTGCGCTAATACTCTTTATATATTTTAATTAAATTATGGGGAAAAGTTGGTCATATCATTATAACAATCTGGATTTTCTATATAGCACAATGACCAAAAGTGCGATATCAAATATTTTAGTATGTGGAACTGTATCAATATATTTAATTAACAAAATTCATATTTCAATTATTCTAACCTGGAGTTTATCTATATTTATAATATCTGGAATTAGACTCTTATCTACAAAAATGTTTAAAAAAAGTAATGAAAAAGATTACCCATTTTTTTATTGGCTATTTTATGTTTTAGCTATTTTAACAGCACTTGGTTGGGGTTTGGCAGGGTTTATACTATTTTCGGAAAATTTAGTAATTAATACAATTTTACTATTAAGTATTTTAGGACTTGGTATTGCCGGTGTTCTAACTCTATCCAGCGATTTATTTATAAATTACTCCTTCGAAACAATATTAATATTACCAATTGTTATTAGACTATTGGTATTTAAAACCGATTTTTATATAACATTGGCAGTTCTTATTCTTTTATATTTTATACTAATTATTTTCATGAGTAGGAAAATATCCAGTATAGTCTTTCAAAATATAATGTTTAGAGAGAGACATAGAAATAGCACCGAAATTTTACGAATAAGTGAAAATAAATTTAGAACTATTTTTGACTGTGCCCCTATTGGTATTTTTTATTTTAATAAAGATCTTATAGTTTATGATTGTAACGAAGAATTCTCTAAAATTCTTGAAGCTCCAAAACATAAACTAATAAATATGAATCTTGAACATATTAATGATATAAGAATCTTACCAGCTATTAGAGATGTTTTTATTCCAAAAGACACACTTTATGAAGGAGAGTATTTAACAACAATATCTAATACAAAAATATGGATAACACTAAGATGTTCCCCTTTATACGACGAAAAAAAAGAGGTTATAGGTGCTGTAGGAATTGTGGAAGATAGAACAGAAATGAAGTTAATTGAGGAGCAGGTTAGACATCTAGCCTATCACGACAGTTTAACTGGACTTCCTAACAGGTTACTGCTAATAGATAGAGTAGAGCAAGCAATTGCCAAAATGAAAAGAAAAAACATATATGGGGCTATTCTATTCCTGGATTTAGATAATTTTAAAACAATAAACGATACATTAGGCCACCAAATGGGAGACATGATTTTAAAAGAGACTGCCGAGAGGTTAAAATTTGTCCTCAGAAAAGAGGATACTGTTTCAAGAATAGGAGGTGATGAATTTGTTATATTATTACCTTCTATAAATGAAAATCAGGAAACAACCATATTTTCAGTCAATTCTGTTTCTGAAAAAATACATAAAGTATTATCTAACCCATTTACCCATTTAGATCAGACACTTTTTACATCCACAAGTATAGGTGTTAATATTTTTAATGCAGGTGATAATAATATAGATGACTTATTAAAAAATGCAGATATAGCTATGTATGAAGCTAAATCTAATGGTAAAAGTTGTACACACTACTTTAACCATGAAATGAATAAGGAGTTGACCAGACGGCTTGAACTGGAAAAAAGCTTACGCTTAGCAATAGAAAACAAGGAATTAACACCATATTTCCAACCAATATATTCTGGGAAAAATAATAAAGTTGTAGGAGCAGAAACCCTTTTAAGATGGATTCACCCAACAATGGGATTAATACCTCCTTACGATTTTATTCCATTAGCAGAGGAGACAAATTTAATAATCCCTATAGGTACGTGGTTAATAGAGAGTGTATGTAAACAGATAAATGAGTGGCATTTAAATAATATGTTTAGTTTAAAATATATATCTATCAATATAAGTGTAAACCAACTAAGGCAGCAGAATTTTGTTGAAAATGTTTTAGAATATACATCAAAATACAATATACCCCATAATTTAATACTTTTTGAAATAACTGAAACACTTTTAATTGGAAATTTTGATTATATATCAACTGTTATTTCTGTATTAAGAAGACAGGGTTTTAGATTTGCACTTGATGATTTTGGGACAGGATATTCATCCCTTACATATTTAAAAAAATTAGAGTTAGATGTAATTAAAATAGATAGAGCATTTATACTTGACTTATCTAATAACAAAGATGATTTAGCACTAGTCGAAGCAATATTATCCATAGCCAATAACTTTAAAATGGATGTAATTGCAGAGGGTGTAGAAGAGCAAGCTCAATTAAATAAACTATTAGAACTTGGTTGTGAGTATATTCAGGGATATTACTATAGTAAACCTATCCCTGAAAATGAATTTACAAAACTCCTTAGAACTAATTAAGATTCAAATATTTTCTTCTGCCCTTTTAGGTTAATAGCCTTTCTTATTTGAGTAGCGACATGATAACCTACTATTAATCCCAGAAAGATATTAATTGAATATAACATTGTGGATGTATTATTATTAATCATATTAAATAACCCAATAAATAAATTTAAAAGTCCTATAGGCAGTAAAAAAAATGCAATTCTCATATGATGTTTTACTTTGGATTCAATGTCTGTAAAAAGATTGAATTGTCCATCTGAACTCTTTTTTCTTAAAAATA
>JAFGYD010000275.1 GCA_016936295.1 Spirochaetales bacterium | reverse complement strand
TATATGATGGTATTAAACCCTGTAGTTGAAATTTATCTTTTAGATTCAGAGGGATTAATTCTTTCCTATTTTACCCATCCCCACGAGAATTTAGAGAGAAATTATATTAATTTGAAACCAGTTATAAGATATATAGAACAAAATGGGTTTTTATCTATTCAGGGGGATGACCCTAGAACAAAATCCTCTTTAAAACCATTTTCTGCTGCTAAATTAGTTATGGGAAATAAAACAGGTTATGTTTACGTTATTTTAAGAGGGCAAAATTATGATCAGTCCTTAGCTATGCAGAGTAGTTTTTACTATATTAGAACAGGACTTATCACCTTTATTATAGCAATAATTGCAACTTTATTTGCAGGTTTTTTTCTTTTCTTCCTTTTAACCCAACGTCTACGGAGATTAACTGTTGGGGTTAAAGCCTTCGAAGATGGAAATTTTAAATATAGGGTAAATATTAAGGGTAAGGATGAACTTGCAAAATTAGGCAAAGCATTTAATGATATGGCCCAATCCATTGAAGATGGTCTGGATAAACTTCATTTAGCAGAAAAGCAGAGAGGGGAACTAATTGCAAATATTTCCCATGACCTTAGAAGTCCATTAACCTCAATAAGGGGATATTTAGAAACTATACTATTGAAAGATGATAATTTATCACTTTCCGAAAGAAGAGAGTATATTGATATTAGTTTAAAAAATATTTCAAATTTTCAAAAATTAGTAGAGGAGCTATTTGAACTTGCTAAATTAGAAGCAAAGCAGATAGAACCCCAACTAATTTCATTCTCACTTGCCGAGTTAATTCAGGATGTTATAATGAAGGTAAGACCCCTGTCTGATAGGAAAAATATTGTTATAAATTATAGTTATCCTTCTCAGTTTTTATCAGTTTTGGGAGATATAGGCATGATTGAAAGAGTTATAACAAATGTTCTTGAAAATGGTATTTCCCATACCCCAATTGGTGGAAATATTAACGTGATATTTACAATTTCAGAGAATTTACAGGTATTAAAAATTGTTGATAATGGGCCAGGAATTCCTAATGAAGATCTTCCTCATATTTTTGAAAGATTTTATAAATCCGATAAAAGTAGAAATAGAGATATTCCAGGAACTGGACTTGGATTAGCAATAGCTAAAGAGATGGTTGAATTAAATAATGGTTCTATTTATGCCGAATCCTTAAAAACAGGTGGCGCAAGTTTTTCCATTATTTTTCCGAATATTAATTAAAGTTTATATACTCTTTTACTATTTGTGATACTTTTGTGACTTTTTACCCCTATATTTAGGTTAGGAGGTAAACAGATGAAAGTGTTTACAATTTTATTATGCTAATAATTACTTTTTTTGCCTTTCTTTCAGGGATAATTACTATTTTATCTCCATGCATTTTACCAGTTTTACCAATAGTTCTATCTGGTAGCATTGGTGGGAAAAGTAAGCCTCTTGGGGTTATTACAGGGTTTATAGGGAGTTTTAGTCTATTTACTCTTGTACTCTCTACAATAGTACAATTATTTAAAATAGATTCTCAAATTCTTCGAATATTCGCATTAGTTGTAATTATTGCATTTGGTTTAACACTGATAATTCCTGTTTTAAAACATTACTTTGAAATTGGAATATCTAAACTTGTTAAAACCAATGGGAAAAAACAAAAAAAAGGTTTTGCTGGTGGCATAATGCTTGGTGCTAGTCTTGGTCTGATCTGGACACCATGTGTTGGTCCTATAATGGCATCTGTAATTAGTCTTGCTGTTAGTCAACAGGTTGATGGTGGATCGGTTATTATTGTTCTGGCATACTCTATAGGTACTTCCATCCCTTTATTTGGTATTATGTTGGGTGGCCAAAAAATGTTAACCAGCCTACCTTGGCTTAAAAATAATAGTGAAAAAGTACAGCGTTTTTTTGGGGTTGTAATGATTTTAGTAGGTATTTCTATTGGTTTAGGTCTTGATCGTCAATTCCAATCATCTATATTAAACGCATTTCCAAACTATGGAGAAACTATTACAGCTATAGAAAACAATGAGATTATATCTGAAGCTTTGAATATACGTGGCAAAGAGAAAAGTAATGATAAAAGTTTAAATTGGGATAATCCTCCTAAAAACGCTCGCTTGGGTAATTGGGGTGAAGCCCCAGAAATTGTGACAAAAGGGGAGTGGATAAATACTTTAGCACCACTAACTATGAATGACTTAAAAGGAAAGGTTGTTTTACTAGATTTTTGGACTTACAGCTGTGTAAACTGCGTTAGAACAATTCCGTATTTATCGAATTTATACAGTAAATACAAAGATGATGGTTTTACAATAATTGGGGTGCATTCACCTGAATTTACCTTTGAAAGAGATCTTGGGAATGTGAAAAAAGCTGTTGAAGATCTAGGTATAGATTGGCCGGTAGTCCTTGATAATAATTTTCAACAGTGGAGGGCTTACAATAATAGCTATTGGCCTGCTCACTTTTTTATAGATGCAAATGGGCAAATTAGATATTTCCATTTTGGTGAAGGATCTTACAAAGAGAGTGAAGAGGTCGTACAGAAGTTACTAAAAGAAGCTGGACAGAAGATTAAAGTACACTCAGAAATTGATAAAGTTACATGGACAAAAAATATAACACCAGAAACATATCTTGGTTATGGGAGACTAGATAATTTTGCATCCATAAATGAGATTAAGAAGGAAT
>JAFGYD010000274.1 GCA_016936295.1 Spirochaetales bacterium | reverse complement strand
TAACATATTCAATAACTACAATTCATCATTACAATTCACACTACTAATATTAGTTTTAGATTTTGTTCTTTACTACAGATTCTACCCCCCTTTTTGCAGTAAAATATATTAAGATTTGTTGTTATTGTTTCAACTATATAAATCAAGGTATGCATTTTTCTTTAATAAAATTTCAATTGTTTCAGTATTTAGATTGACAGGAAACCGGTTCCAAGATAAATATAGTGTAAGGAGCTTTTCTTGAAATATAATATTACAGATATTGCAAAACTAGCAGGAGTTTCTAAAGCTACAGTCTCCAGAGTATTAAATAACTCTAAACCTGTAAGTGATGAAATTCGAAGTAGAGTTTTGGAAGTAGTAAAAGAGACTAATTTTAAACCTAGCCAATTGGCACGAAGTTTGTCTAGCAAACAGACAAAACTAATTGGAGTTATAGTCCCCGATATTTCTAACCCTGTATTTTCCCAAATAATTAATGGGATTGAAGTTGAGGCATATAAAAAGGGATACAATGTTTTACTTTGTAACTCTAATAATAAAGAGGATACAGAATTAAACTATTTAGAAGTTTTATTAAATAAAGAGATTGATGGCCTTATCTATAACGGATTTAAAATCACAGATAATCTTAAATTAAAATTAAAAGAGTTTCATGTTCCTGTAGTTATGACTGGTATTGGAGAAGAACAATCTAATTTTCCTGTAATTAAAATTGATAATTTTAAGGCAGCCAATGATGCTGTTTCTTTTCTTATTCAAAAAGGACATAAAAAAATTGGAATGATTCATGGTCCTGTTAATGATCCCTTATCTGGGAAATTAAGGTTAGAAGGTTATTATCAGGCACTAAAGGATAATAATTTAGAAGTTGAGAAGAATTTTATTCAGGAGGGGAATTATAAAATTTCCAGCGGATATAAGTCTATGACAAATATTCTATCCCTGGTTGAAAAGCCTACAGCTATTTTTTGCGCTAACGATGAAATGGCAATTGGAGCAATTAAATGTATTATAGACCATGGGTATAAAGTGCCAAACGATTATTCAATAATAGGTTTTGATAATATAGAGTTATCTGAAATTTACTCACCGTCCTTAACAACAATATCTCAATCATTTTATAATGAAGGCGAGTCGGCAATGAGGGTTATAATAAGTATGTTAAACAAAGATAAGCATATACCAAAGGAAATTGTTCACGATCATAAATTGATTGAAAGAGAAACAGTAAAAAAAATATAATTTTTTTTATAAAAAACAGGAAACCGGTTACAGGTTGTATTAAAATATAAAAGAAGGTGCGTATGGAAAAGGAAAATATTAAATGGGTTCAACCAAATTTTGAAATTAGTAGTGTTACAACAGGTGATATGCCTGGCGATAAGGTAAAAATAGATGAATCACATATTAAAAGAGCTAATGTAATTTTTTCTCACTTATTAGAAAAAGTTAAAAGTTCTAATAATAAAAAAACAGTTATAAGTGTATTTGGTGGTTCTGGAGTTGGAAAGTCCGAAATAGGATCATTAATTGCTCACTATTTCAAACTGGAGGGGTTTGGAACTTACGTTCTTTCAGGAGACAACTACCCCCATAGGATTCCTATGATTAACGATAAGGAAAGGTTAGAGATCTACAATAAAAATGGAAGAGAAGGGCTAGAAAAATATTTAGGAACAAGTAACGAAATTGAGTTTGAACTAATTAATTCTATAATTTCTGATTTCAAAAACGGTGAAAAAGAAATTGATTTAAAAAGAATGGGTAGAACACTTGATAGTATCTATTTCGAAAATGTTAATTTTGAAAAAACAGATATTTTAGTTATTGAGTGGACACATGGAAATAATAGATTACTAAATGGAGTGGATTTCCCTATCTTTTTATATAGTACACCAGAAGAGACACTTCAACATAGAAAATCAAGAGCAAGGGACAATGAGGTTGATAGTCCATTTACTAAAATTGTATTGGAAATAGAACAAAACTTATTAAATTCACAATATAAAAATACCGAGCTAATTATTTCAAAAAATGGAGAAATCATTACAAAAGTAGCTTTCTCTAAAATTATAGGAGTTAGCAATGAATAGTGGTGTAATGCTCAACGTCTACCCAGATAGTTGTGGTGGGAATTTAAAAAATTTAGTAACTCTATTAAAAAAAGATGATTTTAAAGATGTATTTTCCTATATCTATATATTACCTTCCCTTTTTAAATCGGATTTGGACAGAGGTTTTTCTATTGAATCATACGATATTAATCCCGAATTCGCATCTAAAAATGATTTAGAAGAGTTACAAAAACTTAATATATCCTTAAAACTTGATTTTGTTTTAAATCACTTATCAGTTAGATCACCACAATTTAAGGATCTGCTGGAAAAAGGTGATGATTCTATTTTTATAGATACTTTTATAGATTGGAATAAATTTTGGGCCGGGAAAGGAGAACTATCCAACGAAGGGTATATTGTACCCTCTAATGAATATTTATCAAAACTATTTATGAGAAAGCCAGGTCTTCCTATATTAAAAATTCCATTTCCAGATAACACATACCGTTTTTATTGGAATACATTCTATCAGCAAAAAATAATTGAACTTCCAACAATAGAAGAGTTAGAAAAAATTGAAGGCGTAACTACTAATATATCTAAAGATATTTTAACGAACCTAGAAGATGGAATTAATAGCAATGTAGCCTTAAATAGTATAAATTTCAGTTGTAGTAATAACGTTAAAGATAGAGTTATTAATTTTATTGATAGAGAACATACATCATATTTAGGTCAGATGGATTTAAATGGAGAATCTTCAACAGTGTGGGAATTCTACAAAGATACATTTAGTAAACTAAGTAAATATGGTGCTAAAATTGTAAGATTAGACGCTTTTGCATACTTGCATAAACAAGCAGGTTTAAGCAATTTTTTCAATACTCCAGGGACATGGGATTACTTAGAACGAATAAAAGAGATTGCCGATAGTTATAACCTTATTTTACTACCTGAAATTCATAGTAAACACGAAGAGAGTATTCATGCTGAAATTTCTCAAAAGGGTTATCCTATTTACGACTTTTTCTTTCCAGGTTTAGTTATTAATGCCATAGAAAAGGGAGATTCAACCAAACTAATTAAATGGATAAAAGAAATAATAACTAATGGGTATAAAACTGTAAATATGCTTGGTTGCCACGATGGAATTCCTCTATTAGATGTAAAGGGACTTTTAAATGAAACAGAAATTTCTGAACTTATGGATATTGTAAAAAGTAGGGGTGGTAGAATAAAGGATTTATACGATGCCGATGGGAAAAAAATATCTTATTACCAAATAAATGCCACTTTTTTTAGTGCATTAGGTGAAAATGAAAAGAAATTACTTCTTGCTAGAGCAATTCAGATATTTATGCCTGGAATTCCAGATGTTTGGTATCTAGATATTTTTGCTGGGAAAAACGATTATATTGCAGCAGATACTATAGGTCACAAAGATATTAATAGAACAAATCTAACTAACGAAGATTTGGAACGTGATCTTAAACTTCCTATAGTTCAAAAGCAGCTAGAACTACTAAAACTTAGAAATACAAAACCTGCCTTTGGTTTTAATTCAGATCTAATAATAAATGAATTAAACAACAGCATATTAGATTTAACATGGATTAATGGTTCAAATAGAGCAAGACTAATAGCAAACCTAAAAACATTTGATTTTACTATAAATTAGCTAAATCCCCCGTTATGGGGGAATTTCTATTGAACTTTATAGATAAAGGATTGAAACGGTTTTAATTTAATGTTTAACCCTTCATATATCAATTCATCATTGTAATTAGATATAACTCTTTTATATTTAGAAAAATCCATATTATCGGTTTTAAATAGTGTAAATTCATCAGCCATATTTATTACAACTAACATTTTTTCATCTGCTAATGTTCTATAATATGCAAAAATATTTGGTTCTACATCCACTATTTCAGTAAATGTTCCATAAATAAGGGATAAATTTTCCTTTCTGATTTTAATAATATTTTTGTAGTAATAAAATATTGAATTTTTATTAGAAAGTGCTTTTTCTACATTAATATCCTTATAGTTTTTAATTACATTTATCCATGGTTTCCCTGTGGTAAATCCAGCTTCATGGTTATCATTCCACTGCATTGGTGTTCTTGAATTATCCCTACTTCTGTATTTTAAAATTTCCATAAATTCGGTTTCATCTACACCTTGTTCCATCTTTTCTTTATAAATATTTAAGGTTTCAAGGTCTCTATAATCTTCAATTTTATCAAAATAACAGTTTGTCATTCCTATTTCTTCACCCATATAAACGTATGG
>JAFGYD010000273.1 GCA_016936295.1 Spirochaetales bacterium | reverse complement strand
ATAGCCCAGCATATTAGAAGGAAAAAAAGAGCCTATTCCAATATATTTTTTAGATATCTTTGCTTATCAACATTTTTATTGCTTATTTTAGATTTAATGCCATGGGTGTTTGATGGAATTCCAAATAAATCCTTAAGAAATTTAGTTTATATTTCTAACTTTATTTTACTACTGTTTGAGCCTTTACCATTAATTTTCTGGCTTTGGTATCTGGATTATCAGATTTATAAATCTTTTGATCACTTAAAAAAAAGGTTGTTTTATATGCAGCCAATGATATTTATAATAATTATTATGATCATTTCTATACCTACAGGTTTAATTTTTTATATTGACTCAAGCAATTGGTATAACAGAGGCCCTGGGTTTTTTATTATTCCTTCAATTAATTATATAATTACCTTCTATTCGATTTTTTTAACATGGATAAACAGAAACTATGCGGAAAAAAAAGTTTTGCAAATAGCGGTGCTTTTTGGTTTAATTCCTTTATTTGGAGCATTATTGCAGATTAAATTTTATGGACTTAATTTAATTTGGCCTTGTGTATCTTTGTCTGTTTTATTGGCGTATATATATCTGGAAATTCAGATGGAAATTAGAGATTATCTTACAGGGCTGTTAAATAGACAGCAAATCGACGAATTGATTAGTTTAAGAATAGTGGATTTTATAAAGAAAGGCAGTTTTACTGTTTTAATGATCGATTTGGATAATTTTAAAGAAGTAAATGATGAATATGGTCATAACGAAGGAGATAATGTTCTTATTCGTATATCAAATATTCTACTGTCCTCTGTTAAAGCAGTAGATAAGGTTGCCAGATTTGGTGGAGATGAATTTACAATTCTACTTGAAACTGACAAGTTTGAATTAGTTGAATCCATAATAAATAGGTTATCTATAAATTTAGAAAAGGATTTAAGTGGCAATCCTGTCCCATATAAGATCTCATTTAGTGCTGGATATACAATTTATAATCCTGAATTACATAAAGGGTACAAAGATCTTTTACATTCTGCCGATGAACAGATGTATATAATAAAAAACTTGAGAAAGAAATAATTACTGAATCGAATTTAAAGATATTTGCCAATATACAACTCTTCTTTAATTTCTTTATCAATAAATTGGACTTTACCTTGTAAATACTTGCAATGAATAAAATAGTCATTTATTAAAGTTAAGCCTTTTAATTCTATAGCATTCAATGGTTCATTAAGGACTAGTAGTCTATCACTTTCAAAGTTTAATTTTAGAGTATCTGTTAATAGTGATAATGTATCAAAAAATTTATAGGTTTGGTAATAACCAACAACATTAATATCATTGATATCATTGACTTTTTCAAAAATACCTTTCTTCCAGTTTGTTGTTTCTAAGAATCCTTTTGTAAATCTATCTTTAATAAAAAATAAAGCAACACTATGCATTCGAGGTCTCATGTTAATAAATTCGTTATTATAAGGTCTTTTAATACCTGATTCTAAAATGGATGCAACCCATTTGTTTTTATTTTGATTTAGTATTTTGAATATTTCATCTAGGGCATTTTTTTTTCTAAATAGTGTGTCTGGATCCATTATAGCGACAAGAGGTGTTGGTGATAATTTAACAATTGTGAGTAAGAGATATTCATGAAGCTCATTAGGAGATCTATAATATACATTAGGAACCTGTCTCGCAGTATCAATAAATGTAATAATTCTTGAAATTGGTATAGTAAATATCTTTATATATGGACACTGCTTATTTTTTGATATTTTATTTCTAAGATCACCCTCTTTTAAACCATTATCAGATATCTCGATAAGCCATATAATAACCTGAACATCACTATGTGTTTCACTTAAGTTACTTAATGCATTAGATAAATATCTTAAATAGAGACCTTCAAGACTTGTAAAATTAACTGGTTCAAGTGATTGATTGATTTTGTTATCAACAACTCTATCCCACAGGTCATTAAAAACTATATAATTTATACCTATTCTATGCACCATATGCGTAACAAGCTCCTTGGCAGGCTCCTATTGTAAAAAGATAGCAAAGGTTGCATTTCTCCATTATAGGAGTTTTTAAAACTCTATTTATATTTAAATGATAATTACTGGATAGACTTTCAGTTTTTAAAAAATCATTATAAATAAATTTATCACTATTTAAAGCAACGCATGGTTGATAAGATCCATCAGGATTAATCATAAGATTATTGGTATTATTATTTTTATCAATCTCACATATATTTTTATATTTTATATTATTAAGGATCTGATCGTATTCATATTCAGTAAAAACACACAATGGGATTGGTTTTGCTAAAACGATCTCATAATTACTACAATTATGAGAAATATAATCTATCATAGAAATTATAGTAGCCCCATATTTTCCCATATCATTTAATTCAATAAATGTATTATCTCCCCTTACTGAAGGAAAAGGTAAGGCAAAGCTGAATCTAAATTTAGGGACTAGATCAATATATTTCTTTAAAAAATTCCAATCTATATTTTCTTTAGAGATATTAAATCTAAAAATTATCTGACGTCCTAGTTTTAAAGCTGATGATATATTAGATAATAAGGTCTCAATAATTTTTTTTTCTCTATAAAAGTCATCATCTTCAATATGCAATGTAATCATCCTAATACTATTTCTTGCTACTATATCACCCCAAGTTTTTGAATCTATAATCCCATTAGACGCAAGATTACAGTAAAGAGCTTCATTTTCAGCTTCTTCAATAAACTCTATCAGTTTTGGGAAATATGTTGGTTCTCCACCAAAGAACCCTATCTCCTGTACATCAAAATCTTTTTTTAATTTCTTAATATAGAGTTTATAATTTTCAATTGTCATGTCTTCATTGAATTTCTTTAACATATCTTTAGAGAAACAATATGCACAATCTAAGTTACACCGGTAACTGGGGGAAATAAATCCCTGTTTTGGATAATTTTTTGCCGTAACACTACGTCTTAATTTTTTAAACTCTGTATAAATAGAACTTTTATCCCCTGAAAAAATTAATTTATGGTCTAAAAAATCTACTCCTGGGAGTTCTGCTAATTGATGCATATATTTTTTAAATCTCTGTGCTGGTATATTTTTTAAAGATTTAGATAACGATTCAATTCTTTCTGGATTAAATATTTTATTAAAATAAGAACATTCATTATAAAATCCACCTGAAATCCTATTCGAATTATTAAATGAATCTCTTTTTTCAAAAACAAATAATGGGTCTTTTTTTAAAATATTTAGTGTTTTTTGTGCTATTTCTTTGTTATCATCAAAAAGTAAAGGCATTATTGCTTTACTCATATCTATACTAAAACTGCAATTAACCACTTGAAAGGTTATCATAAAAGTGCAGTCTAAAATACCGAAAAACTAAGGGAGGTAT
>JAFGYD010000272.1 GCA_016936295.1 Spirochaetales bacterium | reverse complement strand
GTCAAATCGCTCATAGTAATCATTTGGAACACCTTCAGGTATTGGATGTAATGGGAATACAAATAACAAAACAATTGAAATTGCAATAATAAAAACTACTGCTAGTACTGTAAATGTTTTTTTCATAATATCAATAGTATGTAGTTACATATATATTCTTATTAAAAATATATATACTTTGTCCATGACTAATGAAGAATTGTGTAGTTAACTTCACTGTATTCACAAAATCACCTGCATTTGAACTGTTACCCACTGACATATCAACTAAATATGCTCCAATATTGTAACTTAATCCATTCATATAAGATGTGTCAAATCCAAAACTTGATGGACTATATTTGTATTTTGTATTAAAAATATTATCAGATGCTGAATGATAATAGTATAAATCTAACTCGTTGTCTTCAAATGTAACTTGTCCACTTGCTTTTACTTCTTTACCAACATCAATTGATGCTGTATAAACAGTTGTATTTGGTTCATCTCTAGGAGATGGTTGTTCCATTAAAAAATTAGTGCTAGTGATGTATGCTCCATATCCAAAACCAATAGATGAATTGTCAATATCAGAATATATTATTTGATAATCCGCTTGACTATTCCATGTTGTTTTAATATTGAAAATTCCTGAAGGAATTTTCGTGTCTTTAGGTTCACACGTCGATTGAATAATGACTAAAACCCAATCACTATCTGATTGATCTTCGTAACATGCTGATTTTAACTTTTGATAGCCCACTGCATACTGTACTCCATTAACAGAATGATATGAATATGCTGATGTATACCTATAATCTTTTACTGAACCATATTGTGTTGAATCAACGTCAAATCCCATAGCAATCGAAGTAGAATCTGCATGAACTGTTTGTCTTACATTTACGATTGAAAATAAAAACAATAAAACAAAAATAACACTTTTTTTTAACATTTTTCCCTCCATTTTATTCTGTATAATTTATTTTAGCATAAAAAGTGGTAGTAAAACAGGGCGTATATGTCCTATTATTTAATATAAATGCTAAAACTATAGTTTATTGCACTCCTTTTACAGATATCAAATATTAGATGATTCTTGAAGATAAATAGTGCATAAACTAGTGAAAAAATAAAAGTGCATAAAACATTCAATTAATGCACAAGAAAGGAATCGTAATATGAATGTAAATTTAGCAAAAATAGGTGATGATATAGAATTCAAATATGGTAATCGTATTGTGAAAGAAACTATATCAAATATCACAAATAAAATAGGAACTAGTATCAAAGGTTTTGAATATAATTGTCCTGGGTATACTGGATTCGTTAGATTCGATGAAGTCATCTATCTTTGGATTAAACAGGATGAAGGCACCATGAAGCGTTATGTTATAAATGAGGCTTTATTATGATTATTGGATATATTAGAGTATCTACTCATAAACAAAATCTAGAAGTGCAGCAAGATGCACTTAGTAAATATGGAATCGATAAACTCTATGAAGAGAAAGCTTCAGGGAGAAATACTAATCGACCTATATTGAATGAAGTGATTGATTATCTTAGAAAAGATGATATATTAGTCATTTATGATCTTTCACGTTTGGGACGTACTGTTCACCAGGTTATGAAGCTTATTGAATACTTCTCTCAAAATAATATAGGTTTTATATCTTTAAAAGAGAATCTAGACATCACTACACCAATCGGTAGAGCAATGGTAAGTATTATTGCTTCTTTTAATCAAATGCAGGTGGAAATACAAAATGAGAAAATTAAAGAAGGGATAGAGAATGCTAAGTCTCACGGGAAACGCATTGGAAGAAAACCTATATCCAATGATAAGATTAAAATAATAAAAGCCCTCAAGAAAGAGGGCTATTCAAATCAAGAAATAGCTAATCACTTAAACATTTCTAAAAGAACTGTAATAAATTATATATGACATATTTCACCTAAATATTTCCTATTTGCAGATCAATATATTCTCCTAATAATGTTCCAGATTCATCGCCAGTTAATTCAAGCTCAATATAATCATCTATAAGATTTTCATCGCCAGTTAATGATAGTTTTTGTATTATAGAATTATAATCACTTTGATTAATTGAGAAAATTATTTGTGAACTAATTTCTTCTTTTGAAATGAATCTCATTAATTCAGCAGCTTGTTCAAAGTCATCTCCATAAAAAATTTTGTTGTCAAAAACTAAAAATTCGTATGGGCTGTTTCCTAAATGCAACAGTAGTAATCCAAAAGCAAAAATTTTCATATTATTTATTCCATCAGAGCCATCTCTATATACTTTTGTTTCAAATTGGAATCTAGTTAGTGCCTTCTTGCTCTTATTATTCTTAACATCTATGGTACCTGCTCCTTGAGGTCCATATAGATTTTCAATAATTCTTGAAAAATAGTTATTAATAGACTCTAAATTTTCAGATTGTTCATTTAAGTACTTTTGTGCATCTGAATTAGATTTTGCTAATTGGCTGTTTAATTCTAGAATTTCATTTTCAATTTCTTTTGAAAGTTCTTGATATCTATTCAAACTAGATATTTTTTGATTTACTTCAACAATTTTTTTATTTAGGATAGTCAATTCTTGAAAACTTCCATGGGTATTAATGATAAGATATAAACTATTAATATATTCTTCTATCTCATTTCTATAATTCTCACTATCTTTTAACATTGATCTATAAGTCTTTAAGTCTTCAGATAATCTTTTATTTCTATTAGTGATAAGTTTTTTTTGAAACTCTTCAACATCATTTAGTGTTTTAGTTATTTTATCGGACAATACTATTGCAGTTTTATTATAAAGTTCAATAATATTTTCTGCACTAATTTCTGCATTATGACTAATTGATTTTTCTAATTTATTAATATTATTTTTATAAATTAAAATTTCTTTCGTGACTTTATTCATTTCGTTTCTTTTATTATTTAATTGATCTTTTAAATAATTTATATTCTCAGCAACTTGAAAATTTATTTGTCTTTCTTCAAGTTGTGATAAATCACTCTTCAATTTTTGTAATTCGAGATTAACATCATGCTTATTAGATAATCATTGCTTTACATCTCTACTCTGTAAAGTTCTTTTGACTTTTTTCTGTTCTTCTAATTTATTCATCAAATGAATTTTTTCTTTTGAATATTGAATATCTAAGTTTAACAAATAAGCTACAATGTAATTCCATGTATGCTCTTTTGATCCATCTCCTGGATCTATAGGATTTATAAATGCTGATTTTCTGTATCTTAAGTAATAAGGAAGTAGCGATCTTAAAGTAATTTGAGATACTGCGTCAAAATTTAAAATTTCCTCAAGTTTTTTTCTAGCATCGGTGATTTTATCATATGGTACATTATCAATTATGACTCTATCTTGATTTTCTGTAGACCTTGTTATAGTATGTATTATTCCATCTTCAATAAAATCTAAACTTATATCACATTTTAAAGGAGATAAAAAATCCATTTTATTAGACAAAAGACAAAAATCTACTAAAACTAAAATTAGTGTTTTACCTGTTCCATTATATGTCGTTTTTTCTTGATCTTCGTTTGTTATTTTTTCTTTTTTATGGTCTGCGCCAATTATTACAGTCAATGCATTTGTATTGAAGTTAACTGTCTTGAATTTATCTCTGTTGGAATACAATTTTAATAGTTTCATTTTAGAATAACCTCACCTTTTTCATTAATTTCTAGTATATTTAATGTATATAAAAATATTACTGAGATTATGAATGTCTCAAAAGCTAGATATATCCCATTATTGGATTTATTATAATAATCATTTACTCTATTATAGCATTCATCTATAGTAAAGGATTTAGCGTTAAGAACATCTATTACGTAATATCCAATTCCTAAATAGGTATCATTTATATTTGTATTTATATCAGGTATTATTAGTCTCATACCTTATCCTCTTTCATATAGACTCAAAAATTGAACAATTTTCAAAAAACATTGACATTATAATCAATTTATTGTTTTTTATTGATTTATATACAGCTTCGTTTGAATTTACTTGTTTAATATCATAACTGTATAGATTCTCTAATATATAATCAAATTGCTTATTTGAATTTGTTTTTAGTATCGTTTTGGCTTCATCATATAATGTCAAGCATCTATCTTGTAAGAATTGAATATATTCAGGATTTGTTCGTCGAATAAAGTCTTTAAAGTCCATTATATTATAAGAAGCTTTCAACAAATCTCCTGCTCTATTTTCGTCTAATTTATTAAACTTTATTTTCTCTTTCATACCCATGATGTCATGCACTTCAACTGATTTAAAGTCAGTCATGTGCATCTTATCCAAAATCAATGCAATTGAACTGGCATCAAAATCAATTTCTTCAGAACCGCAGTAAGTATGATTAATTATAAATTCTTGCTGTTCAGACTTTAATTCAATGAATGCAAGTTCTAGATCATATTGTGTCATATAAGAGACCGTTATTTCAGGAAATTTTTCTTTAACTTTTTTATCTAATTTAGATAATTCAGACAGTATTGGTGCTGGTGGCTGTTTATTAAATTTAGCATTATATACAAATATAAATTTGCTGCATTTATATTCCCACGTACCTTTTTCATATTGTTCTAAAAATCCTTTAATATCTTTTCTTACTTTTCCAATCGCATATTTTTGATTTTCGTCTCTAAAATTTGGATTTTCAGGACTATAAATCGCATAATAGAATCCTTCATTAATACTTATACCATCACACTTATAATCACCAATTTTTCCATAATTCCGTGGCATAACGAAATCAGTAGCGTATTTCGCTCTCATGATTTCATAAAAAATTTCTTGAAAATACTTGCCATCAGCATCAATAAATCTATTTTTTAAGACATCTACCAGATTATATTTCATTTTAACCTCGCCATATTATTCATTATATCACTCTAGCAATAAAGGTTTCCTTTAAATGAAAACATTAATATAAAACTAGTTGTGAAGCTCTTATTCCTTACTGTAAAAATCTAGATTTATCATATACTTATTATATTTTATTAACTACTCTAATACAAGTATATTAACAAACTAATTAAATATATGATTAACGTTATAGTTATCATTTAACTATTCAGTATTGTTGTTCTGATTGAATCTAAAGTTCTGTAATCAAAATTTGAAAAATCTCTAGAATTACTTAGCATTGATAGAATATCAATATCCGTGAAATAGTAGATCATTATACCTGTATTTTCAAATATTGATTTTATTTCAAGAGAAATATCGGAACTTCGTGCTTCTCTAAGAAACAACAACACCTCTTCGTAATTATTTGCTCTAGCAGTACTAATTATTTCAGTGAAATTTATATCAGTCAATCTATTCGTGTTTTTGTGATATACCATTACTTTATCATTTGGAAAAAATGCAGTTAAATCTTCATTTCTTTGATTCACGTGAAATTCGAAAGGTTTATTCTTAAAATCATTTACATCATTAATTAGTGTTGGATAATATAGCATGTTATTAAAAATGACAGCCAAAAAGCCTAATACATAATTTCTATATTTGAGTTCATCAGAAAAAACATTAATCTCGTTAAGTTTATTTTCTTTTGTTATAAGGTATTCGTTATATTTAGCTCTGCTAATATTAATTCTTTCAAATTCATATTGATTATAAAACATATTCAACCTGTCACGAAATGCGTTGTTTCGTCTAACTAAATCTTTGAGTTTCAATTTATCCCTAATATCAAAATCATTTTCTTTAAGTTTTTCATATATTTTTTGTTTAGTTTTTAAATCTCTAGCTTCTACTACAATACTAGTCAATGCATAAAATTCTTGTTCTTTTTCTATTTGTATTTTGTTAATTATATAATTAGAAAATTCGTAATTAAATAATCTATCCTTTTGAATTAATAAATTTGATGGGACAAACAAGTATTTATAAAGGCTATTAGGTTGACTGAAATTTCTATCCCTTACTATTAATCTTGGAAAATTATTCGCATGCATCCAGTTTTCGATTTCAACCGAAGATTCCCAATAATAGACATCTCTATTATCAATTACCAATGGAATATTAAATAATTCACATTGTTTTTGTGTATACTCAATTAATATGTCTCTACTTAAATTAGTTACTAAATCTGATATTCTATCATGACTTAAAAAAGGAACGAATAATTTTAGATTGTCAAGGTTATTAGGAAAATCCTCGTTTAAAAATCCCCCTTGCTCAATTGCATCAACTAAAAATCTAGCTACATCTTCTCCAATCCCATTACCTTGAGCATAACAACTTGAGTATCCTAAATGCGTATCGTTTAATTCTTTGTTTAATTGCAATATCTCTACTGCTAAATCTTTCCTTTCGTTTCTAATATGTTGAACTACTTTGTTTATTATCGAAGCTATTCGCTCTTTAATTGGGTAAAAGAAGATGGAATAACTGTTCTTGATAATAGAGGGACTTAGAAATTTTCTAGTATCATGTTCCATTGTAATATTCTCGAAATCTAGTTCAATATCTTCAAAATCACCTAATTCATTACTAAAATATTCTGTTAATTTTAATCTTGCTGGGCATGGCATATGTATTTCCTCCAATAAAAAAAGTTAAGGATATATCCTTAACTAGTAGATGTAATAATATTATGCCAGATATTCCCCTACCTATCATTATACGTTACTGGTATAAATTATGCAAGTTTGAGTATTAATACTATATGCATTCGTAATGTTATAATGTGTATACTGTTTATCTGGTGGGGATTTCGCAATTTAATAACACAAAAGGAGAAAACGATGAACATAGATAGAAAAATACATGAATACCTGGAACATTCAAAGCTAAATAAAAAAATAGGATCATACGAATATGATAAAAGCAAAATCTATCATTTTAAAAAATGGTTAGATTCAAATAGAGGTTTTACTGAACTTGAACAAATAGATATAGGTACAATAAATGATTACTTATTTCACTTAAAAAAGACATATGTTAATAACACGATTAATAAACATTTGAAAGTACTTAAACTTTTTTATAAAACTATAAATTATGAATTTGAAGAGCTACAATCAATCAAGAATCTTAAAGAAAGAAAAGTTTCATTTGAGATGATTGACTTTGAATTGTTGCAGCCAATGACTGAATATGTCTTATCTTTAGATGATGATCTAGGCAATAATCTATTATATAAAGGCATATTCTGTTTATTAGTAGATACTGGAGCAAGAATAAGCGAGATATTAGCGATTGAGAAATCAAATATCAATATGAAGCATCACTCGATTCTCTTAAAAGCAACTAAGAACAGTGATGAACGATATGTTTTCTTTACTGATGGATTATCAGGATCAATTATTAAAAAAATACTCGCCAAAAATACTAAAGGCAAGTATTTATTACATGATTATATTAAAAATACAAATGCTACATATGGACAAGCTAAATACTTTATTAGTAATCAATTAAGGAATCAATTTGATTTACAAAAACTACATCCACATATGTTTAGACATACAATGGCAACATATTGGTTGGAACATGGTGCAGATATTCACTTTGTACAAAAAATATTAGGTCATAGAAATATTAAAAGCACATTAATATATACACATACAAGTTTCAACCATAGAAGAGATATATATGCAACTGTTTCGTTTAAATACTAAAAAACAGTAAATGTAAAATTCAAAATACCTCTTTATTGATTTTTTATTGTATTTTTTAATTTTTATTGAGGATTCCGTTGCTTTTTTTTATTTTTCATATATAATAAAGATAAGGAGATGATTAAAAATGGAAAATACACCATTATATCCAGTGATTAAATTTAACACTGCTCATAGCGAGACTATTAGTGCTATTTTGAATCAGCTTGATGCGTTTGATAGAGGATTAGGAAATAAGAGGCTAAATCTAAGACCTACTTATCAAAGAGGTGAAGCTTGGGATGATGATTTTAAAGAAAAACTTGTTTATAGTTTGGTAACAAATTATCCAATAGGTAATTTTGTTTTTAGAACTGTTTCAATTGAAAATCCTAAGGATCCCACTCATGAAGTTGTAGATGGTCAACAACGTCTAATCGCAGTAAGAGAGTTTATAAGAAAAGATAGATCTTTAAGCGCAAGTATGAGCAGAGCTATCATTAGCGAGAATAAGGCTTATTATGAATTTGATAAAATTAATAACATTAATGATTCTGCAGTAAAGATTTATACTAGATATCTTAAAAATCCAAATCTAAGTATTCGGTTACAGTTTAAAAACTTACCAACAGTAATACAACAACAAATATTAGAACACAACTTAAATATCATTGATGTTGAAGGATCAGATGAAGCAATATCGCAATATTTTAGATTTATTCAAAATCAAGAACGACTTCGAGCTGGAGAAATAATTAATTCTATTCCAGATTCACCACTACGATATTATCTACAAAGTATAAATAAAAATGATTTTATCGATAAAACTGGATGGAAAGAATCTAGGAAAGAGTTTGATAAAATATTTTATAGTATGATTGGTATTTTTGATGGAAAATTAACCCTTGGTACAACAGATAAAGCAATTATAGATTTCGTTGTTTCAACCAGTGAAACTGAAGAGTATTATAATAAGAATGTTGAAAGTATGATTCGCAATATCAATGCAATAGCAGCTACTGAAATGCATAATACAAGAAAGTTAACCAAAAGAGCATTAAAATTTTTCTTTTTAATAGCTGGTTTTGAATTGATAGATTTTACAACTGAAATCGGATATAAATATTTTAAATATTTGCTATACATAGATAGTTTAATTCCTGTATTTAATTCAAGTAATCAAAAACAAATAGACAAAAAACTAGCTGGTTTTGACGAAACAGAAATAAATGATCTACGAAAAATTTTTCTACTTGGACGTGGATCACACTCTACTACAAAGGTAATTGAAGTTTTATATTCATTAGCTAACTTAATAATCAAGAAAAACAGATAAAATAATCTGTTTTCTTATTTTGTCAATTCTATCGACAGATTCTCTTGGATTCTTTTAAAATTCTTAACTTCTTCGGTTATTCCAAGTAAATCATCTGCAGAGACTCTTAAAGCTAAAGCAAGTTTTTTTAAGTTCTCGCTATCAGCATTTCGACTTCCTTTTTCATAACGAGAAATAGATTGTTGCGGAACACCACTTAATTGAGATAATTCTTGCTGTGTTAGTTTTTTTTCTTTTCTAATACGTTTTAAATCAATCATTTTTTCACCTTTTTTTCTTTTTTTATTGACTAAAATACTCACATTGGTGTATTATTGAATCAGTAGATTACTCATATATGGGTATTTTATATGCAAAAAAAATCATACATCCTGTTTTTATTGCCAGTTGGTATGATGAATCATTATATGAGATAAAATCGCTAAAATCACAATTTTGAGTGGTTACTAGATGGTGGCTCCGGGCAGAATCGAACTGCCGACACAAGGATTTTCAGTCCTTTGCTCTACCGACTGAGCTACAGAGCCAAATGAATGGCGGTCCGGACGGGATTTGAACCCGCGATCTCCTGCGTGACAGGCAGGCATGTTGACCCCTACACCACCGGACCTAATTTTGG
>JAFGYD010000271.1 GCA_016936295.1 Spirochaetales bacterium | reverse complement strand
GCGTTGGAAAATTATCTTTTATGTTTAGATTTTCATAATAATGAGTTTGATTTATTAATGGATGGGCAAGATATAGGTAAAGATGATTTAACAGATTTATCTACAATAGACGATGATATACCTTTAAATCTTTATTATAATACGTTAAAAAATAGTTCTTTTAGTGAAGTGAATGTATTAAAAGAAGAAACACAAAATCTTGAAAGAAATATTTTAAAGATTGAAGATATATATGTTTCGATACAAAATGATATTAGATCTAATAGTTTAAATATTAATAAATTAAATAACGATATTCAAATATTTAAAGATATTCCTGGTTATATAAAAGATTTTCAAAATATCTATAATAAATTAGATGATTATAATGAACTTTTTAGTAGATTAACTAAAGACTCCTCAAAGAGTAAATATATATCCTTTGCTACTGTAACTTTAACAGGTAGAAAAGATAAATCTGAAGGATTTCTCTACTTAATAAATAGTTTATATCCCCATTATATAGATGTATTAATTGATGATTTACAACAAAAATTAACTGCAGAGATGAATAATGGATTAAATTATTTTAATACCCAGAACTATATTGAAGCAAAAAATTCATTTAATAATCTCAAGATATTATTGATTGCCCAGGATTCAATAGCATCTTTATGGAAATCCTTTATTCAGATTGATAGTAATTATAATATTACTGGAGTAGATATTTTAAAAGAAAAGTATTACTTAATTGGAGATTCTCAAGTAGGACTTGATATAATTGATTCGTATCAAAAAATGATAGATTTTTCTTTAAATTTAGAAGATAACAAAAAAACACTATCCGAATATGCATTTAGAGAAAATCTGGGAAACAATATTGAAGAGATAAAATCTGATATTATAAAATGGAATAGTTCTAAAGATAAAGTCGACGCGAGAAATATTTTGAAATATAAATATTCCCTGAATTGGATTTCTCAGTTATTAAATAACTATATTCTACTTCAAGAAAATTTAATAAATGAAGAGATTGCATTTATGGATAATATTAGTAAAGAGACATATATTGCAATTTTTGGACATGACTACACTAAATTTGATTTAAATAGTGATTTAATGGCAGAACGTATAAAAGAGGCATCAATTCCAATTGATTCAGAAGAAGAAATTACTATTTATTTTGATATAAATAATACAGATGAACGTAAATTAATTACTTACAATCCTGAAATTTCAATAAATATTTTAGATGAGATTGAAAATGATTATGAAAAATATATTGAAGATTTACAAAATTATTCTGAAAGATTTAAGAATGAAAAAGATTATATACTCTCTAATACAAATTTTAAAAATAGATTAGATAGTGTTAATAATGCTCTAAATTTAGCAAATGAAAATAAATTAGAACTTGTAAAATATAAAAATAGAGCAAATGAAAAAATCAGATTATCTACAGAGTTAGAGAATAGGGGTCGACTACTCTATCAAAATGCATTGCAGTCTTTTGAAAACGAAAATTTTAACGAAGCAAGGGATTTTATAGAAACAGGTAAAAATGTTGCTACAACTTCAATTTCCTATAATAAAAATGAATATGTAATATATGATTTAATACCATTATTTTATAATTTAAAAGATGAGATAGCCCAAGAGGAGGCTAGGATTGTTATTCGTGATGTTCGTTTACTAATTAATAGAGGTAAATCCGAATATTTATCTGGAGCTTATATTCCTGCATCAAATTTATTCCGTGAAGCTGAACTAAAATGGGCAGAAACTAATAGTGATCCACACCCGGAAATCCCATATTGGTTAGCTTTAATTAGAGATGCTTTAGATATAGAATCTGGACGTTATCTATCAATTACAGAGCCTTTATACAGCATTTTAGCAGGATATTTAAGTTTTGCCGAAGACTATTATCGACGTGGTGTAAATGAAGCAAATACTGTAGATAAATTAAAGAATTTTGCAATTGCTGATAGTTATTTAACCAAGATTTTAGAAGTAAGACCTTTAAATGAAAGAGCAAGATTTTTACAGCTACAAGTATTAAAATCTAAAGATCCAGATGCGTTTAAAATTATTTTTAATAATGATTTTATAAGTTATAGGGATAAAACAATAAGAGCTATAGATAATGATGTTACTTTGGGATCAGATCAAATTATTCAAACTTTTATTCAGTATGAAGAGGTTATTAAGGATTCTTATTTACTAAATCCAAGGTTATCAAATAGCAAAAAAAGATTATTATTAGAAAGATTTTATAAAGGGGTTGATACCGCAGGTAAAACACAGGCTCAAATTAACAAAGAAAAATCTGATAATGAATCCAATAGAAAAATAATAAATGAATCCTATATAAGGTTTCAAGATCTTTATAAAATAGCAGATCAAGATCAAAAAAATCAAGTTAAAAGGGTTATTGATCTTTCAGAAGTAGCATTAGGTTTTAGACGGTTACCTATAGATACTTCAAACATACGAGAAAGTAATAGATTATTTCAATTAGCAAATACTCGATTAAGTAATACTTCTCAAACTGATATTGATGGATTAAAGGCTATAATTACGGATTTACAAAAAGCTTTAAATCTAAATCCAAATAATCAGGATATTCCTGTAGTTATAGATGATATACTTGTTAGATTAGGAGAGGAATCAAATTTTCAACTTGCTCCTGCCGAAGATAAACTTTTTAGAGAAGCTCAAAGAGATTTTATAGATGGAGATTTTTTTGGTGCCAGGGATAAAATTATTCAAATTTTAAATGCAAATAAAAAAAATAAAAACTATCCAAAATTAAAGGATCTTATTAAGAGAGTCGAAATAAAGATAGGAGAAGAAATTTTAATATAAATGTTACATTTCTCAAAGAGGGTATTACTCTGTCTATATATAATTTTAACCTTCTCTCTATATTCTCAAAATCTTTTTTGGGCAGAAAAAGAGGTCTTAAGTGATGGGATTTCATTTTTTTCAACATTTAAGTCGAGTGATGAATATATATACAGTGTATGGCAGGAGGTTAATTATTTTCCAGGTAATTATGGAGGTTTATCCAGCTTAAAAATAAAAAAAAGTAGGGATGGGTATACATGGGAAAATATTCCACACAATATTAAACCAGTCGAATTCTACGGTCAAACTCCAATTCAAAACTATAGTATCGATTGTAATAGAGAAGGTGAACTTATTCTGGCTTATGCTCATGGAGAAGCAGGATCTTATAATAATATAGACATTTATCAAATAAATAGTGATTTTAATAATTTAGAATATAAGAATACTATTAAGTATGATAAAGCTGTATTACAACCAACCATTTATTATAGAGGAAGCGGAGAAGATTTAAATTTAATTCTATTTGTTTCCAGTTTAAAAGAATTTATATCTGATAATAATAGTTCAACACAGCTTGAAACAGGTGCATTGTCTATCTTTTCTACGACTTCTAAAGATGGAATTAATTGGAGTGATACTACAGAATTTATAAATTCTACGTCGGACCAAAGCTTTCTACCTGTTTATACATTTTACAATAACAAAGAGTATGTTATATATCAATCAGTTCTAACTTCTAGTAATCAAAGTAATAATTTCCAACTTTATATAAAAAGTAAAAATATAAATGATGAAGATTGGAGCCAGGATTTACTTCTAACAAATTTCGATGAATTTGTAACAGGTTCAGGATCACAGAATTATAAAGAATTTGACAATCAAAGAGTCTCATTTACTTTAAGAAATGGACAGTTAGGAATAACATGGGAGAGAAGTTTCGGTTATGAAGCATCTAAGATTTACTATGGGAATTTAATAGAAGTAAATAATACTATAGAACTTGTAAATCGTGAAAGAATTACAAATGGTTCTAGAAGTTGTAGTAGACCTACAGGCTTCGAATTTAATAATGAATTTATGCTTATGTGGTTTGACAATCAGTTAGGGTCAAATGATATTGTAATGGCTACATTAGATAAACAATCAGGTTTGTGGATTGAGAAAATTATTAGTGACGATAGAGAATACTATTCTGTTTTTGGCCAATTTTTACAATTTAAAAATAGTTTAAGAATTTACTGGGAAGATCAGACAATAAATAGAGATGATGTTACAACCACAAGAGCAAGAATTTTGGCTCTTAATCCAGATAGGGATGTTGATTCCCCGTTTATAACATCGAATTATAAAAAAAGAGATAATAAAAATTTAATTAAATTATCATGGAATAGGCCTAAGGATTCATCTGGTATTAAGAGTTTTCACTATACATGGTCAAATAATGAAGGTGAAATAGTATATGAAAAGAGTGTTCTTTCAACGATACTAGTTTCAGATTACCTGGAAGCTATAAATGATGGTGAATATATTTTTACATTAGTAGCTGAGGACAATGCTGGTAACATTTCAAATAAAAGGATTTTCAACTACTACTACGATAAAACACCTCCTAATAAAGTTGATTTCCCAGAGCTTAAAACCGATGAAAAAGGATTTTTATTATCAAATTCAGAATCCATTGAATGGAGTAGTCTCGATGATGATGTAGAAGGATTTTCTTATAAATTATCATACTTAGGAGAAAACTACGCTCCTGGGGATTTCAATATTAATACGATTTCCCTATCATCTGTTTTCTCTAATATGATCTCTGTTTCATTCTCAAATATTGATAATGGATATTATGCATTAGTTGTTAGGGCTATTGATAGTGCTGGTAATATTGGAAACCCTGAGGCTGTAATTTTTAAGGTTAATAAATATATACCAATAACATATATATCATACATAAACTATAGTCAGAACGATACAGGTGAACTTGTTACAACTATTAATGGTAGAGGTTTTAAAGATGGTGGGGATGTATCTGTTGTAATATTAGATATGGATGGAATAGAACCATATGATTATTATTTTGAAAATGATCCAAATGTATTTAGGGTTGCTACAGATAGACGAATCGAAGGTCCTAACCTTGATGAAATCGAAGGTGGAACCTATCGGGTAGGTATTATACATCCATTAAGAGGATTGTTCTTTAGTAAACCAATAATTAAAGTAGAATCAACAGGAACAGTAAAATTTGGAGATTTTACTGTTGGATATGAAGAAGTATGGGAAAATGTTGTTAATGATAAAATTGTTATTACCTTTGAGTTTTTAATATTTATAATAATTTTAATATCATCTATATTTATAACTTTTTTTACAACAATAAGACTTATTTCCACTATAAAAGAGAGTAAAAGAATGTACCATGATGCTAAAGCTTTAGCTAAAGGTACTCTCTTTTTAAATGAAAAAGATATTTTAAGGATACGGAATATGAAAAAGCAGGGTTTTGGGTTACGGTTAAAATTTACAATACTTATAATCACTTTAATAATTGGTGTAATAGCATTAATAAGTCTTCCTTTAGCTAGTTTTATGATAGAAACACAGAAAAAGAATTTAACAGAAGGGTTAAGACAAAGGACAGAAATTCTTCTAAACTCCATATCTACAGGAGCAAAAGATTATATTCAAATAAAGGATGTTCTAGCCTTAGATAACTTAATAAAAACAACTGATGCAATGGATGATGTATTATGGGCATCTATTGTAGGAGTGTCAGAAACCGATAGTAAAATTACCGATGCTTTATGGGCATATACCGATACTAAAAAAGTTGGATACTATATACCTCTTCCAAATGAGATCTCAATTTCAGATTATAATGAATATTTAAGTGATGATCTTAGTAGTAATCTCGAAATATTTAATAGGGTATACACCTTTAGTAATAGATATATTCTTAATAGCGATATCTCTCTTGAAGATGATTTAGCTATTAGAAAAGTTCTAACAGATAGTGGTTTTTCAAGGGATATTGTTTTAGGTCAAACAAGATACAAAGATGAAGTTTATAACGAAATAACAGAGCTAATTTCAAATATTGAAGAGAAAGGAAATTTGGAACTTAGTGATAAAAAAGATGAACTATCAAGAATTCAAGCCGAAAGAAGTAAAGCTACAGGTGCTAGAGCTCAAGAACTTAGTGATATTATTAATCTTCTGGAATCTCAAATAAATCAAGCATTAAAGATAATGTCTTCAGGAACTGGACAGTTACCAAATGTTGATTATCAAGAAATTGAAAATATTGATTCAATCCTTTTTTATAAACCAATTCTC
>JAFGYD010000270.1 GCA_016936295.1 Spirochaetales bacterium | reverse complement strand
TTCATCTCCTCGGAAACTTGTCCCATAATTTCTTGTAGTAATTTTAGTTTTTCTTCTACCTGATAATCTACACCTAAGTAAATTTTAGTATCTACTCCAAATTCATTTCCAAGTTCACCTGTATTTATGTTATTAAGAATATGATATTCTCCACCAACAATTTTTCCCTTGTCCCCTAAATTTAAACAGTCCAAAGAGTAAATTTTAGAACTTATAATCGATTTATTAACTATTACAGAACCAGCAGCTTTAACAGTTGCGTGTTCAATATGGACACTATGAACACTACCTTTACAAAGGATTTTGTATTTATCGGAACCTATTATTCCATGGCCTACAACTAAATTATTCCCACACTCTATATTTGTTGGCTCTATTGTGTCTTTAACCGAAATATCCCGGGTAGTAGTAACCGAAAATCCTTCACGAATAGAATTCCCAACATCTATATCCCCACTAAAATTTATATCACCTGTGGAGTAGTCTATATCCTTTACAACAACAAGAAGGTCATCGACAATAACTTGATCATCAAGGATTTTTAGTGCTCCATCTATAGCTGAGTATAGTTTTCCTGATTCAACACTAATATTCTTACCTACTGTTAAATTATTTATTATCTTTGTTGGTGCCGGTATTTCCACACCTGCAAGGTTTTTACCATTTATCTTCTCTGTGGCAGGAATTAGATCTCCAATAAATTCATTTGCTTTAATCTGAACAAAGGATTTTATATGGTGATAATTAACACTGTCATTCATAGTTCTTTCTGGTTTTAAATCTACATATAGTTCTTCTTTAATTATTATATGTTCTGGAATATAAAATTCAGCCGGTTGGCCTTTTGCTACAACAGTTTCTGGAACCATTTCACCATCGAATATAACTCGTTGATAAATATCACCAACTAAACTCCAGTCGATTCTTTTTACACAAAAGGCTCCCAACGAGTCAGTTTTATCCCTTACATTTTTCATGGATATTACATTTTCTGAATTTACAGGAGCTTTAAGTTCCATATATAAATTCATCTTCATTGGATCCATTCTAAAGGAAATTAATCCATGAAAAACTATATTTTCTACTTCTGGAATATCGTCCCCGGTGATTACTTCCTGTTCATATTTTTCACCATCGGTAATAAAATTTTTAATATCACTCTTATCTATGAGATCGTAAATTTTATTTACTTTATCCTGGTTAACAATATCCTTTTCATCCTTCATAACTATATTATATAAAACAAAATAAAAAACTGCTACAATATTTACTTTCCTATTTAAAATATAGATAATTAAACAAAACAATAACAGGAGAAAGTTATGAATAAACTCGATGGGCTTAAAGCCTCAGCATTATCTGTCAGAGCACTCTCAATGGATGCTATTCAGGATGCAAATTCCGGACACCCGGGCTTACCATTAGGTTGTGCAGAAATAGGATCTGTACTTTTTGGTGAAATTATGAACCATAACCCTGCTAATAGTAGTTGGGATAATAGGGACAGATTTGTTCTGTCTGCTGGTCACGGTTCAATGCTTTTATACTCTTTATTACATTTAACAGGGTATAAACTGACTTTAGAAGATCTAAAACAGTTTAGACAGATAGGTTCACTTACACCGGGACACCCTGAATATGGTCATACCAATGGTGTAGAGACAACAACAGGACCATTAGGTGCTGGATTTTCCAATGCTGTAGGAATGGCAATTGCCGAAACTATGATGGCGGAAAAATTTAATACATTGGACCATAAAATTATTGACCACTATACATTTGCATTAAGTGGCGATGGTTGCTTAATGGAAGGAATATCAGCAGAGGCTGCAAGTCTTGCAGGAAACCTGGAACTGGGTAAACTTATAGTTATTTACGACTCTAACAGAATAACAATTGAAGGTAGTACCGATATTACTTTTTCTGAAGATGTTCTAAAACGTTTCGATGCTTACGGATGGCAAACACTTGAAGGGAATGGACATAATATAGAAGAGATTATCTCTTTAATAAATAGAGGGAAAGAGGATAAAACAAGACCTACCTTAATTAAATTAAATACAACCATTGGTTTTGGTTCACCTAATAAATCCGGGTCTGCAGGGGTTCATGGATCACCTCTTGGAAAAGATGAAATTATATTAACTAAAGAAGCACTTGGGATTCCAACTTCTGAAACATATTATATACCACAATTAGCTAAAGATTTTTATTCTGATAAAAGGATTGAGTGGGCTCAAAATGAGAAAAACTGGAATGATCTTTTTGCCGATTGGGCTAAGAAAAACCCTGAATTAAAAAAAGAGTGGGATGATTTTAAAAATGGTGGAAAGGATTCTCTAAAAAATGTTGATTTACCTAAATATTCAGTTGGAGAATCTGTAGCAACAAGATCAGCTTCGGGAAAAGCACTAAATGCAATTGCGAAAGCATTACCTTGGTTAGTTGGTGGTTCAGCCGATTTAGCACCGAGTAATAACTCATTAATCAATAATGATAAATACTACTCCAGTAGTGAAAGAGGTGGTAGAAATATTCATTTTGGAGTTAGAGAACATGCTATGGCAGGAATTGTTAATGGTATGATACTTCATGGGTATAAAACTTTTTGTGCCACATTTTTAGTTTTTAGCGACTATATGAGACCGGG
>JAFGYD010000058.1 GCA_016936295.1 Spirochaetales bacterium | reverse complement strand
GGGAGCTGTTTTAATCCATCCCAATAAATATCGTTGGTATCAGAATCCAATAATTTAGCCTGAATTTCTCTTTCTTTAAGTATTTCATCTATTAATGGAAGATTTTTACCTCTATATTTCTCTAAATAGTTATTGTTTATATAATCAGTTCTACTCATAATCCTACTTCTTTATGCATATAAATGATGTAAAGTTATACCATGAAAAAAATGGATCAACACCTTTAAACCCACACTGTCTAAAAAGGTCTGTCTCCTCTTCCAATGTATATGGAATTAAAACATTTTCCAATGCTTCTCTTTTCTGTGAAATTTCCAGTTCGCTATAACCATTCAATCTTTTCATATTGTAATATTTATCTATAAATGTCCGGCTAATATCAGTATTACTTTGTAATAGTTTATCACTAACTAAAAGAACACCATTATGCCTTAACCCGTTATATATTTTTGTAATTAATTGCTCTCTTTTTAATGGGTCTATAAACTGAAGTGTATAATTCATAATTACAACAGAAGCATCATGTATATCCTCGGATAAAAAGTCACCATGTGTTATTAAAACATGATCTCCGGATGCATTAATACTATCAAGTTTTACCCTGGCTTCATCACACATAGGTTGTGATGAATCTATCCCTTTAATAAAAAATTCATTAATTCCATGATCAATAAGGGATTGATAAACAAGAGCCGAAGTTGTAGCAGTACTGCAACCTAAATCGTATATTTTAGATCCAGGCTGAAAAAAAGTTATTGTTAAATCTGTTATCATCTTCTGTACTTCTTTGTAAAATGGAATTGAACGTTCCGCCATATCATCGAATACATGTGCTACTTTCTCATTAAAAGTAAAAGGAGGTATTTTTCCTATTGGGTTACTAAAGACCTTATCTATTTTTGCCATCGCAGGAGTATAACATGTTTAATTTAACTAAAAAAGCCCTGGGAACCTTGAAACTACCAATTCTCTTTAAGGTAATCATCTAAATCTGAAAACCACCAATTATTAATAGTTGTTGAAGTAGGATGTATAACTAAATCAATGTTACTTGTATATTTAGATATTGTAGCTTGGGTAGTTCCAACAAAAACAGAACCATCGCTATATTCAACCCTTGCGGTAAAGTTTTTTGTAACTCCTACAGATATATCAAATACAACAGTGCCAGTAGTTGTTTTTAAATATCGAACTAAAGAATCATCTTCATTTGCATATATAACCTGGGGCACACCTGTTAATTGGGTTAATAATGTTACTTCTACAGGATTTTCTACTAGTTCATAATCAATTTCAGTATCGGAAATCCATAATTCAACCTCTGTTACTTCTCCTAAATTATTTATATGATCCTGGGTTGATCTGCTACCAAAACTTATTGATATAAATTTTTCATTAGTAATACTATTATCACACCCCATAAAAGCCAATATTAATATTATAAATAACAATTTATTTCTCATAACAATACTCCATATAGATCAATTATAAACTATCTATAACAATTTTTCCATCATTTAATATAGATTTAATTGATTATACGGTGTTAAGATTAACACATGGAATGGAATAAGATTTATATAACAGGAATAAAAGAGATAGATGATCAACATAAAGAACTATTTGACACAATTGTTTCTTTAAAGAAGATAGATCTTAATAATGTTGAAATTTCTAAAATTTTAAAATATCTGGTTGATTACACTGTATTTCACTTCTCAAAAGAAGAGGAATATATGAAGAGCATTAATTACAGTGAAATTAATGAACATAAAAAAATTCATGATAGATTTCTCTCGGAGTTACAATCGATAATATTTAAATTTGAAAAACAGGGAACACTTGCCAAGCATGAACTCTATCTTTTTTTAATTAAGTGGTTACAGGGACATATCGCGATTGAAGACCAAAAATATGTAGAATTTAAATCTTCCCATGAAACTGTTAAAAAAAATACAATTTCTTTTTCTGATATACCATATATAATATCCCCACAATTATTAAGAATAGATATGATGTTAAGTGATAATCTTATTTCAAAAGATATTTTTATACATAAAAGAGATCACTATTTAAAAACATTCTACAAAAAATTTAAAATAGATAACCTATCTAAACTAATAAAATCTATAGATTCCATACATCAACTAAAAACAGAAGAGATCATTAGTAAAGATGAATCTATAGAAATACAAAAATATCTAATTTCATTGGTTAATGTAGAAGAGATGATGAATAAAGAGACAGATAGAGAAATTAAGACTAAAATCTTAAAACTTATGCTATAGAATGTGTTTACTCAAAGAGTTTGAAGAGTTTATTAAATCCCCAAATGCATTTTCCAAAAATAATCCAGTTGGACATATAACAGGTTCATGCTGGATTTTAAATAGTAAAATGGATTGTGTATTACTTACTCATCATAGGAAATTAAATATCTGGATACCTCCCGGAGGACATTCCGAAGGGGAAACAAATCCACTTTCAATTGCAATTCGTGAGGGCTTTGAAGAAACTGGATTAAAATTACAACTTTTAGATTCACAACCTTTTTCAAAAGATATACACATAATACCAAAATACAAAGAAACTTTAGCTCATAAGCATTTTGACTTTACATTTTTATTTTATACAATAAATAACCATAACTTTACTATTAGTACAGAATCACACGATCTAAAATGGATTCCATTAAACGATGTAGAGAAGTTTTGTAATGAAAAAAATGTTATATATATGAGGGATAAAACACTAAACTTGATAAATAACGGGATTATATCTATATTAAACAAATAGGGAGTTACAATGGAATTTAGAAATAATTATGTAATG
>JAFGYD010000269.1 GCA_016936295.1 Spirochaetales bacterium | reverse complement strand
GACTATAGGTGGTATGCTGAAGATTTAACCCACCCATCATCTATTGCAATTGATTATATTTTAGGAAGATTTCTTGAAAAAACAGTAGATAGTGAACTTTCTGCTTATATTTCAAGGGTTTTAAAAATTAATAAAATGGTTAATCATAGAGTAATAAATAGTGATAGTGAATCATATTTAACTTTTAAAGAGGATCTTAGGAGAAAACTTGTTCAATTACAAAAAGATTACAAACATCTCAAAATCTTAAACAGTGCTAAATTATCTCAATATCTTTAAAATGATCTATTATCATTTCAACAAAGATTTGAGCTGGTATTTTTAACTCTTCGTTTTTTCTATACACAACACCAATCTTCCTGCACTCATCCTTGCTAAAGACTCGTTTAACATTAAGGGTTTTACCCTCTTCCTGTCTCACTGCAATTCTGGGGATAACAGAAATTCCAAAATCAAGTATAACCATCTGTTTAATAATTTCCATATTTCCAACTTCCATGGCTACTCTGGGTTTTGCACCTAAAGATTCAAAATGATTATTTATATACTGTCTTGTATGTGCTTCTTTATCCAGCAATATAAATTCATAATTTAATAGGGATTTAACACTAACGTCTTCCGCTTTACTTAATACATGATTAATGGAAGTTATAATTACATCTTCCCTAACAACTAATGGTTTACTTTCAAGTTTTAAATTACTAATAGGAAGCATCACAATTCCAACATCACTCTCTTTATTAGCAACCATTTCTGCTGCATGATCAGAAAGACCATTTTTTAGAATTATTTTAACACCTGGATATTTAGCTTTAAATTTTTTAAGAACTTCGGGTAGCATATAACATGCAGAGGTCATACTAGAACTAATAATAAGTTCACCCTCTTCCAATTTCTTTAAGGAATCAATTCTAGCCTGGGCAATTTCAATGGAATCAACTATAGAAACCGCATGTTCAAATAGAATTTTTCCAGCTTCAGATAAAAGAACAGTTCTATTATTTCTAATAAAAAGAGTATCACCAATCTCCTGCTCTAGTAGCCTAATTGATTGACTGATTGCAGATTGAGTTTTGCTTAATCTTTTTGCAGCTTTGGAAAAACTTTTCTCCTTTGCTACTGCATAAAAAATTTGTATCCTCTCTAAGTTCATATACCACCTATTATAAATAGTAGATCCACATTATGTAAAAGACAACAATTATAAAAAAGAAAACCTAAGCGAAAAGCTTAGGTTTATAGTGGCGAAGGGACTTGAACCCCTGACCAAACGGATATGAGCCGTTTGCTCTACCGACTGAGCTACGCCACCAATCAATTGCTTTTGTAATATAGCAATCTAAAAAAAATATGTCAACTAATTGTTTAAAATATTAGTAAAGTTTTCTAGTATCTGAAATTTCAATTATTTTACTATTTATATAATTTTCAAAAAAAAGATGTTTTTGATTATGTAAACTCATATTACTTGCTCTTTGTTGAAGTAATCTTAAAACTTTATTAAACACATTATCTCTATTTACTATAGAATTATCAGGTAAATTTTCACTACATAGATAAAGATAGAAAAGATATTTATAATCATTGGATTTAATTGTTGTGTTTGGTATCAAATTTGTAATTTCCAAAAGTTCCCTTATTGCATCTAAAGAGCCAAGTGAACCTTGAACTAGTAATTTAAAGTTTCTTATCTCTTCAAAAAGCACAGAATTTCGGTTTTTTCTATTATAAAACTCCTCAACAATAAAATAACCATCCCTCCAGTAAAGTATTTCATCAAATAAAGTATGGCTATCACTATCTAGATGAGTTTTTTCAATAAATTCATTCGCCTTGTTTAAATTACCAGAATAATATTCGATTTCTGATAGGAAAAAATAAACCTCATTACTAGGAACATTACCAAGTAACGTTGCTCTAGCTTCGCCTTCTTTTCCTAAATAAAAAAGTATTCTTCCCTTCCAATTTAGTAAAGAACTTTCAATTTGCATATAGTTAAAGCTTTTAGCTGTAATTATACTCTTCTCTAGTAATTGCAAACCTTCTTTATAATATCCTAATTCACAAAGGGCTCTCACCCTAATAAATTCTAAATAGATAAGCCATCTTGTTTTAAAATATAACCACTTATAATCCAGCAGCTGTTCAGTAATTCTTAAAACACCACTAATATCACCCTTTACAAAGAGTGCCATTGATAAAAAGCAGCCATTTCTTATGTATGAATAAGTATCAGATAAATTTTTACTATAATTGTAGTTTAAATCAAAATAGTCAACGGACTCACTAATTCTACCAATATCTAAAAGTTCTAATGCAAACAGAGTTTTAACTCTATTCTCATTGTATTTATCACCTGATGTTTGAAAATCAAAATATAGTTTTTTTATTTGAACAATAAGATCTTGATCTGCATTAATTGACCATTTATTTAATATATCAAGGGTTTCCAGACTATCTGAATATAATCCAGTATTATCTATTGGTTTATTAATATCTATAATGTTAAACCTTAGTCTTGCTTCTCTTACTTTTTTATATTCCAGTATATTCATTAGTGAGGAATCATTATTACTTAATGTATAAAAATCAGGTGAAAGTTTAACATAAAGTCCAATATCCAAACTTTTTTTTATATAGTTATATAATAACATTAATGCATTTATTTTATCTTTAGTATTCAAACCTAATAAACTTAAAATATAGGAATAACTAATTGTATTGCTATAATTACTTACAATGAAATTATCAAAAAACTCACTAATCCAACTGTTAATAGAACCTGAATAATTATCCTCTATAAAGCCTTTTAACTTATAATTACCAGGGTATAGATATAAATCGCCAATTAATAAACCATTTCTCTTGTAATTTTCAATCTCTTCCCTAAGAACAATAACATTCTTATTATACTGACTAATTATATTAAAAAAATCTGCTAGTAATAGATTTCCTTCTGTAGCCAGTAAAAGATATAAAATTTTTATAGAATCTTCACTTTTATTTGTTAATAATCCACTGAAATTAATTATTTTAACTTCCTCTAATGGAATAGTGGTATATGAATTCCCTTCAATATTTTCAGCCGTGACAACAATTTTCAACCCATTAATTATAGATAATAGAGACCAAATCTCATCTAAATCCGATGCATAATTAATATTAACATAAAAGACAACACTGTTCTTTTTACAATAAAATTCAAACCATAAAAAAATTAGTTTTTTAAAGTGTAATAACGGATCATCCAGAATAAAACAATGATAGTCTTTTTCTGTAAATTTATTATATAAGTCAATATAGATCCCCCACAGATGTTTCTCACTTTCATCTAATGATACATTAGGGTCAAATTTATTTTTTAAAGAAATTATATACGATAAAAGCATAAAAATTTTATTGTAACTACTACCAAAATCTACATATAATAAATGGAATATATTATTTTGTTCGCACCAGTATTTAACGTTATCATAAATAATTGTATCAATTTTATTATTAAAAAAAATTAAAGATGATGAAAAATTCAAGCTTTGTTGTATAAAAGAATTTATAGGAATATTCCCCTTAACTTCGGGCAAATTTATTTCATCAAAATTATCATATATCTTAACAATATCATGTAAAATTTCTCCATTTACATAATTTGAAACTTTTATATAGGCATCTGTTGTGAACCATAACTTATTAATATCATTAGTTTGTAATTTAATTTTTCTCAAAGATTCAAGATATTCATATTCATTTTCAATTTTTTTTAGATCTACAATTAGAGAAAACCCAACTAATTCTAATAATCGTAACTCCTTAACAACTTCTTGTAAGGCTGTAATAAATTTTCGTTTAGAATAGTCATAATTTGCTGAGAAGTTAAATAAATAATTAGATAGGGGATTTATAACACCTCCATAATTAGTCATAATGTTTTTAATTTTTTCCTCAAGTAATTCTTTATTTATAATTTTGTTACGTTTTAATAACTTATAATGATCAATTACTACATATAATACAAACATATTCTAATTATAACATTATAATATAAGTTCTGTATAACAATTAAAAAAATAACGTAACTTGACGACTACTTTTTCTGGTGTTAATATGTATCTTAATCTGAAATAACTTTTGAAAATAAATTGGAGATGCCTGTGGAATTAAAAATTCGTAAAAGCTCTAATATCTATATAATAGATATACATGGAGAAATGGATTTATACAATTCTTATAAACTTAAAGACCTAGTAATGAAAATGCTTGAGAAAAAGGTAACTAAGTTTGTAATAAATCTTGATAAAGTAGAGTATATTGATTCAAGTGGAATTGGAGCGTTAATATATATCTGCTCAACTATTAAAAAGATGAACCTTCAACTTTTAGTAACCAACGTACATGGTTCTGTAAAAAAGGTTATAGAATTAACTAAACTTATGGGATATTTCCCTATGGCACCGACTGTAAATGATGCCATAAAAACTCTTTAAAAATAGGAGAATTTATGTCAAATAAAATGATTCAAATAGATGATAATAGTAAATTATTTAATACAGAAGGTTGTTTTCATAAAGAATTTCCAAGTGATTTACGACAAGTTAGATATTTTACACTTTTAATAGTACAAAAAGCTCCGCCAGAAATAAAAGAATTGAATCTTCTGGAACAACAAATAAGTGAGCTGATTAAAAATGCTGTTAAACATGGTAATAAGTGTGATCTAAATAAAAAAGTTCATGTATGGTACTATTTTTCTACTGAGGAAGCAAGAATTATTGTAGAAGATGAAGGAAAAGGGTTTTTAAAAATCAGAGAATGGAATGATTTTAATGAAAAAAGACTACAATGTTTACATGAAGAAAACTTTGAAGAATTAGGTAATTTTGTTTCTTATAGAACCCCCGATAGTGATGATAGAGATGGTGGTAATGCAATGTTTGCTGCTCTTGAATATTGGAATAAAGGTGTTGTATTTACAGAAAAAGCAAATAAAATTGCTGTTTCAAAAAAATTCCCTAAAGCACAACGTGGAATTAATATCGATTAAATACATTTGGAGATGAGGGATCAAATACCCCTCTCTCTTCCTTTTCAATTTGTAACCCTGTTACTAACCATTTTTCATTTAATAAATCCAGATATATATTACCAATATATAGATTATCTCTATAATTTAATTCGATTTTGACTTGTGAGTATTCATTTTCTATTACAGGATTGCCAATATTCCAACTGACTAGTGCTCTATTTTTATCCAGTAAATCTATATAAAGGGACTGAAAAATAAATTTAAAATCTGCATCAATATTAGTAATAGAATTTGTTTTTAGAGAGGAAATAAAACTATCTACAGTATTAAAAATCAAAATACTATCTGAATCCGAGTATCTATTAGAACCAAGATCCCCTATATAAACAGATTTGGGTAAGTGTATATTATTCCTAATAGAATCATCTTTTTTTGTAATTGGGACATTTTTTGATTCAGCTTTATTCTTTAAACTAATTACGTTATCTTGAGAATAAATATTAATACCTAATGTAAACAAAACTAAGAGTGAAAATTTTTTCATAATAATAGTATAAATATAGTTTTCAATTTGTTAAATAGTTACTTTTTTTTATATTAAAAATATTAAATATGTTTTATAATTATTACAAGGAGATTATTTGTATGCAAATTTACAACATAACAAAAGAAAGGGTTACAGAATTAGTTAATAAGGCCTTTGATTCAGATGATAGACCTGCAGATCTATGTTTATGCTATCAGTGTAGATTAGATGTAACTTGTTATGTATTAAACCGTGCAAAGCCTATATATGTTCTTTCAGAGAGAGGTATTGGACATTTAAAGGATAATTATTCTAATAATTTACAAGATTTAGCAGACTTAACCAGATTAGTTGAAAATGGAATAAATCTAGTTGCTAAGGCTAAAAGAGCACATCATTTAGAACCATATCAGTCAAACGACATTAAAGCAAACGCATATTATAACTTCCCAATTATAACAGGAACTGTTTTATCAGGAGTAACATTTGAACCTCTTAAAGCAGAAGTAGCACTTTATTTTGAAGAGAAATTAGTAGAAATGAAGGATAATAAATGGAATAACCCAATTCAGTTAGTAGAGATGAATAATGGAAATTATCTATTTTGGCCACAAAATCTTCCGGCAGAGATAGAAGGAATTGAGAAAACATTTATGTTTCAACTTAATATTTCAGCTGAAGGTTATGAAGAGGCTCAGCATTTTTTTGAAATAAAACTAACTTCTGAAAGTGAACAAAATAATAAATTTCAGTCTCATAATACTTTTACTTGTAATAATATATTACTATTTAAAAATTAGCTGATTGTATTTTTTATATAATGAATAAAAACTTATTTTTAATAATTCTTTTAAACTTATGTATTATTTTTGCTCAGGATATTGAAGAAAATAATTCAGTTTTTAAGTATGATATATTAGATAACAATAATCTTTATTTAAGTCTGGATGGATCATGGAAATTTGATTTATCAGCTTTTACAACAGGAAATATTTCCTCTTTAGTTGAAAATATCACCTTTACACAAGTACCAGATCTAAATGCATCCCTTTGGTTATTTAATAAATTCTTTTTTGAAACCGAAATACATGAAAAAAGTGAAGAAAATACTTTTTTATTAGGATATCAAAACAATGAAGGAATTCTACAAGAAGTAAGAATAGGGAACAGCGATCTTAATATTTCAGAATATGCTGGATTTTTACCATCTACAAATATTAATAAATCTCCAGGTGCAAGATTTAAAATTGAAACAAACCATACTCAGCATGAAGTATTAGGAAGATATACCAGTGAAATTAAAGAAAGTGTTACTTATATAGGGTATAACGAATTAACAGAAATTAATATAGATCTTAAAAATTATGAATATAATAGCTATTTTATTCTACCAAGCACTAATGGAGATATTGATTTATATACAATAACAAATGGCTCTAGTGAAAAAATATCAACAACAGATTATATATACAGCGTAAAAAATCATACACTTTATTTAGAGAATAAGGATATTAAAAACATCTATCTACCTTTTAAATTTGCAGATGAGAACTTAATAGAAAATAATACTATTACAGAAATTAATGGTGAGACTTATATAGAAATATATACTATAGGAAGTTATTCTCCATATATAAAAAAATATACATACAATATTGAGAACCTGGAGTTAACAACTCAGGATACTATTGAAATTAGTTTAAATAATAAGAAATTAAATGATTATATATTAGAAAATAACCATATTATTTTTACAGACACAAATGAATTTGATTCTTTAGACATTATGGATACACCATTTATTCTTACAATTTCTAAACTATCTCCAGTTACACTTTTCTCAGTACCCGAGGATGCTAAGGAGAATAGCTTATCTATTTATATAAATGGTTTCCCCTATTTGGATTTTACTCATAATTTAAGTAATGGAGAAGTTACAATTGATAAAGAGATAAATCCTTTTGATAAAGTTGTTATTAATTATACAATTGACTCTTCCCCGGGAACAGGTAAATTACTTTTATCCTACGGAAGTAGATATTTATTAAATAATAATTTAAGTCTGGATCTATCAAATACATTAGATTGGAGCCTATCCTCAAAGGATTATAGTTATGAAATGGATGAAAATTTAGGAGAAGTAAATTCATCAGCTCTATTAAATTTTACTTCCAAATATTTAGATGTCGATCTATTTTCAAAAATTAATGTTATTAATAACGATACAACAGGTCATTATTTACTTTTCAATTATAATAAATCCGAAATTGAAATACCTGTAACAGGAGTTGAAATTGATCAGACAGAGATTGGATATGAACCATTATTAAAGAGAGATGTGCCTACTAGTTCAATTTTGGAAACGGACATAGAAAGATACGAAATTAATCCTATTGGTGGTGCTTATACTATGAATTTAAACCACTTAAATAAAAGTAGTAAAGTCTTTGTAATGGAAAATATCGATATTGAAAAGAGTAAAAGTTCTATGTCTTTAAATCTTAAGGACTATAGTAACAACTATAACTGGGCAGATGAATTTAATTTTGATCTACTAAGTTTAAAACCTGATATTGAAGTAAAAATTACATTTATTAATACTTTTAGCACTGAAGCTCCTATTGTGAGAAATATTAAAACCTCAGATTCTACTCTTTTTAAAACATATAAATTAAATTTCTCTAAAGAAGAGCAGGACTATCTAACATATATAGATAAAATAGTTTTTAGTGTTTCAGAAATAAAAGCTAATAGACTGTTTTTACAAAATTTTAAATTTATTGGGGACTCATTATTTAAAAGCAATAATGAAAATTACAATATAGTAAAAAGTGATAATAGTTTAGTTTTAATCGTGGATGAAAAAACTAATTCAGATATTAGTTTACACTCCTCAATTAATAGTATAGATATTTCTAAATATAATATTTTGGAATTTACACTAAATGGAATAGAGAGTAATTTTTTTGATAATATAGTAATAAACCTTGATAATGGAAATAGTGTTATATATAAAATAGAAATCCCATCTAGTGAATTATCTAATGATAACTCAGTCAAAATAAATTTATCTGATAAAACTATTTATTTAAATGGCTTAAAAAGTGAAACTTCTACTTTTACAAAATATAATAATATAGAAATAACTTCAATTAATATAATTATTTCTAATCCTGATAAGGGAAGTATAGAGATTGGAGAATTTATACTATCTGAACCAAAATATGAGTATAACAATGAGAATAGACTTACATTTAACATTACCCCTCCCCTATCTATAAAGTATAAAAACTTTGAAATACTAGATAATGTTAAGATTAAAATTGAAAATAGTATAAAGAATAACGAATTATCAACACTATATACAGATAGTGGAATATCACTTACTCTTTTAGGATCCCATATTCAAAATGATATAATATATCAAAACGAGCTTAAAGACTTTTCATACAGTTTAAAAATACCCGAAACTGAGAGTTTTATATATTTTGAAGACTATTTTTCGTACAACGATTATAGATATAAAGAGAGTACCCTTAATTTAGATTTGAAATATTATAGCCAGAAAATAACATTAAAGGATTTACTAGGCAAAGATTTAGGATTAAGAAATAGTAATATGAATATTATATTAGGAGATAAAGATAGTTTATCTATTAATTTTAATACTAATATATCCCAAAATAGAGATGATAGTTTAACTTCTTTAAATAATGAGATGGGAAGAAGTTTTATTAGCATTCTACCAACTAATAATATTGATAAAACAAATATAGTTAATGAAGTTATAGATTTATCCATAAAACAGAAGTATTTTGACTTCAAAACAACATTAAACGGGGAACTACAACAAAATAATTTAATAGATAGAGATGATTCAAATCAGTATGGATTTTTAAGTAATATTACAATTAAACCATTAAATTTTAGTATTAGTAATACAATATCTACAATGTTTAGTGGTGAAAATAGTGAACCAACAGCATTAACTATTACAGATGGAATTGCTGATTATGTAGATTTTTTCTATAAAAACAATCCTTATCCAAATATTACTATTGATAAATTGATATTTAATAACTCGGAAGAAGCATTTTATGTAGATAGTATTGAATTAAAGAGAGGTTTAGAATCTGAATATAAAATAGAACTTTCACACAATTATAGTAATTTAGGTTTAATATCAATTGTAATTCCTCAATTGATTACTGGTTCTATAGCAAAATCATTCAGCCAGGAGTATACACAAAACAACACCCTAATTAATAGAACATTAAGTGCTGATTTTAAATTGAATAGATTAATAAAAAATATTTTTACATACTCAGATAGTTTCAAAATTGAGGATAACATTTTTTCTAAAACTTTTGACTGGGATTTCTTTTTTCAAAAAGATATAGCAAATAGTAAAAATATAGATTTTACAAATAGTTTCACTATTACAGAAGAAGAGGTTTTAAATTTATCTAAATTAATTTTTAATTGGGAAGGGAAATCAGGGCCTTTATATATTGTACCAATAATTAAAAAGGTATTTGATGCTCCCTACGTATTCAATCATGTAGAGATGATCTACTTTAATGTAAAAAATAGCATTGAATCATCTAAGATTGGAATAAGACATGAAACAACATTAAATGTTAATAGTATTAATGAAACCAATTTTTTCATAGACGCAGGTTACGATATGTTAGATGATAACAGATTATCATTAGAACTTGGTCTATATACAACATTAATTTTTTAATATAATAATTGCATGAAATCAGTAAAAAAATTAAACGACCTGGTTGCAAAAAAAATTGCTGCAGGCGAAGTTATAGATAGACCATATTCAGTTGTAAGAGAACTTTTAGATAACGCTATAGACGCAGATAGTAAAGATATCTCAATTTATATAGAAAATGGTGGTGTTACCAATATTAGAATAGTAGATAATGGCCACGGGATGACCCAGAATGATCTACTTTTATGTTATCTACCACATGCCACAAGTAAAATAGAGACAGAAGACGATCTTTTAACCCTTACGAGCCTTGGGTTTAGAGGTGAAGCACTATCTAGTATTTCAACATGTACAAAGCTAAGTGTAGTTAGTAAACAAGAAGGCGCATCGGCCTATAAACTAACAGTTCATGGCGGTGAATTTCTATCTTTAGAAGAGTATAGAGGTAGTAAAGGTACAATAATTAACGCTGCAGACCTATTTTACTCAATACCAGCACGAAGAAAATTCCTTAAAAATGCAGGGTCAGAAGCTACACTGTGTAAAAATACTTTTATTGAAAAAGCACTTCCTTTTCCTGAAATAAATTTTAAATTCTATAAAGATGATAAGTTAGAACTCTTTTTACCCCAATCTGATCTTAAAACAAGGGTTTCTAATGCTTTTAAAGGTAAATTTAATTCATCATTATTAGGAGAAGTTACATGTGAAGAGGAAGGATTTAAAATTAGTGCTGTTTTAGGTCGGCCTGAACTACACCGAAAAGATAGAAAATATATCCATATATATACAAATAAAAGAAGGATTACCGAGTTCGCATTTGTTCAAGCACTTCAGTATGGGTACAATGAAGTATTACCTGGTGGAAACTATCCAATAGCATTTATTTTCATAGATGTTGATCCAGCACTTATTGATTTTAATATTCATCCTGCCAAAAAAGAGGCTAAATTCAAGAATCTGCAAACAATACATCACAGATTAGTAGAATTAATTAAATCATTTCTTTCCCAGTATAAATATAATTTAACATCATCTTCTAAAACCACAGCACCTCTTGTAAAAGAACTTTTTGATAAAAAGTTTCCAACAATTCCTCTATCCACAAACAGTTTTAAACCGACAGAAAAAGTTGCGTATAAAGAGAATTTCAACCAATTACTGGAAATGAAACCAGTATATGAAAAAAAAATAGAGGAAATTATTAATTTCAAATATCTTGGACAAATTATGGGCGTTTTTTTACTTGTAGAAAAAGATAATACACTTTATGTAATTGACCAGCATGCAACCCATGAACGTATTTTGTATAATAAATTAACAGAACTAAAAGTTAACTCCCAGGACTTACTACTACCAATAGAATTTGAAGTTACCCAGGAAGATGAGCAACTAATAAAAGAGAATATTGAAGTCTTTACAGATTTGGGAATAAAAATATCAAAAATAGATAGTGAAACCTATGCTATTACAGCTTTACCAAGTTTTTGCAAACTTTTGGATTCGGAACTAATTGAATTTATTAAAAGTCAAAGAGGGACTAAGGCCGATATTCAAAGAGAACTTTACGACACTCTGGCATGTCGGAGTGCAATAAAAGAGGGAGACCCAATAGATACTTTAGCAGCACATGAATTAATTAAAGGTGCATTCGCTCTAGATCAGGCAAGGTGCCCTCATGGTAGACCAATATGGTTTGAATTAACAAAAAAAGAGTTGTATGAACTAGTTGGCAGGCTCTAATAAAGTCATTCTCTCTTTAATTATATTGTAATATATAGCTGTTTTTAAACAAACTGTAACAGGATACAAAATAATTAGAGCAATAACTAAATATGGATATATTTTTAATAAGTCCTGTTCTATAGTTGCAGGATTTATTTCAACATTTGTAATTAATGCTACTAGAAACTGAAGAACTGCAGGAACTAAATATATTTTTAAAGTTTTAATAAATATTCCATCTTTAAGCATTTTAAATGCTGCAAAAACAGAATCTTTAAGTTTACCATTTGAAACTGAAAAATCTACTTTTACCAAATTAAAATATAAATTTGCAGCTATTCCAGGTATAATAAAAAAAGTCATACCCATAAAAACAAGTAGAGTAGATATTAATGTTAATAGAGTATAGGGTAAAACTTTTTTAAAACTGCTTTTAAATTCATCTATTAAAATAATATTTTTTTCAACATAACCTGTAGATACTAATCTTATAGAAATAATTTCTATCTGCATTATAACTATAATAAAAACCGGTATTATTAGTATAAAGAAACTAGGCAAACTCTCAGCTTTAATAATTAAGGTATAGGGAACCATTACTGCACTTAATAAAACAGTTATATATAAAAAGTGAGCCCTATAAAGGGCTACACCATCTACAATTATTTTTTTAATATTTAAAAATCCATTCATACTAAAATTATATAATTAATTTTAACTATATTCTATTCCTTATTACAGATTGTGCACCAGCTAAACGAGCTAAAGGAACCCTGAAAGGAGAACAAGATACTAGATTTAAACCTGTTTTATATACAAATTCTATAGATTTGGCCTCTCCTCCATGCTCACCACAAATTGACATTTTAAGTTGAGGTTTTACGAACCGTCCCTTATCTACAGCAATTTTAATTAGTTTTCCAACACCATCCTCATCCAAGACTTGAAATGGATCTTCTTTTAATATTTTTTTGCTTAGATATTCAGGAACAAATGAACCAACATCGTCCCTGGAGTAACCAAATGTCATCTGTGTTAAATCATTTGTGCCAAATGAGAAGAAATCAGCATACTCTGCAATTTCATCAGCTGTTAGTGCTGCTCTTGGAATTTCTATCATTGTTCCTATCTTGTATTGGATTTCACAGGAAAACTCTTTAAAAATTTTGTCTATAACTTCTATAGCCCTCTCTCTTAGAATTTTTAGTTCATTAACAGTTCCAACTAACGGTATCATTATTTCTGGGAATACTTTTATACCCCTATTATGACACTCTATAGCACCTGAAATTATGGCTTCTACCTGCATATCATAGATCTCTGGATAGGTAATACCTAAACGACACCCCCTATGCCCAAGCATTGGATTCTGTTCCTTTAGAGATTCTATTCTAACTTTAAGTTCATCAACATCTTTATGCAACATTTTTGCAAGACTACCAAGCTCGTCCCCTGGAACAAACTCATGTAACGGTGGATCAAGGAGCCTTATTGTAACAGGAAGATTATTCATTACTTCAAAAATACCTATAAAATCCTTAATTTGCATCTCTTTTATAGTTTGCAATGCGTCTACTCTCTCTGTTAAACTATCTGCAACAATCATCCGTCTAAAGTGTTCAAGTTTTTCTTCATCGAAAAACATGTGTTCAGTCCTGCAAAGCCCTATACCAACTGCTCCGAACTCAAGTGCTCTTTTAGCATCAATAGGAAGATCTGCATTAGCTCTAACATCAAATCCTGTTTTAACACCGTCCCTCTCAGCATTACTCCTTACGTCATCACTCCAGGATAAAAACTCTTTTAATTCTCCTGTTAATGTTGGATATACTAAGTTACATTTACCACTGTATACATTACCGGTACTTCCATCTATGGTAATTATATCTCCCTCTTTAAAATAATCTTTGCCAATTTTCATTGCTTTACCAGAAATTTCCACAGCTTTACAACCTGCGACACAAGGCTTACCCATTCCTCTTGCTACAACAGCAGCATGACTAGTCATCCCACCTGTGGCTGTTAATATTCCTTCTGCAGCATTCATCCCACCAATATCTTCAGGTGATGTCTCTCTTCGAACTAATAATACAGATCTACCCTGCGCTGATTTAGCCTCAGCATCTTCTGGAGAAAAAACAATTTCACCACATGCAGCACCCGGAGATGCATTTAACCCCTTTGCTACAGGTTTCAAAGAGTTTAAAATTTTAGGATCTATCATAGGGTGAAGTAATTGATCTAATTGCTGTGGTGTAACACGCATAAGAGCTTCTTCTTTAGTTAATAGGCCTTCGGAAACAAGATCTACAGCAACTCTAACTGCAGCTTGACCTGTACGTTTTCCATTTCTAGTTTGTAATAAGAAAAGCTTTCCTTTTTCAATTGTAAATTCCATATCCTGCATATCACGGTAGTGATTTTCAAGTCTATTTTTTACGCTTAAAAGTTCATTATATATTGAGGGATTCCCGGTTTCTAAAGTGCTAAGTTTTTGAGGAGTTCGTATTCCAGCAACAACATCTTCACCCTGAGCATTCATTAAATACTCACCATAAAAGTAATTTTCACCAGTAGATGGATCCCTAGAAAAACAGACACCTGTTCCGGAATCATCGCCATAATTACCAAAAACCATTGATTGTACGTTTACAGCAGTACCTAAAAGACCCTCAATTTTATTAATTGACCGATATTTTATTGCTCTTTCATTATCCCAAGAACCAAAAACAGCACCAATTGTAGCCCAAAGTTGCTTTAATGGATCTTCAGGGAAATCTTCATTAGTTTTATTTTTATATACAATTTTATAAAGTTCAACTAACTCTTTTAAATCATCTACCTTTAAATCAGTATCACTCTCATATTTATGAAAAGCTTTTATAGATTCAAGTTTCTCTTCAAATTGGCTATGAGGAACACCCATAACAACATCCCCGAACATTTGAATAAATCTTCTATAAGAATCCCAGGCAAATCTAGGATTCCCACTTATTGATGCAACAGCATTTACCGACTGTGAATTTAATCCAAGATTTAATACTGTATCCATCATTCCGGGCATTGAAATAGCAGCTCCGGAACGAACAGAAACTAAAAGAGGATTAGACAAATCTCCAAATTTCTTACCAGTTACACTTTCAAGTTTTAATATATTATTTTCTATCTCTTTAACAACATCTGTACTATAACCACCATTGGCATAGTCCCTACATACTTCTGTTGATATTGTAAATCCGGGAGGAACAGGAATGCCTAAATTAGTCATTTCAGCCAGATTTGCACCTTTACCACCAAGTAAATGCTTCATAGAAGCAGATCCTTCGGCACTACCCTCTCCAAAGAAATATACATATTTATTAGACATAATCACCTCCGTATATAATTAATATTATATTCTTCGGCCATTAAGTCAAACTTTTTTTATGCAACAAATGCTTCTAGTGCTTCTCTATTTGCAGACATTCTAAGTTTTTCAATTGCTTTTTTCTCAATCTGTCTAACTCTTTCTTTTGTTACACCTAATTTATCACCAATAGCCTTTAATGAAATTGGTTTATTATCATTTAATCCAAATCTTAAATTTAGAATTAATGCTTCTTTTTCGTTTAAAACAGAAAGTTCTTTATTAATACTCTCTTTTAATGCATTAGTCATTGCATTCTCTTCTGGGGTCTGATATTGAGATTCAATTATATCTCCTAAGAATGAAGAATCGGCAGAATCTGAAATTGGAGAATCTAAAGAGATTAACTCCTGAGATATATCTAGTAATTCATTAACTTTATCACTATCCATACCCAAAATAGCAGCTACTTCTTTATTATCAACATATTCACCTGTTAAGGCTGCAATATCCCGTTTAGTTTTTTGTATTTGAACAAGTTCATTTGCTCTATTTAATGGTAATCTTATTGATTTAGATTTTTCACTAACAGCTTTTAAAACCGATTGTCTAATCCACCAAACTGCATATGATATAAAATGATATCCCTTTTCAGGATCAAATTTATCTACAGCTGTCATTAAACCAATATTACCTTCATTTATTAAGTCTTCGAATGGTAAACCACTATTTTTATATTTTTTTGCTATATTAACAACAAATCTTAAATTTGATGTTATTAATTTATCCTTTGCATATGAGTCACCTAATAAAGCTCTTTTAGCATAGTCGTCCTCTTCTTCCCTTGTGAGAAGTGGTATTCTATTAATTTCCTCTAAATATAAAGCTAAAACATTATCTCCGTTACTGTTCATTCTACCCTCCATAGGATTTAATACATAGTATACAGCAATTTATGTGCCAACCATGTAGAGGCTATATTGGGCAGTTTAAGAATTCAACTTGAGTCAAAAATACACAATAAAAAAAATTGATCCTATTTGTGTGTCATTATAGCCAATAGTTTATGTTTCTTAGGATTATTGAGTCAAATGGAAACAATTAGCTATTAAAAGAGCGAAAATCAACATAAGTAATTCCATCTAACCATCTACTTGGAATGTGTAAATATGGAAAAACTATCTCTACCGAACTAAAGATTTGTTTTTTTTGTAAGCAGTTTTTTTTATTAATATAACCAGAAGAGAGAAGATCGCACCAATACTCTTTAATAAGTTCAATAACAACATCCCATTCTGGACTATTCTCTGTAATATTATATCTATTTTCTTTATTATATTTCTCTATCTGTATATTCTTGAAAGTAATAAAATCATCCATTAAATATATAGAATTTTTAATAGTATCAATCATTACT
>JAFGYD010000268.1 GCA_016936295.1 Spirochaetales bacterium | reverse complement strand
TCCTCAAAGGACTGATTTTTTGAGGCATAAAAAGAATCTTTTACTATTTTATCAAAAGTGAAATCATCATTCAGGTAAATTGTTCTTCTGTATTTATTAGCTTGATCTGCAATTACTAAAGATTCTTTATCAAAATAAATAACAGGACCTAATTCTTCTCCTGCCCCAGGGTTCTCAACTATTGCTAAATCTGAAATGTTATCTAAGCCTAGATTTGAAGCTTTAAAAGCAAAAACTTGTTCCATATCGTATGTATTATATTCAATACTGTAAGCATAAAGTGTAATTAAAAATAGAAATATTAATAGTAATTTAATTTTCATTAAGCTCTCCTATTGTTATTGTTTAACTCTGACAATAACCCAATTTTTTTCGCTATAATAATCCAGTGAATTATCTTTTATTGTTTTTGCCCAATTAATGATACCATCTGTATCCCAAGTACTTTCTATTAATTTAACACCAGCTAATAAAACAGAGTCTCCAGTTCTATCAACTTCCAGAACAACTGCTATATGCCATCCTGTTTTATCATTATTTTTCAAATACATAAAATCACCAGGTTTTATTTTTTCTAGTATAACTTCATCAAGCTCATCTTTGTTATCTTTATCAGTAACTTTATCAGATATAATTTGATAATCTGTAGTAGTATCAGGTTTCTCATAATATGGATATTGAGTATTTATATACCATTCACTCCTACTTGAGATATCCTCTGCCTTATTATTAAATATACCATAATTATTTCCGGTATAAGAAGCACTTCTTGCTGCAAAACCTATACAGTCTACACCAGCAGAGATAACATTTACCCAGTGTTGTAGTGGTTACTCCTTCTGGAAAAGCTGAACCTCCTGGTGAAAGATAATTTGCATTGTTGGAAAGACCTGCTATGACATCAGAAGGTTTTATATATCCTCTGGAATCTGTATTTTGCAATGTCTCATCTGGCGGAGTAGTTGTTTTATCCCAACTACTTAAAGATATCACACCATTAGGATACTGGTGTGTACTATCTACAGTATAGTCAGCAATATTACTTATATAATCTTCTAAAGAGATTCCTTCAATTGATGTTTTATTTTGGGCTGTTACAGTCCATTTATTTTTAGGTTTTTTAAACTTTATTCCCGTTATATTATAGTTATTGGATAAATAATACTTTTGTTGATTCATTTCATCATTAAACTCAAATGGACTATCAGAACAACCATAAGAGTATGATACAACATTACTTTCAGGTTCTCCTGATATTTGTTTATGATATGTAAAATCTTTAATTTTTATTCCCTGCCCTCCAGGGACATAACCAGAAGGAGGATTATCAACAATATTCCACTCATTATTACCAAACCAAATATTTTCTGAATAGTCTTCTTTACCAGCTATACTTGCAAAAGTTATATCTACATGATGCTTATTATATAAATCTGATAAATATATTCATGACATTAACTTACTATAGTTAACTCTTTTTTTTAACAATATTACCTATTATTAGGCAAAGTGTTTTGTCTTTTATCTATTTAACTTGTAAAACTCAAATACTTTATTATCTTCATTATATTTAGAAAAGAATATCTCTCCTGATTGTGTTACAGGTCCTAAAGACATATTGTTCTTTTTTGCAAAGGAAATATTAATAACATCTAATACTTCTCCAAATCTTGACAATATTACCAGACTTCTACCTATGTTTGTAGAACATTGCCAATAGCTATTACCATAAGAGTCATAATATTTTAATTTTATATTATTAAATTCCGGTATATTTTCTATTTTATCAGCTATATTAATTGACAAAGTATTTATATTTTTATCACTTAATAAATGATAAAATTCTCTATGATCCTTAAAGACTTCAGAAAGTATGTTGTTATTATCTATAACAATTTTATTTTCATTAAAATATTCAATTGCTAATTTATTAATTATACTTAAATTCTCATCATTATAAGGTTTTATATTATTAGAAATTATTTCACTTGCATTAGAATCTTTAATCCAATTTCCCTTTTTATCTATAATATTATAATAACTAGATGATTTACGATTATAAAATAAAATATAATTTTTAAACTTAAAAAAAGAAGAAAATCGAATTATTTCTTCTGGTAAAAGTTTAGGACTTATTTTATATAATTGAACACCATTATATGTCATTCCTACCAGACCAGAACTTAATTCGTAATAGACAATATAATCTTCAAAAACTATAGCATTTTGAGCCAAAAAACTTTTCCCATTGTTTTCTTCTTTTATTTCAACTATATACTCAAAATTATTGTTATAGATATTTAAACGCTTATTAACAGAATCAGCAATAATAATATTCCCATTATCCTGACTTTTTTTCCAAAGAGGGCCATTCATTATGCCTCCATGAGGAGGAAGATATCCTAAAAACCCATTATCTGTCCCTTTATTTAATGTTTCAACCAAACTATATGAATATTCATTTATTTGAGCAAACGCTCCAAGTGTAATATTCATAATAAATAATAAGAAAGCAACTCTTAACATAATATTTTTCATTATTTTTTTAACCTCACGACCATAGCGTTCTCGAGAATACTATTTGTTGAATCTGTAAATGATGAATAAAGCCGATAATTTCGAACTTTATATTCATATCCTGTAGCTTCAATTAAATGTATACCCGAATCAGATACATTTCTAGAATTTGTATTATAATCTATTTTATATACAATACAAACATGACCTTGCATATATATATCTTGGAATAATACATTTTGCATATGTTATTTTATCTTTATCTGCAATAAACCATGAATCAACACGAATACCTGAGGTATTCTCCCTTTCACTCAAAATATAATTTTCTCCATTATAATTTGCCGCTTCACTAACGAATCCTGAACAATCTATCCCTGAAGTTAAACCATCTTGACCACTTTCATCAGTTTTAACATCCCAGTTACGCCAATCAATATCAGGATCATTAGCTATTTCAGGATTTCTCTCATCCGTGCAATAAAGATTAAATGTACTTAATCCTGGAATTGACAACTGTAATCCATCAACATGGTAATTATGTTGTAAATTGGATGCGACATTTCCATTCATACTACTGGGATAAGAATAATAATCATTGTTTACTAAAATTTTTGTAGGGAACAAATAATTATCCCAATTATTTTCTGGAGCTCTAGTAGTATCACTCCAATCTAATTCACTATAATTATCATTTGTATTTCTATAATCCTGTATTCCATTTCTAAGAGCTATTAATTCATTATTATATTCAAATGGAGTATCTTCACAAGCCCAACCATATGCAACACTACCATTAATTAAATTTCCATCCCAATAATTACAATCTTTTATATTTATAATTTGTCCACCTTTTTTACCAGTATAATTATCAGGAGGTAAATTCCATTCATTAACTCCATACCATTTTTGCTCATTACTCTCTGTTGTAGTTCCATTAGCTTTTACAAATCCAAAGCTACTATAATATCCTTCTGTTTCAGTTGCTTTACCAATATTATTACCGCCAAGACTATCATTGGAGCGTTCCAGGGATTTTCATCATTCCAATCTTCTCCTGTTTCAGCTATATAAAGGTTTGCTCTCCAGAGTAGCGGTTAATTTCTTTATCTTTTGCTGATCCGGTAACTAATAAATAGTTATTCTGTAGACCAAACCGGAGTCTTAAGTCATCACCAGGTCTAATTCCATCTTTTATAGGTATTATAGAGAATTCAGTATAATTATTACTGCCGTTTTTAAATACAAGTTTATCATTATCAACTGTTAAACTATATGCCTCTTTAACTTTACCGTATTCATTATCAAAAATATCAGTATTATAGACAACATTATATGGGCTAACACCTTCTATATGTTCAGGGTTATCTTTTAATTCAAAAGTTGCAAGCAATATATTATTTGTTCCATCTGAAGCATAGAATTTATAACCAGCTCCCTTATTTCTGAATATATTAGATTCATCAAGATCCATTGTAGTATCACCGACTTCATCATTATATGGATCTAGTGGAGGTAGAATTGTAATATTTCTATCGTCTTCTTTAAGGTTTTCTGGGTTATCACCATAATTACCTTTAATTTTTATTGAGGACATTTTTAGAAGTTCACCAGTATTTGGCATTAATGAATTATCTACTCCAACTATACTTGCAAAAGTTATATCTACATCTAAATCTTTTAATACAGTATCAAAGAACATAAAGCCATCATTAATATAAGTTACCTGAATATAAAATTTTAACAATAATTAATATTTTATATTATTAGATTTTGACTCTGTAGTATTATACGCAGTATAATACACATAGAGGAGTAGGTTATGTTATTAGAGTCAGAACATATGATACCAGTTACACAATTACAGAGAGAATTGACACAAAGAGTTAGAGAAGTTTCTGAGACCGGAGAGAATTTATATATTTTAAAGAATAACCATATGGAAGCAGTAATGATACCTTTTAAAGAATACGAAAGATTACATAATTTAGAAGAAATATTTGAACAGCTAGAAATTAAAACAATGATTGAGAAAAGATTATCAGGTTATGATAAAAGTAAAAATTTATCCTGGGATAATATAAGAGAAGATTAATGAGCTTTAAAGTTGAATTCATTCCAGATGCTGCTACAGATTATAAAAAACTTGATGGAAGTATAAGAATACTAGTTAATAAAAAAATCAAAGAACTTTCAGAAAAACCCTTTTTGGGAGAAGAGCTTGGCCATAAACATAATATAGATTTAACTGGATTTTATAAAATATATACTGCAAAGAAAAGTTATAGGATTGTATACAGGCTTCTTTCTCCTGAAAAAATTGAAATCATCGAGATTTGGGGTATTGGAAAAAGAGAAAAAGAAGAAATATATAAACTAATCGGAAAAAGAATATCAGAGCTTGGACTATAATAAAAAAAATCTCAATAATATTTACAATTTGCATAATGAGTCTACACCAGCTATTTTATTAGGATAAAATAGAGAATCTGAATGGGATGAATACATTTTACTATCAGATGTTATTAATCATCAGATAAATTATGAAATATTCAATATCAGTGCAGTCATAAATACATAATTTTTCCATTAAGCTACAGCTCTATTTTCTGTAGTCATTTTCCTATAAATAGTTGGGGGAAACCCTCCTTTATTTACAGTACAAATTAATTGTCTGTTATAGTAAATCATTACATATCTCCAGACGATAGTTTTTACTTCCTCTCTCTTCATTTTAAGAGTATTTATTTTATAGATTTTCTCTTTTTTTAGGGTAGCAAAAAAACTTTCCATTCTGCTGTTATCATAGCATTTTCCTACATCACTCATGCTTTGAATTGCCCTATATAGGCCAAGAGTTTCCTTGTATTTATCACTAGTGTACTGACTACCCGAATCACTGTGGATAATTACTCCATTTCCTGGATTTCTTTTCTGATATGCCTCCTTAACAGCTTTTATACATAAATCTTTTTTCATATGGCTATCCATAGCCAAGCTTATTATTTCCCCTCCAAAACAGTCAAAAATTGGAGCTACATATAATTCCCCATCTAAACATGGTATTTCAGTTATATCAGTTAGCCACTTTTCATTAGGTTTAGTAGCTGAAAATCCCTTTTAATAATGTTTTTGGGTCTATTTGCCCTTTTATCTGGTTTTGTAAGGCATTAGGTGCTCGTTTACTCTTATGGAGTAAATTCCCCTTTCTCATTGCTCGAATAACTGTAGATCTTGAGTTATTTTTAATTCCTCTTTGATTTAAAGCTAT
>JAFGYD010000267.1 GCA_016936295.1 Spirochaetales bacterium | reverse complement strand
CATATACATTCCTCGTGCATGAAGATCGATACCACAATAATATTGATGATGTTCTGTATAGAATCTCATTTGATCCCTCCTTATAATTGCTATCTAATATTATTTATAATAGAAAACCCCGGAGTCCTTATTTAGTATCAAAGTTTTAAACCAGTCCGGATATTTTGTCATGAACTTTGCGCTTCGCCCATGCAAAGTTCACGCCAATCCCTACGGGCACAATCCGGCAGGTTAAATGGACGTTAAACGGTCTTTAATTGATAAAATTATATTTATTAAGATTTACACATAATTACTTAGTGAATATTTCATGCCTTAAAATAAACCTACGGTTTTACATTCAAGTACAAAATTGAATTTGCAATTAATCAAACTAAGCATTTTGAAAAAACCTACGGTTATGAATTCAATTATTTAATTTAACAAATTTATTAATATCATCCTTGATAAGACTTAAAAATAGACCTATATTTAATACATAATTATAGACTATTTTAGGAGTTTTGTATGATGCAAATATTATCTGAATATACAGTAAGTATTTCTGAACTCAAGAAAAACCCAAGTTCTTTGATAGAGCAATCTCATGGATCTGCAATTGCAGTATTAAATCATAATAAACCTACGGCATATCTTGTTCCAGCTGATACTTATGAAAAAATGATGGAGCTCCTCTCAGATATAAAACTTAGCAGAACTGTTACAGAAAGATTAAAAGATACAACTGAAGCAATAGAGGTTGATTTTGCCGACCTATAAATTGAAGTTTCTACCTGTAGCTTTAAAGGAATGGAATAAATTAGATGCAGGAATAAGAAAAGAATTTAAAAAGAAACTCGAAAAAAGAATAACAGAACCTGAAGTTCCTTCTGCAAAATTAGTTGGACACAAAGATGTATATAAAATAAAACTTAGATCTTCTGGATATAGACTTGCATATCAAGTTATTAATAATGAATTAGTAATTTTAGTTATTGCCGTTGGAAAAAGAGAACAAGGAATTATATATCAAAAAATGGATGAAAGATTATCATGATGTATAATTTAAACATATAAAATAATTAATAAAGTAAGGACTTTAAATGAAAATTGAACAAAATTTCATAGATATATGCATTAAATCTTCTATTTTATCAGGGGTAAGCATGAATTTAGAAAGGATTTCTCGCATGCAAATACTATTAATTTTGAATTGACAACTGATTATATAATCAATAACAACAATCCTGATACTTTACTATTAGCTGATGTATCTGATAATCAAAAAAGAAAGTTATTAGATTTGAATTTTTCAAATATGCTTACTCAAACTGGGATGTTAATAGATCTTACAAATAAAGTTTTTAAAGATGAAATTCCCAAAATACAAATCATAGAAAATGAAAATGAATTAGCAAAGTGGTTTTCCTGCCTAACTAAAATTTTTGATGTAAATGATATAACTTTATTTAAAAAATTCTTAAAAGAAAAAGATATTTGGAAATTATAAATAAAATTGTTGAAATAACAGAATATGATACTTCAGAAAATAAAAAATATAATTATTTTATGATGAACTCTCACTACTATATCTGTTATTCACAAAATACTGAGTTTCATGATCAAAATCTAGATGAATATGAATAATGATTGGTGCTTAACAAAGATATGCTCACCCATTTATACGATACTATCATACAATAATCTTGATATATTGGTTTTATAGCTGTATATTTAAGACATGGAAGAACTATTATACCAGTATAACCCCTGGTGGGAAGGGAAATATTCATTAAACGGAATAATCAGAAGAAAAAGCTATTTCTATAAATTAAAATCAAATGTTGAAAATAGATCTATTATTTTTCTAACAGGACTAAGACGTGTTGGGAAAACAACTCTTATGAAAGCCTTAATATATGATTTAATTGAAAATGGAATTAATTCACAACAAATACTCTATATTAGTTTAGATGATTATATACTAAGAAAGAACCTGTTAGTTGAAATTTTAACTGAATTTAGAAAAATTCATAAATTATCAATGGATGTAAAAATCTTTGCATTTTTTGACGAAGTAACCTACAAAGAAGATTACCATCAACAATTAAAGAATATCTATGATAATCAGAATGTAAAAATATTTGCAACATCTTCATCCAGCTCATTATTAAATGACAAAAAAGCATTTTTAACTGGTAGATCAATCACTTACGAAGTAAAACCATTAGATTTTCCAGAATATCTAGAATTTAAAAGTATTAAAATAAAAAGAAGCGAAGAATACTTATTAGAAACATATTTTAAAGAATATTTAAAAGATGGGGGAATGCCTGAAAATGTATTAAATCCCAATAGAGAATACTTAATGAATCTTGTTGATGACATTATTCAAAAAGATATCACAGCTTTTAATGCTATTCGAAATCATCAAGTGGTAAGAGATTTTTATACATTACTCATGGAAAGAAGTGGTAAACAGATCAGTATAAACAAAATAGCTAACATACTTAACTTATCTGTAGATACAGCAAGAAGGTATCTGAATTATTTTGAAGAGACATATTTAATACATTTATTAACTCGACATGGTAGAACCAATGAAAAATTATTATCACCAAAAAAAATATATGCATGCGATCTTGGAATAAAATATTTATTTACCGGGGAAAGGGATTATGGTAGTTATTTTGAAAATTATATTTATTTGAAATTAAGGAATAATAAAAAAATATACTACCTGTACGAAAATGGATATGAAATAGATTTTATAACAGAAGATAATATATTAATAGAATCTAAATATCATTCAGAGATGAATGAGAATCAAAAAAATTTATTTGAAAGTTTTAATTCTGATAAAAAATATGTAATAAATTCTGTTAAAGCATTAGAAATATTAGAGCAATTTGAAACATAACAAGCAATTGGATGAGAATTGTTATATCAATTTGAGATAGAAATAAATAAATTCTAATATTTGAACATGCGCACCTATCTTTCGTGAATATAAATTCTTATTAATTCATTCCAACAATTACACCGGATACATAAGGAATTAACCATATTAGCCATACAACTATGCTAAACCTGTGGAATGTGGAAATAAGTTTTTCATTTTTTCGTGCCAGTACAACAGTAGCCCATATTGCATGGAATATCATTAAAAGAATTGCTAGGGCTCCTGTTACAGTATGCAGACTTATTGAACTAGCATTGGAAAACCCAGACATAATAGCTGTTCCTGTAGAATCAAAAACAAGCCCAAGCCAGAACATTACAAGGTTCCAAATCTTTAATCCACCGGACAACTTCTCGCCCCATACCCCAGCTGAATAAAAAATAAGAGCCAAAGTCATTGCTATAATTGCTGTAAATAACATATTTTCTCCTTTATTTAAAAAATGCACTATAGAGTGCAATTTAATATTCTTATATAATAATGTCAATGGGTAAAAAAGAGAGAACAAGAGAATTAATTATTAATACAGCTATAGGTCTATTTATAAAAAAGAGATCCGAGAATGTATCTATGGATGAGATTGCAGAGAGTGCCGGAATTGCAAGGAGAACTCTTTTTAATCATTTCAATACCAAAGAACAGCTTATATTGGAAATTACAAGTCCAATATTTAATTATGGAATATATTATCTTGAAGAACTGAATAAAAGGGATCAGATAACTCTGGATGCAATAGCAGATCTCTGTTTTAGTCTCTGGAAAGAGTATGAGAAGAATACCGAACTTTTTTACAGTATCGATTTTGAGGATTTTAGCCAGCTAAAAGAACTTCATAGCAGGTATATTAAACTCTATATAGATATTTTCCAAAGAATTGAGGATTTACCAATAGATCTTATAGATAAAAAAAGGGAACTTGCATCAATTGTTTTTAGATGCTTTGTCCCTATTCTTTCAAATATAAGTGCAATGAACAACCCTGAAAAAAGATTTAGGGAAGCCCTAAAAGGTCTGGTATACGGATTATCAATTTGAATATTACGGACCGTGTTACACACCATATCCATTTATTCCAGAACTAAAACAGCGTTAAAACCACCAAATCCATCATCTACTAGATCTGTAGGCTCTGGTTTCATATTTTCTAAAATTAAAGATGGAGAGACCCATCTATCATCGATTACATATTTATATTTATAGGATCCTGCTTTCATAGGTATTGTAATCTCAAAATGATCATCTACTTTTTTCATAATAAATTCATTTCTTGTAGCATCCCACCCAGAAAAATCACCAGCTAATACAACATTTTTACCTTCACCACTGTATATAAAGGTAATTTCTCCTTCTTTAACGGAGTTTCCCTTTAATTCTGGTTTTCCAAGTATAAATTCACCTCTACTATTATAAAAGCCTTTATCCCTTCTAATTCCATCCCATATAGGTTCAATTTCATTGGAAATATTTAACATCCATGGTAAAGCTGATCTATATGATGCTGCCCATGATGCTTCATCATGTCCACCCTTTGGATCTATATAATGTACAATTCTATTTGGCGAAAGTTTACTAATAGCGTCAAATGCTAATTGGGAATCGGCGCTACTTTCATCTTTCCCCACATAAAAGAACCAATCAGTTTTATTTTGATCTTCTGATGATAATATATATTCTTCAAACTCTTTAGCAACGTTCCATGAACTTAATGCTGTAGAAAATGCACCAACTTTTCCAAATACACCAGGATGTCTCAAAACTGTATAAATTGTTAAGAAAGATCCAAAAGACGATCCCGAAATCATTGTATTCTCTATATTAGTAAGAGTCCTAAAGTTATTATCTATATCCGGCTTCAATGTTTCAACAATAAAATCAGACATCGCATCAGCCTGACTTTGTTGTGAGGACATGTGTGCAGTCTCAAATTTATATGGTACATATTCCTGAACTCTATATGCAGAGTTATCTATTGCAACAACAATTATTCCTCTATGTAAACCTGCACTTACTATAGAATCAATTGTATCATTTACTTTCCAACCACCATTTACTGAGAAATTATCATTATAAACATTCTGACCATCCTGCATATACATAACAGGATATGATTGATTAGAGTCACTATATCCCGGAGGCAGATAGATACGAATTGTCCTGGTTCTGTTTAACTGAGGTATTTTATAATTTTCCCAGCAAATTATGTCGCCCTTAATTGTATCTTGAGAATACAATTCATCTGGTAGAACGATAGTTTCTTTTTGTATATCCGGCTGACTTGCACAATTTACTAACATAAGTACTAAACCAATAATTACTACAATTTTTCTCATAAATTAATATTATTTACAATCTTTTTAAAGGTAAATATTAATCGTTAGTTATAACCTTTTTCGGGTAGGATACTACTCTTCAATATACCTGGTTGTAAACAAATCTTCTAGCAAATTGCTGTTCAATAGAATCTTTTTAACAATCATATCTGAACTTCTTTTATTTTTATGATTGTATACAGTCAAATGCATTGGTCTGTATTTTGTACTTCCCTCTACCAATTTAATATCCAGTATATCCATTGTTCTTTCAATCTCACTGTTTTTATCTTTATACACAGCTCTTGAAATTAAACCTGTTTCGGGGTCTATATAAACATCCCTTATAGAAAAACCGTAGCACTTCATATATATAAAAATGAACAGGAGT
>JAFGYD010000266.1 GCA_016936295.1 Spirochaetales bacterium | reverse complement strand
TTTATCGGAGTGAATTTTTTTTAATATATTTCCAGAATCGTTATAAATTACTTCTAAAGTTTTTTTCTTTTTATCTTCTTTGTCAGAAAAAGTTCCTCTAATTATGTGTGCTTTTTCCACAATAACTCTTTGAACATGCCCGGTAAACTGAAGTAAATCATCCATATGATTATTATATAAAAAAAAACAATTACTGCAATCTAATATTGTACTATAATTTAAGTGATGGAAGAGATTAAAAGCGATCTAAGAAAACCTACTATAGTTCTACCTTATATGAAAACAAGGAGAGATGACTCTTATAAGGATTTATTTTTATATCTTAGACCGGAAACAAACGGAATTAAAGTTGAGAGCCCTTTATTTAATGTAATATATAATAATCCTACATTTAGAACAGGAATAGAGTTAGTATATCTAGCTAATATTCCAGGAGATTTTGTTACTAAAAACAGAGTAATTGAAAACCATTATTCATTAAAATGTAAAATTGCAAGGGAAGGCAAAGAGTGTTTTACTCCATTAATGAGGGAAAGATTTGAACAATGGTATAAGGTTAAATGGGATGATGTTGAGATTATTACAGCTTATCAAGCCCTAGAAAAATTAAATATATCCAGTAAAGAGCTATTTAATCTATGGGTTAATGATAGGGATTTCTTCTATGTTCATGGCCAAAGTATTAAGAAGATTGGTGCATTGTATGTTATTAATTATGATATTCCTGAATTATTAAAAATAAACTCTGTAAGCACAGACATTGCGGTAATGGTATTAAGAACCAGCCTCTCGAACAGGGATATTACAACCCTTATTACCGAAATGGAAAAGGAGTTAAAAAGAGTCGGTGCTGTTGACCCTAAAACTCCACCAAGGCGATGTTTTCACTATACGAAAAGTCCATTAGAGGAGATCTTGGATGGTACAGGTTACTTGTACGATGATGATTGTACCCCTGTTCCATTTGAAAATATATCCTATGTTGATTTTTTATTAAAAAAAGGTCTAAGTATAGAATATATAAACTCTTTAGTTGTGAATCCTATAGTGACTATTGTTGAAAATGGGCTTGAACAAGAGGTTTATTTATACGATTATTTAATGGGTGATTCTTACGAAGAAGCATTTTTTAAAATATCAAATATAAAAAAGTAATTAGAGGTTCATTGTGAAAAAGATTTTAATAATTGATGAAGCTGAAGCATTTAGGAGTTTAGCCGAAAAGTTATGTATACAAAATAATCTGGAGCCTCATTTGGCCATTAATGGTTTAGATGGAAATAGCAAACTTTTAAGTATTGTACCAGATCTTGTTATTATGGAAAAAGATTTAACAAGAATGGATAGTATAACTATATTAAACAAAAAAAGAAATAATCCAAATACCTCGAATATCCCTGTTATTTTTGTTTCGAAAGATGTCCCTGAAAAAAATTTTTTAATGCAGACCATACCATTGGGTGTTAAAAAATTCTTAAAAAAACCTATGGATATGGAGACATTACTTAAAGCTATATCAGAAATATTGCATATTGATGTAGATGTTGATAATACTCCCTGTGTTTTAGAAGTTCGTTTAAATGATAATATTATATTTGTAGAAGTCGCTATGGGTTTAAATAGAAATAGACTTGAAGTTGTTAGATATAGAATAGCTGAACTTATAAAGTTACATAAAGTTAAAAATCCCCTGGTACTTTTAATGATGACAGATATTCCATTTGGGTTAGAGGATAGACAAAAATTAACTAGTTTAATTCATTTTTGTATGGAAGGTGCCCAAATTGATGATACAAAATTAAGAATATTAACTTCATCTATCGAGATTAAGGGATATATTTCTACTCATCCTGAGCTTTACGATATTGTTGTAGAAAATAACCTGGAAAAAGTAATGCATGGTTTTGTAAATATATCTAAAAGTGATCTGCTGTTTTCAAAAAATGAAACCCATGAAGATGAGTCTATAAATGTTTCTTATCGTTCAATGAATCAACAGAATAGTATAGATCCTAATAGTCTTGAAACCAATATAAAGCCGGGAAAACTTAAAATTGCAGTTGTAGACGACGATAAAGTTGTTCATGCAATAGTAAAATCTGTTTTTAAATCCTTTGAGTGGGAGATGTGTTACTATATACGGGGAGAAGATTTTTTAAAAGAACCACATAAAGATGAGTTTGACTTAATTGTGCTGGATTTAATGATGCCAGTTGTAGATGGATTTAAAATACTATCGGAAATATCTCCAATCCTATATGATAAAATTTTAGTATTAACTTCCTCAACGCAAAGAAATGATGTTTTAAAGGTTCTATCTTATGGTATAAAGAATTACTGTGTTAAGCCGATAAATGGAGAGAGTATCAAACTGAAGGCGTTGGAAATTCTAAATAAAAATAGGTAGGACAAATGAATTTTAATTACTCTCTTGAATTATTTAGAAACAGCTCTACAGGTCAATTCTTATTAAATCATCATGGAGTTATAATTAAATCAAATCCTGCATTTTCAAAAATGATTGGTTTTTCCGAGAAAGAAATTGAAAATAAACCTTTAAATACCTTTCTAGATAGTAAAAGTAATGATATATACATTGATATTATAAAACCTTTTTTTAGCAATAGGAAAAGATCTGTAACAGCTAATTTAAAATATATAAATCAGGAAAAAGAGAGTGGTTGGTGGAAAATAACCATGGATAAAACAATTATAGGTAGTGTCTATATAATTTTAGCCGTTGTTGTTGATATTAAATCAGAAATTGAATCCCAGGGAGATCTGCTTGAAGCTAAGACTGCTGCTGAAAAATCCGAGGCTTCAAAAAGTATATTTCTTGCAAATATGAGCCACGAAATAAGAACTCCAATACATACTGTAACAGGGTTAGCAGAACTTTTACAGGATACAAATCTTGATAGTGAACAGGGAGAGTATGTCTCGCAGATAGAGTTTGCTGCAAAGGTTCTTTTGACACTAATTAATGATATTCTTGATTTTTCAAAAATTGAGGCTGGTAAGCTTGTCTTTGAAAATATAGAGTATAATTTATATGAAACAATAATAAATTCCGTTGATCTTTCTGCATTGGAAGCCCACAAAAAAGGTGTTGATGTTGCCATATCTTTAGACAAAAAAATGCCCCATTATATTTTAGGTGATCAAGTTAGGTTAAGACAGATTATTGTGAATTTAATGAGTAATGCAGTAAAATTCACCAAAGTAGGAGAGATTATTCTACATGTTGAGTTTATTAATAATGACAATGGTTTAAAGAAGCTTAAATTTTCGGTTACAGATTCTGGTATAGGGATTTCCAAAGAGAAACAGAGTAATTTATTTAAGGCATTCTCACAGGCAGATACTTCAACTACTAGGGAATTTGGAGGGACAGGACTTGGTTTGTCCATATCCTCAAGTCTGGTACAAATGATGGGTGGCCAGATGAAGGTTGAAAGTGAAGAGGGAAAGGGTGCATGTTTCTATTTTGAAATTCCAATAACACCAGGGATGGAATATAAACAGATAGATAAAAAACCTATTGATAGAAATTTAAATATTCTAGTGGTTGATGATAATCAAAAAGTGAATAAAATCTTTTCAGATATCTTACGTAATTGGGATTATAGTGTAACCGAGGTATATACTGTAATGGATGCAATTAATGAGCTTGTTAGTAAGGCTTCCGGCGGGACACCATACGATATCTGTTTTATTGACCAGTTACTACCAGGAATGGATGGATGGCAACTAGCTGGTGAAATTCACTCTAATGGGCTTATAAAGTATACAAAAAAGGTTTTAATGTCTCTGAAAGGGAAGGGGATAGAAGAATCAAAAATGAAACTGTTAGGTTGGTTTCAAGGATATGTTACCAAGCCTGTAAATAAAGAGTCATTATACAAAATTATAAAAGACATCTTCACTTTGGAGGAGTCTGAAGATCTTCAGGAATTTGAAGATTTAGATGATCTTGAAGAGTTGGATTCAATAGATGATGATTTTATGGAACCTCTATCCTTTTCAGATAGTGCTTTTGAAGTTATAGAAGATTTAGAACCAGTAGATGAAGATGAATATTTACATGAGTTAACTAACTTTAAGAGTATGGATTTTTCTACAGTTGAAGATGAGAAAGATGTACTTGAATTTGAGAAAGGAACCAGCGTTGTTACTAAGAAGATTTTAGTTGTTGAAGACCATTTAGTAAATCAGAAGCTTTTTAGAACAATTTTAATGAAGTTAGGTTATGATGTTATAGTTGCATCTGATGGGAAAGAAGCTGTTGAAGTTGTTGATACAGAAAAAGTAGATTTGATTTTTATGGATTGTCAAATGCCTATAATGAATGGATATGACGCTACTCTAAAAATTAGAGAACATGGTTTCACTTTACCTATAATCGCTGTAACAGCAAGTGCAGTAAAAGGTGAATATGAAAAGTGTATTAATTGTGGTATGAGCGATGTAATGACTAAGCCATTTAAAAAAGATGATGTAGGGAAATTCCTGGATAAATGGTTAAATAAAATGGAGGGTTATATGTTATTTGATTACAATAAAGCATTAGAACGATTTATGGGAGAAAGGGAAATTTTAATTGATGTTCTTCCTTCTTATATAGAAAATTTAGAATTAAATATTAAGGAATTGGAAACATTAAATCCTTTAAATGACTGTAAAAGAATTAGAGAAATTGCCCATAGCATTAAGGGTAGTAGCTTAAATTTAGATATTGTCGCTATTGGTAAAGAGGCGGAAGCATTAGAAGATTTGGCCTTTAATGAATCTCTTTCCGGCATTCCAGAAAGAGTAAAGAACGTTGTTGAATTAGCAGCCCAAACAATAGATGAGCTGCGTAATTATAAATAATCAAGTTTTAAATTTGTCAGTCTCCTCTTTAAGTAGAGCTGTATTTGCTGTAACTTCTTCTGTTAATCCATGAACTAAATTAACACTTTCCGTTATATTCCCTGTTCCGTGGGATATTTCTATCATACCATCTGTTACATGGCTAGAGATATCTGCAACAGTTCTTGTTGATTCTGTAACCATTGTTATTGTCTCATTCATTTCTTGCGTGCTTTCCTGAACTATTGTTGATACCCGTGCTAGTTCTCCATTCGCAGTAATAATTAAAGCTCCACCTTGAGAAAGTTCCTGTGTTGATACATTTATCTCTTCAAGAGCTTGAATAGTAGATTGGGTACCATCCCTTAATTTTGTAAATGTTTCTTCGCTCTCTTTTGATATATTGTACGCTACATTAACTTTATCCAGGATATTTGTTATAGTTTCCTGAATTTCTGTAGAGTTATCCTGGGCTATCTCTGCAAGTTTTCTAATTTCGTCTGCAACAACAGCAAATCCTTTTCCTGCATCACCTGCATGTGCTGCCTCAATTGCTGCATTCATAGATAGTAAATTGGTCTGGGTTGCTATATTACTAATAACCTCTGACATATCAGAAACCTTTCCTGCCAACTCTACAACCTCTTCATTTGCAGCAGTACCATCGGATATTTGTTTCCCACTTTCATAGATTATTTCATTTAGTTTTTCAGCCTCTTTCTTTTTCTCGTTTACAATTTTAGCAACAGAATCTAGCTGAGCAACCATCTCCTCAATTGAGGAGCTAGCCTCATCAACGGCTTTCATCTGGGTTCCTGTCGTATTTGATAAACTTTGTACAGTAGCCCCTATTTGATCCATTGCAGATGAAATAGACTGTATTTGGCCATTTAACTCTTCTATCTGTTTATTGATTGATTCAACATTTGAACTAATTTCAACAGATGAGGATGCTGTTTCTTGAGTAGTGGTTGCAACTATGTTTTGTTTTTCTTCGATGGAAGTTGTAGAATTTTTTACAGAAACCATCATTAATCTAATCTTTTCTATAAAACTATTAAAATTATTAGCAAGATCCCCCAATTCATCCTTTGTTTTAACTAAAACTTTTACAGTAAGGTCACCCTCTCCATGGGATATGTCAAAGAACTTAGAGGATAACTCCTTAATAGGGTTAAAGATAATTAATCTTGAAGTAATTAGACCCGAAATAAGTATTAAGCAGAATATTATTGTTGCTACTAAATAGGTGTAGAAAGAATCAGCAAGATTTGAATTTATAACATCTGACTTATTAAATGCGGCCGCTAAAATCCATGGTGATTCTTTAATTTTTAATAGATGTACAACTCTATGAGCATCAAATCTTTGAGGAATCTCATTTATGAAAACATTGTTAAACATATTTATAAAATCCTTTTGCTCTTGTTCTGTATATCCTAATGGCCCAAAAAGATCTTTCATAAATACATTATCAGAGAAAGTTGTTGTTTTATTGTATAAAATTTGTGTATTTGTTCCATTAAATAGCGTTAAAGACATATCTGTATTAGCACTTTGAACCATATCAACAATTTCAGATACACCTCCAATTGTAAAATCCATAGCAATAACCCCTCTAAAAATACCATTTACTTTAATTGGGTATGAAAGTGTAATTACCAATGAGTTTTTAGTGTCTATAGCTGCTGTTTCGTAGGGATCGGTTATAAATACTCCATTAGCTTTTTTTGCTCCAATATACCAAGGACGTTTTCTTGCATCGTAGTCTGCTGGAATATCTGCCCAAGTATTTGAAACTAGTATAGGGCTATTTTCCGAAGCGACATAGACAAGATCAATCTCTTTTTTGTTACCAGCAATTCCTGCTAATGTATCGACTACTTCCCGGTACTGTGGAAGTAGGGATAGCTCCTTTTCTATGTGGGTTTGGGGCATTGTTTCTATCATTTCAATAATATCTGTTAGTCTGCTTCCTATCTCCATTTGTGCGCTGTAGCTATTAAGAAAGCTCTGAATGTCGGAGGATGCAGCGTTTAAAACAGCTGCTTGTGTTTTTGTTAAATCATCAACTTTTTCTCCTGCCATTTTCAAAAATGTAAAAACTATAACTGCAAGAAACACCACCAGTGGTGCAATAAAATTACTAAAAAAAGATTTTGTTTTGAGTTTCATCTATTTATCCTTTTCTTTATCAGATATATAAATTGTAATATATATGTATATAGAATAAAATATTAAATATGATAAAAATTATTACTTGGAATGTTAATGGTATAAGAGCCGCTGAATCTAAAGGATTATATAAGTGGATGAAGGATGAAAATCCTGATATTTTATGCCTACAGGAGACTAAAGCTAATCCCGAAGTATTAACAACAAAATTTATAGAGCAACCTGGATATTATAGTTATTTCGCTAGTGCAGAAAAGAAGGGTTATAGTGGAGTTGTCACATATTCAAAAGAGAAGCCTTCATCCATAAATATACTTGGAATTGATGAATTTGACAGCGAAGGAAGGTACCTGGAACTTGAATTTAAAGACTTTATTGTAATTAATTGCTATTTTCCAAATAGCCAGGCAGAAGGGAAAAGAATAGATTACAAGGTTAGATTTTGTGAATCTGTACAATCAAGAATGGAAATATTAAGGGATATGGGTAAAAAAGTTATTTTATGTGGTGACTATAATGTAGCACATAAAGAGATAGACTTGGCAAACCCTAAATCAAATGTAGGTAATCCTGGATTTTTACCAGAAGAAAGAGCTTGGATGGATAGGTTTGTAGCTGCGGGATTTATAGATGTATTTAGATTTTTTGATCAAAGTCCCGGTCAATATACTTGGTGGTCATACCGCTTTAATGCAAGAG
>JAFGYD010000057.1 GCA_016936295.1 Spirochaetales bacterium | reverse complement strand
CCATACCGTGTGTCTATATTACATCCAGTAGGTGTTGCATCTATAATTAAACACTCATCCTTTAACAAGTCAAGTTCACTATTGGATAAAGAGAAATCTTTCCTTGTATTTATAATTATATCTGTATCATCTATTATAAAATTTTTATTAAAGTATATATTTGCACCAAGGGACTCTAATATTTTAACAACTTGTTTACTAATTCTTCCCTCTCCTGTTACAAGTATATTTGAACTATTAATTGTTATATTACTTTTTTCTATAGCTATTTTTATAATCTCTTCCGAAGCTGGAACCACGGTTAAATTGGTAAATGAACTATTTTGTGTTAAATCTATAAGCCGAGAATCATTAATATTAAAAGGGCCTCCAATTATTACTGCATCTTTATCAGCCTTTGACAGAAATGTATCAATATGTAAAATTTCATCACTATATGGGGCGTAAATTGTTAATCCATCAATAGTAAATGGGATAGGTGCAATAATTAATTTAAAACCATCAAATTTTACAGGTTTTGGTATCTTTTGCTTTAAATAGTGACCAAATCCCTCTAACTTAACATTTATTTTATGCTCTTCCATAAGTTTAAATAGGTAGTAATTAGTTAAATCTCCACCTAAAATTTGTATGCTCATTAACTAAATTTTATCCTTATCTATAGAAATAATAATTTCATCCTTAATATCTAGTTGTTCTAAAATAACACCGGCACTATTAAAAAGTTTTCTGGAAGCTTTAAATACATCCGAATCCTTATATTTATCCGATAAATAAACTACCTTTTTAATTCCACTTTGAATTATAGCCTTCGCACACTCATTACAAGGGAAAAGTGCTACGTATATGATTGAATCTTTAAGATTACTATGTATAGAGTTAAGGATTGCATTTAATTCTGCATGAACAATATATGGATACTTTGTATTTAAAAAATCACCCTCTTTATCCCAAGGGTACTCATCATCGTCACAACCTTTAGGTAGACCATTATAACCCATACCTATAATTTTATTATCTTTTACAATACATGCACCAACCTGAGTGTTTGGATCTTTACTCCTCTTCCCCGACAAAAGTGCAATTCCCATAAAATATTCATCCCATGATATATAATTTCCTCTTTTTTTCATGCCCATATTACTTGATCCTCCAATCCCATAAAGTATAACCTAGGAATCAAAGGTAGGGAACTATTGATTCATTGGAAGGAATTAGTTGAAAAGGATAATTTATCGGAGGATGAATTACTCCAGATTCCAGGAGATAATATAACTAATTTTCACGGGCTTATTAGCGAATTCAATTCTAATAATTGGGATATTGATCAATTATTGTGTGGGACAAATCTTGAATTATCAGATTTTAAAGATTATTCAAAATGGATAAATCCAATCCAAAGTGAAAAGCTTTTAGCAAACTATTTAAAGTGTTCCCCTTTATTTCACACCCATACTCATCTATATAATATTACAAAAAATTTAAAAGATGACCCCACCATTCTTTCTACAATAATCCGTTATACTCCATACTCGGTGTTATTAAGTGATCCCGAAATAGCAACAAGTAAAATTGAAAATTCATTTTATTACGAAACCAAAGAAATAAAATTGGGTTTATTCTCTTTTAAATCAACTCCCAAGGGTTTTAAAAAAAAATTATTAGTGGGTTATGAACCATTTATGGTTATGGGATATATTGAGAAAATACATAAACTTAAGAATATAAAAATTAAAAACTGCAGGTTAATTTGTAGTTGCGCAGATATCACCACAATAATTAATAATTTTTATTACTATTTTGGTTTTGAAATTCTAGATGACTATATATTGCTTAACAAAGAGATAATTGCAAAAAAATATAAGTGTAATAGTTTACCTGAATTAATAGGAATTCAAAATTGGTCAGATGACGACAAGGTCTTTAAAGTGTTAAAAGATTGTACCGTAAACAATACAGTTATTTTTAATAAGGATTCAATTTATAATGCACCCTTTGACTACTATATTTGGAATACTTCAAAACCCTCATTGTTTTTTGAAAGAGTATTATCCAAAATGTTTTTTTATATGAAAGGTGTTGGGAAAAAATTGAATTATCAGTTGGACCAAAACAATAAAAGTTCAAAAGATCTTCTTCAAATGAAGGCATTAATTGAACAAGAGCATAAAAGTCGTGAAATAATGCTTGCTAATATTGTGCACGAAATAAAATCCCCTATTGCCAGTATTGTAATGCTGGTTGATTCTATAGGGGAGTATACGGATTCTATACCTGATTTTGTTTTAGAGGGTTTTAAGCAATTAGGTAATAAAAGTGGAAAACTAATTCAATTTGTTGACAACGTAATTAGTTATTTTAGTATTGATAATAATAAAATTAGTTTAAAAAAAGAACCAATAGATTTAGCCTTTTTAATTAATGATGTAATGGATCACTTTAGTTATATATACGAGAGCAAGGTTATTTCCTTAATATCTACAGTTACACCTGACAGATTTATTATTAACGGGGACTATTATAGGTTATTACAAGTTTTTTTAAATATTATTAGTAATAGTATAAAATTTACAAACCAGGGTGAAATAAAGGTAACAGCAGGTTTTGAAGATTTCTATATAAAAATTACTATTTCAGATACAGGAATAGGAATTGAAAAGAGTAAACTACAAACTATATTTAATCAATTTATACAAAATAATAAATCGGTTAGCAAGAATTTTAACGGCTTGGGTCTAGGTTTATATATATCAAAAAATATAGTTGAAAAGCATAGTGGAAGAATTACTGTTGAGTCTAAATTAGGAATAGGATCATCCTTTCATATTTATTTACCTTTTTACACTGACGTGTAGATAAACTCCTTAGCGTGGTGTATCCAAGAAACCGGAACCTCATGTTCTGAATCAAAACTCTCAAGTATTGTTCCCTTTGGTAGTTTATTATAGATATCCTGAAACTCTGCAGTACTTATTTGCGCATCTTTAGAACCTCTTATAACACAGTAATGTTTACAGTTTGATCTTATATCAGCTGGATAAGGAGATATTAATACTGTTTTGAGATTCGGATTAGCGGTTCTAATTCCAAGTGCCACGCTACAACCTAAAGAGAATGCTGTTATTGCTAATTTATTATCTTCCAGATTTTCATCCTTTAATAAAATTGGAATTGCTTCTTCAATTGCAATAGAGGACTTCTCAATAAGTTCTTCTTTATCACTTTCTGATAAATTATATATATTGAAATTTTTATTATTTATAACCCACTCACCATGACCGTAAAGATCAAAAGCTATAAATGCAGAGTTGCTTTTAATAGACTCTTTTAACAAATTACCAAGTTTTAAAACAGAATTAAAACAGAGCCAATCCTCTTTTTCGTGTCCTTCTCCATGTATTGCAATATTTACTACCTGATCTGTTCTTTCCGGAGTGTAAGCAATATAAGGTACTTCTCCAATTTTAGTAGATATTTCCCCTTTTTTTAACTCAAACCCATTCCATAAAATACTTCTTTTCACTAATCTATTTCCTACCTTAATAGTGATAATTGTAAGATTGATATATACTGTGGTCAAACATTTTATTTGATGGAGAGAGAAAAATGAATTTTTTTGTAATATCCGATATTCACGGAAGTAGTGAAGCACTTGAAAAAGCTTTGGAAATATATTCAAAGGGGAGTTACAGAAAGTTAATTATATGTGGAGATATTCTCTATCATGGAGCACGAAATCCCCTGCCACAAGGATATAATCCCCAAAAAGTTATTGAAATTTTAAATGGGATATCAAACCAGATTGTTGCTGTTAGAGGTAATTGCGAAAGCGAAGTTGATTCAATGGTACTGAATTTTCCTTTAAAGGCCGATTACTCATATATATTAACTTCAAATTACGATATTTTTATCACCCATGGACATATCTATAGTCCTGAAAACTATCCAAAACTTAATAATGGCTCTATATTTCTTTCAGGCCATACCCATATTCCTGTCGGTGAGAAAAATGATGAGATACACTTTTTAAATCCAGGATCTATATCCCTTCCCAAAGGGGGTTTTAGCCAAAGTTATGGTATACTTACAAGGGATTCTTGGGAAGTTTACGATTTGAATACCGAAAAATCTATTTTCAAATATATTTTGTAGACTAAATTTATTTGGACTGATATTCTATTATTAACAAAAATTAATGTATTGTCAAAAAAGAGGGGATTGAGTTTTGCCTAAGATTGTGGATCACGAAGAGAGAAAAAGAGATATCATGGAGATGGCACTAGCTATTTTTATAGAAGAGGGGTACTCTAACACAAAATTAGCCAATATTGCTGATAAATGCTGTATTGCAAGAACAACTCTTTATCAGTATTTTGGAAATAAAGATGAAATTTTTAAGTATGCTATTAAAACCTTTACGGATTCATTACAGGTTGATTACTCAACTATAGGTTATAAAAGTGATGTCCCAGCAGATGAAAAATTAAAAATGATCATTCTTGATATTATCGATGTTTGCTTTACAAGAAGAGAGTTGTTATTTTTATTACTTGAGTTCTTAATACAGGTTAAGAGTGAAGGGCAAAGGTTTGCACGAAGTTTAAATCGAAGAACAATTAGAATAAGAAAACTTTTTTCCAGAATAATGACCGATGGTGTAAAATCAGGTCTATTTAAAGACTTGCACGTGCCTAGTATGACAGATATATTAGTTAGTCAGATAGAATCAATAATTGTAAATCTATCGTTAACAGAACAATCAACCAGGGAAGAAAATATAACAAGAATGATGTGTTTACTGGAATGCTTTAAAAAATAGGAGTTTTAATGTTAAATTTTAAGAATGCTAAATTTGTTACAGCATTCAGTGCTAGTTCAAAGCCACCAGAGGACAGATTTATAGAGGTTGCTTTTGCCGGTAGATCAAATGCAGGTAAATCCAGTTCTTTGAATGCACTTACAGGACAGAATAAGCTTGCAAAAACAAGTAGTAAACCTGGTAGAACTCAACAGATAAATTTTTTTGGAATAGATGAAAAAAGATTTTTAGTGGATCTTCCTGGATATGGATATGCCGCTGTTTCAAAGACATTAAAAGAGGAATGGCAAGGCCTGATGGAAGGATTTTTACGTAGCCGTCAAAGTCTACGAGGTGTAGTTATTATTATGGATATTAGACACCCTTTAAAAGATAACGACTGTCAAATGATAGAGTGGTGCGATGAAAGAGCACTACCAATGCACATAGTTCTAACCAAGGCTGATAAGCTTAAAAAGAATCAGATTAATAAAACTTTATTTGCTGTACAAAAGTCTGTTCAGGATATTAAAACTGAGATTACTGTTCAGGTTTTTTCTTCTGAAACAAAGGTCGGGCTTCCAGAGCTTAGAGCAAAATTAAATACTTGGATGAATAGCTGATTGAAATATAAACTTGTAATAATTTCTATTGTGTTAACTCTTTTTAGTTGTGAGAGCAGTCTAATTAAAGTTTATGATGGAAATAATTTTGGTTATATAAATTCTAAAGGTGTATTAATCATCAATTATAAATTTAAAAAAGCTTATGAATTTTCCCAGGGTTTAGCACCAGCTTCTATAAATGGAAAAACATGGGGGTATATAGATAAAACCGGTGATTTTGTTATCTCCCCTAAATACGAAAGTGCAACCACATATAATAAACTAGCTTTAGTTAAAGATGGTGGTCGGTGGGGTTTTATAAATAAAAAGGGAGAAATTGTTATTCCGTTTATTTATAGAAGTGCAACACCATTTATTTATGGAATATCCCGTGTAGAAATTGATGGAAAGACAAAATTTATAGGCTTAAAGGGGCAGACTCTTTTTGAATCTACCTATGATTATGTCGGAGTATTTAATAATGGTTTAGCACTCTTTTCAAAAAATAATTTATTTGGTTATTTGGATATAGAAGGTAGAGAAATAGTTTCACCCCAGTTTATGTATGGTGGAGATTTTGAAGATGGGTTTGCGCCTGTTTTTACTACTAACCAAAGGTACTATATTGATACCAAAGGGGAAAAAATTAGTAATTCCTATACTTTTTTAAGTGGTTTCTCTAATGGGTATGCATTTGTTGAAGGTTCTAATTTTAAAGGTTATATAGATAGACGGGGTGAAGAAAGTATATATGTAGAGGGTGATTCTTTTTACTCTTTCCATGGAGGTTTAGCCCGGTTTGTTTCCAATGGGAAACAGGGTTTTATTAATACAACGGGAGAAGTTGTTGTCCCTGCAGCATGGGATCTATGTAGAGATTTTAATAACGGATATTCAACAGTTTATAAAGATAATTCAACTTCGGTTATTAATTCCCGGGGAAAAGTAATATATACTCACTACTATGAAAGAGATAACAATAATTAAACCAGACGATTTACATATTCATTTAAGACAGGGTGATGCTATGGTATTTTATGCCAAAGAGTCCGCAAATCAATTTAAAAGGGGAATAGTTATGCCAAATACAGTTCCTCCTGTTACTTCGGTTGAAACGGTACTTGAATATAAAAATAGTATTTTAAATATAGTTCCTGAATTTGAACCACTAATGACTTTTAAAATTTTACCTAAAACAGATCCTATGGATATTCCCAAGTTAAAGAAAATTGGGGTAATTGCAGGGAAATACTACCCTGCAGGAGCTACTACAAATTCGGAGGATGGTATTTCCGAGTGGAAAATAATGCGACCAGTGCTAAAGGCTATGGAGGATTCTGAAATGGTTCTTAGCATTCATGGGGAGAAGCCTGAATCTTTTATTATGGATAGAGAAAAGGATTTTTTACCAATAGTTAAGGAGATGAACCGGGAATTTCCTAAACTTAAAATAATTCTGGAGCATGTCTCTTCTCGAGATGGAGTTGAATTTGTTAAAAGTATGCCAGAAAATATTGTTGCAACTGTAACGCTCCATCACCTTTTATCTACTGTAGAAGATGTGATTAATAATAGTGCAAATAAATGTATGCCCATACCTAAATTAAAAGAGGATAGAGATTCAATTAGAGAAGCAGTTTTTAGTGGAGATAAGAAATTCTTTTTTGGTTCAGATAGTGCTCCACATCCAAAAGCAGATAAAGAGTGTTTAAAAGCAAAAGCTGGTGTTTTTACCTCCCCTGTATTATTACCTAAACTTGCAGAGTTATTTGAAAATAACTCTTGCCTGGATAGGCTTGAAGCCTTTGTAAGTAAATTGGGTGCCGATTTTTATAAAATCCCATACAATGAAGAAAAAATAACAATTTATAAAAAAGATATGGTTGTTCCCAACGAAGTTTATGGAGTTATTCCATATCTTGCAGGCGAAACAATTAGTTGGAGTCTATAGTCTTTTGGAAAAAATAGATGAAGTATTTGAAATTTTATCCCAAGAAGTAAAAAAGTATAAAGTTCCTGTTGTTGATTTGATTAAGGTTCAAACAGGATCTCCATTTAAAATTCTTGTAGCTACTCTGCTCTCTGCACGAACCAATGATAGGACCACATCGGAAGTGTGTGAAAGACTTTTCAAGAAAATTTCTAATGTAGACGATTTTGATAAATTTTCAGAAGAGGAAATCGCAGACATGATATTCCCAGTTGGTTTTTATAAAAATAAAGCAAGTTATTTAAAAAAGCTTCCCGGTGAATTAAATGAAAGGTTTGGAGGGATTATCCCCCAGACTATAGATGAATTAGTTACACTACCTGGTGTTGGAAGAAAAACAGCAAATTTAGTGTTAGCACAAGCGTTTGAAATTCCAGCTATTTGTGTAGATGTTCATGTTCATAGAATTCTAAACAGAATAGGGTATGTTAGAACTAAAACTCCTTTAGAAACAGAGATGAGGCTTCGAAAGAAATTACCCAAGAAGTACTGGATTCCAATTAATACTATTTTTGTTATGTTTGGTCAGTATCTTTGTAGACCTGTAAGTCCTAAATGTTCTATCTGTCCCATTGAAAACTTGTGTGCCAAGAAGAATTTAAAGTAAATTTTATGGTGTTAGTTTCTATCAACAACTAATAATAGGAAAATGTATAGACTCGATATTTTAAAAGGAATACAATCGACTCTATTATGAAAACTAAACCTTTAGTAGAGCCGAATGGTATAAAAAAAATAAATAGAGCAGCCCTCCCTATGGTCGCATTAGTAATACCAATTGCTTTTGAGAATTTCTTTAGAATTTTAGTCTCATCGGTAGATACAGTAATGCTTAGTGGTTATTCACAACAAGCTGTAGCCGGGATAGGGTTAGTATCCCAATATATCTTTTTAATTACTATACTCTTTAATGTTATATGTATAGGAACTACTATTGTTTTGGCACAATATCTTGGAGCTGAGCGAACCCAGGAGTCAGCTTATGTTACCCAGGGTAGTGTTATTATGATTACTGCTGTAGCTATTTTTATTTCTACTATGGTTTTTGTTTTTTCTAAAAAACTTTTAGGGTTCTACAATGTGGAAGAGGAACTAAGGGTTTACGCTTCACAATATCTTTTTATTTTTGGTGGAATAGGAGCCTTTTTTATCGCTTTTAATATGTTGCAGGCAACAATTTTACGAGCATATGGTTATACGAAAGATGCAATGTATATTACTATGACTGCTAATGTTATAAATGTAATTGGAAATGCTATTTCCCTTTATGGCCCATTTGGACTTCCTGTTTTGGGGGTACCAGGAGTTGCAGCATCATCTGTAATTTCACAATTTGCAGCTTGTATTCTTTTAGCCATAAGAATTAATAAAAAGCCCGATGTTAAATTTCCACTTAGGGGATGGAAAAATATTCCTTCCAGTATTTATAAAACCATACTTAAAATTGGTGTGCCTACAGCAGGGGAGAACATGTCCTACAATGTTTCTCAAATAGTTATAATGGCAATGGTATCCACACTGGGAACATTTGCCATGTCTTCCATGATTTACACCCAAACCATTGCAAGGTTTGTTTTTATTTTACCAATGTCCATTGGTGCAGCTGTTCAATTAAAAACAGGTTATTGGGTAGGGAGCAAACAACCAGAAATTGCATATAAAAAATTGTATAAATATCAAATAATTGGTACTTTTATCTCAATGACTTTAATGGTAATTCTTAATTTATTTAAATCACCATTAATTGGTGTTTTCACTAAAAACCCCGAGATATCAACTATAACTTTTACCCTTCTTTTATTTTCTTTCTATATTGAGTTTGGAAGATCCATTAATTTAGTTACAATATCTGCTTTAAAGGGAGCTGGAGATGTCAGATTTCCAGTCTTTTTTGGAATATTCTCTATGTGGTGCATTATGGTTCTGGGAAGTTATGTTTTTGGAATCCATTTGGGATTTGGTTTAATAGGTATTTGGCTCTCTATAGGTACAGATGAAACATTTCGTGGATTTGCAATGCTTCTGCGTTGGAGATCCAAAAAATGGATGACAAAGGCTATAAAATAGTAGTTATACCTTAAAAATTGAAAGATTGTCGGCTAGGCTTGTGCTTTCGTTTTCAAGGGAGTTGGAGCTTTTTTTTACATGGTGAATTACTTCCTTAAAATTCTCTATTTTTTCTTTTATGTTTTTAGCTTCAACTGCAACCTTTGCAGAACTACTGTTTGCACTCTCTGCCTCGGATAATACCACCAATGTGTTTTTTGATATATCTTGAGAGGTATTTTTTACAATTGTTGATATTGATCTTAGATTCTTCATATTTTTCTCTATTTCCTGGCTTCCATTTTTAAGTTCATGAATTCCTCTGTCTATACTGATAAAGAGTTTATTAACTTTATCTATTTCTAAGTTTATCTGTTCAAAGGATTTAGTAGTTGTTTTACTACTACTAGTAGCATTTCGAATTTTTTCAATTATAAGGTCTATTTCTGCAGACATTTGTATACTGCTTTTTGCTGATACATCTGATAGTTTACCTATTTCTTGGGCTACAACCGCAAAACCTCTACCTGCTATACCGGCATGAGCAGCCTCGATGTTTGCATTCATCGATAGTAGATTTGTTTGAGATGCTATATTTGATATTATATCAATCATTTTCAATAACCCTTCAATATTATTGTTTATATCAAGTATTGTTGTCATTGTTATGTGTTGATTGCTATCTCCATTATTTGCAGAAATAACTAGTTCTTTTATTCTTCTCTCCCCCTCCTTATTTAACTCTGTAATATTTATAATAGACTCTGTAATTTCCTTTAAGGCTTCTGAAGATTTTTCAACCATATTAAACTGATCTGAAATTTTAATGCTAAAATTTTCAATATATTCTAGGGTAGATTGTAGGGCAGACACTGTTATATTCATATTGCTATTGAGTTGTGTAGCACTAAAACTAATTGTATTGACTGAATTGTCTATCTCTTCTAGTTCTATATAAGTTTTTGTTACTGCTTCTCCTAAATTTGTATTAGTATTATCGATTAGGTATGCAACTTTTTTTGTACCAGTGATGGTTTTCTCTAAATATTGGCGAAATTTTTCTATATTCGAACTTAAAATACTAAGTTCATCTTTTTTACTAATGATAATTGGTTTTGTTAAGTCTCCTTTAGTAAGAATAGAAATATCAACTCCTATCCTAAAAATAGAACCCATTATAGATTTAATTGTTAAGATTGTTACAATTAAAGTACATAGTAGTATTGGTAGAATAGAAATTCCCGAGTAGAATATCGCTCTTTGTTTCAATTTAATAACTGAACTATCTATAAGTTCAATCTGAATTTTTATTTGAGATAAGTTGGCATCTAGGGTGTTTAACATAAGCTGGGACTCAGAGTTGTATTTATCCCTTCTAACAATATAGATTCCATATCTTTTGTGTGTTAAAACTTTTTGCATATTAAGAATTTCGTTCATTGTGTAGTCTAGCTTGCCCAAGATTGTCTCTGTTTCTGTCATATACTCATCAACTTTTCTTAAATGTTCTTCTCTTCTTATTTTAAGTATATTGTCTAACTTATTAATATTGTTTATAGCCTCTTTTATCTGGGCATTCTGTTGGTATAAATATACTAATTTATTAGTGTAGCTAGTAATTGATTCATTTTTATCAAGAAAATCTAGATGTTTCTTATGATGGGCATTTAGGACTTTAAAGCTGTAATCGCTAACATAAGCCCTCTCTTCTATAAATTTATCTTCTATTTGATTTAGTAGATTTTGCTCATGCTGGATTTTAACAATATTAGAATTTAATAACACATATATTGTGGCAGATAACAGGGCAGAGATTATTAGTATTACAGGTATTAGTAGGATTTTTGTTTTGATTTCCATGTATTCTCCTTGGGTGCATTGTCAACGCGTGTTGACGTAGGTATGCTATAATGAGAAAATCTAGATGTCAATCTTATTAGTATTATTATTGGATAATTTCAAAAAGATTGTTTTATAAACAATTTTAACTTGACAGATAATAGAAGTAGCTTTAGCATGTGGACAACGCGTGTTGATTTGCGTTGTATTAAACGACATTATTGTCGATAATTTAATTAACAGAATTTATTCTGTGTGGAGGTATTTATGAAAAAAGCTAGTTTCTTGGCTTTGATTCTTGTTGTTTTAGGTGTTTTCAATTTGCATGCAAATGGAAATGGAGAAAAAAAAGCTGAAGTAAAGGATGTTGAAAGTAAAAAATTAACACTTTGGGTTTACGATAGTGGACGAGTTGAAGTTTTAACCGAAGTAGGGAAAAAGTTTGAAGAAGAGTATGGTGTTGCTGTTGAAGTTGCACTTGTTGATTTAAGTCAAATTAGAACACAAATGTTATTGGCATCTGGTGGTGCAGAGGCTGCTGACCTGGCAATAATACCCCACGATAATTTAGGTGGTTTAGTTTCGAATGATGCAGTTCTTGAGATAGATTTAGGTTCAAAAAAAGATAAATATTTACAATCAGCAATAGATGGTTTTACATATAATGGTAAACTTTACGGGTTACCTTTAGCCGTTGAAAATATTGGATTCTTTTACAACAAAGATATGGTTAAAACAGCACCAAAAACATGGGATGAAGTTTATGCAGTTGGTTCAAAATTAGTTAAAGATGGTAAAGCAGAGTATATAATGGGTTATCCCGATGCAACATACAATATATTCCCTGTTTATACAGCAAATGGTGGATATATTTTTGGTAAAGATACAAATGGAGTTCCTAATGCAAAGGATATAGGGTTAAACAAGGCAGGTTTTGTAAAAGGCTTGGAGTGGTTAACTAAACTTGTAAAAGAGGGTTATGCACCAGAAGTTGTTGATTGGGATGGTGCCCATGTACTTTTTGAATCAGGTAAAGCTCCATTTATTTCAACTGGGCCATGGGCTTTAAATAGATTTAAAGAAGCTGGTGTAAACTATGAAATTGCTCCTTTCCCTGATAATGGTGCGCCATTCCTAGGTGTTCAAGGTGTTATTGTAAGTTCTGCAAGTAAAAATGCACTATTAGCAGCAACTTTTGCAACAGAGTACTTAGCGACAGAAGAGACAATGATGAAACTTTTCGATGCTGAAAAAAGACCTTCTGCATGGAAAACAATATTTGAAAACTCTGGAGATAAAGATGCTTTAGGTTTTAATGCTGCTGGTTCAAAGGCAGTTCCAATGCCTTCAATTCCTGAGATGGGTTTTGTTTGGGATGCATGGGTTAATGCTGCAGCTTTATCCTTTTCTGGAGAATTAACTTCACAGGATGCTTTAAACAATGCGGTTGTTCAAATTGAGACTCAAATAGCCGAGTCTAAATAATTTTGTTTTTTGCTGTCAGCTTTATGCTGGCAGTCTTTTAAGAGGTAAATAGTGAATATTAACAGTAATAAAATACCTGTTTTAACATATATGTTAAGCATTGTATTTGTATCCATCCTGGCTTTCTTTGGCTTTATTTTAATTGCAAAACTGATTAAGGATGGATTAATACAACTAGCAATCTTGGTAGGTTCTATTGTTATTTTTGCAGCAATGGTATATCTGCAGAAAAAATTTACTCCATACAGGTGGTTATTTATTGGAATGGTTTTTGTTCTTCTTTTCACCATTTATCCAATTTTTTCTACGATAATGATCTCATTTTCAAATATGAGTGGTGGCCATTTAATTACAAAAGAGCAAGCTGTAAACAGACTAGAATCTAAGTATTTTCAACCTGCAGGAAGTATGGAATATGAATGGACTGGGTATTTAAAGGGTAAAGATAATTATCTCTTTATTTTAAAAGATTCAGATAAAAAATATTTCGTTGCTGAACCAGGAAAGAATTTAGAAGAGATTAAGTTAAACAGTTCATCTTTTCCAAATGAAATTCAGGGATTTGATAAAATGTTAAAAAAAGATGTTATTTCTTTAATTGATAAATTTAGTAAATTTGAGTTCGTAAGTTTTGG
>JAFGYD010000265.1 GCA_016936295.1 Spirochaetales bacterium | reverse complement strand
GATATTTTCGCTTTCCGATAGACCAGGTTATCTAAGACTTTATGGAAAAGAACTTATTGTATCTAATTATACACTTAGCTTAGTGGCAAGAAGGCAACAATCATTTAAATATAATGCTCTTACTGCTATGGAATTTTCTTCAAACGAAGAAAACCAAATGGCAGGATTAATAGTAATGTATTCAAATACGTTACACCACTATTTATATGTAGGTTATACAGAATCTATTGGAAGTTATATCTCTATTATGACTAATAACAATAAGGATTATAACCAGTATATATGCGAGCCAGAAAAAGTTATTCCAGGAAAGCAAATATTTCTAAAAGCTGTTGTTGAGAATAAAGATCTTCAGTTTTATTACGGTTACAGTGAAAATGATTTAAAAAAAATTGGTCCTATACTGGATATGTCAATCTTGTCCGATGAAAATTCAAACGGATTTACAGGTGCCTTTGTAGGTATGTGCTGTAATGACCCGGCAACTATGACTAACTATGCCGATTTTGAATTTTTTGAATATATAGAATATTAAATCACCCGGTTACCGAGTCATTTCTCTCCTCTTTTATGATTCGGTAACTTTTTTTATTTAATTATCATCGATGTACCTAATTTGTACCCCATAAACTATAGATAAACAGTATTAATTATAGATTTTAATAAAAAAAATTGTTGACAGAACAATAAACCGACCTTAACATCAATAAATATGGTACCTTAATACAAATAAAAGGTACAAATAAAGTACAATACAAGGAGAAAAAAATGAACAAAAAATTAATGATTGCTTTAGCAGTAGTTGTTTCCTTCGTTGCTTCAACAGGCTTATTTGCAAGCGGGAATTCAGAAGGTGGATTAGACATTGGTATTGCTATGCCTGAAACACACGTAGCACGATGGGTTACAGATGGAGAAACACTAAAAGCTAATGCAGAAGCAGCTGGATACACTGCCGAAGTAGCATTTGCAGATGCTGATCAAACAAAGCAAAATAAGCAAATTTCAGATTTTATCACTAAAGGTGCTAAACTAATTATTGTTGCAAGTGTTAATACAGGTGTAAATAATGCATTAGCAGAAGCTGCAGCTGAAGGTGTTGAAATTATATCTTATGACAGATTACTTATGGATTCAGATGATTTTAACTACTATATAACTTTTAACTTAAAAAAAGTTGGTGAGCTACAAGGAAAATCTATTGCTGATGCATTAGACCTAGATCACGCTAAAGAAGTTAAATATATCACTCTATTTGCTGGTTCTCCAACAGATAACAATGCATACTTTTTCTACGATGGTGCAATGGAAGTTTTAAACCCATATATCGAAGCTGGTAAATTGGAAGTTGTTGGACCATACCCAAAAACAGCAGCAGACCTAGATACATTTAACAGAATTGCGACTCCAGGATGGAAAGCAGAACTTGCTAAAGCTAGAATGGAAAATCTTTTAACAGGGGATGCGTTAAACTATACACTAGATGCTGTTTTAGCTCCAAACGATCCAGTTGCAAGAGCTGTAGTTGAAGCATGCTTGAACGATGCAAAATATGATTCAATTGATAAATTACCAATTATTACTGGTCAAGATGGAGAACTTGCAACAGTTCAATACATAAGAGACAACAAACAACACATGACAGTTTTTAAAGATTCAAGATTATTAGCTAAAGCTACTATAACTCTTGCTGATGCTATCTTAAAAAACAAAGTACCATCAATTGAAGGAACAGTAAAAACAAAATTCGATACAAACCTAAAAATGGTAGATACATTTTTACTAACACCTATATTAGTAACAAAAGATAACTACAAAGAAGTTATTATCGATAGCGGCTACTATACAGAAGATCAACTTAAATAATAAATAAAATCAAAAGGTGTCCAATGGACACCTTTTCAAACTTCAGCGGGGGAAGAAAAAGATGAATGAATACATTCTGGAAGTAAAAAATTTAACCAAAATTTTTCCTGGAGTTAAAGCCTTAGACAGTGTAAATTTCAAAATCAAAAAAGGTGAAATACATTGCCTTTGTGGAGAGAATGGTGCCGGAAAATCAACACTAATGAATGTAGTTAGTGGTGTCTATCCCCACGATAGTTACGAAGGTAAAGTCTTTCTTCATGGTAAAGAGACAAACTACAAAACAGTAAAAGATAGTGAACAAGATAACCTGGCTATTATTCATCAGGAATTAGCCCTAAGCCCATACCTTTCAATATATGAGAATATATTTCTAGGACATATAAAGTCTAAAACAGGTATAATAAATTGGAAACAACTAATTATAGACTCAAAAAAACTACTAAAAAAAGTAGGTTTAAATGAAAATCCGGAAACAATAGTTAGTAAAATGGGGGTAGGAAAGCAACAACTTGTAGAAATTGCTAGAGCTCTCTCAAAAAATGTAGAATTACTAATTCTCGATGAGCCAACTTCATCTTTAAACGATGTTGAAAGCGAACAACTTCTTCAATTAATTCTGGAATTAAAGAAAGAGGGAATCACCTGTATTATGATATCCCATAAATTAAACGAAGTTATGGAAGTAGCAGACTCAATTACAATACTAAGAGATGGACAAACTATATGCTCCTACGATTGTCATAACGAAAATATAACCGAAGAGATTATAATCCAGGGTATGGTGGGTAGAGATATGACTCATAGATATCCTGAACAAGACCATAAAGTAAGTTCTGACACCATTATGGAAGTTAAAAACTGGTCTGTATATCACCCGGAATATCCAGATCTTGCAGTAGTAAAAAACGCCTCATTTAATTTAAAAAAAGGGGAAATACTCGCATTTTGCGGTCCTATGGGTGCTGGTAGAACTGAACTTATGATGAGTATCTTTGGAAAAGCCTATGGTTCTCACTGTTCTGGAGAGTTATATATAAAAGGTGAAAAAAGAGAGTATCATACACCTAAAGATGCAATAACCGATGGTCTAGGATATGTTTCTGAAGACAGAAAAGAACTTGGGTTGATATTAATACAAAGTGTAAGGCAAAATATTAGTAATTCAAGTTTAAAAAAACTATCCAAACTTGGAGTTATAGATAAGCATAAAGAGCTGGAAGAGGCAAATAACTTTAAAAAATCCTTAAATATCAAAACCCCTACAGTAGAACAAACAGTAAAAAACCTTAGTGGAGGGAATCAACAAAAAGTAGTTTTAAGTCGATGCCTTCTTGCAGAACCAGAAATATTTATTGTAGACGAACCTACAAGAGGTATTGATGTTGGTGCAAAATATGAAATTTACTGCATCCTTGAAGATCTGGTAAAACAGGGAAAAAGTGTAATTATGGTTACATCGGAAATGCCGGAAGCTATAGGTATGGCCGACAGGATTTACGTAATGAATGAAGGGAAAATAAAAGGTCAACTTCTTAAGGGTGATGCAACCCAGGAGAAAATAATGACAATGGCTTTAACAGGGAAAAAGGAGTAAACAAAAAATGAATAAATCAAACAGTTTCACAGATGCTGTAAAAGCTAACCTTAGAAACTACTCTATGTTTATAATGCTTGGGATAATAATGTTAGGTTTTGCAATTCTAACAAATGGAGTAAATGTATCTTCAAGAAATTTCACCAACATATTTGTACAAAACAGCTACATTCTAGTGCTTGCAGTTGGAATGGTTATGGTTATAATAATTGGAAATATCGACCTTTCCGTTGGTTCAGTTGCAGCTTTTACAGGTGCCATTTCGGTAATTGTTTACAATGCCGGCGTTGGAATGTTTTTTACAATTATAATAACAATAATTTGTGGTCTTATAATTGGAGCATTTCAAGGATACTGGATAGCTTATGTAAAAATACCAGCCTTTATTGTTACCCTGGCGGGAATGTTACTATTTAGAGGATTAACCTATATTATTACTAATGTAACACCTATAACGCCTAAACTGGACTCATTTAAACAGATAGCAATTGGAACAATATCAGGAAATATTTTTACAATAACAAGAATGGTAGAAAAAAGAGGGAAAATGGTGGAGCAGAATTTCTACCTACTTCCAGTAATAATAGCAATAATCGCAATTGCAATTATGCTTTATTTTGCTTTTTCTGAGAGAAATAAAAAAATAAAAAATGATTTTTCTGTAAAACCACTATCCTACTTTATTACAGAACAAGTTGTAATATCCGTACTAATACTAATTATAGGTATACAATTTGCTAATTACAGAGGTATCCCAGAAGTATTTATACTACTTGCTATTACTATTGGTATTTTTACTTTTATTACAAAAAACACCATTTTTGGTAGATATATTTATGCAGTTGGGGGAAATTCAAGATCTGCAAAACTCTCTGGTATAAACTCTGAAAAAGTTACCTTTTTTGTTCACATGATAATGGGTGGACTATGTGGTGTATCTGGTATTCTATTTACAGCATATATGAATTCCGCACTACCCGATGCCGGGAACCTTTTTGAACTAGATGCTATTGCAGCAAGTTTTATTGGTGGTGCTTCTGCTTCAGGTGGTATTGGAACCATTATTGGGGCAATTATGGGTGGATTAATTATGGGTGTTATAAATAATGGAATGTCACTAATGAATATTGGTGCAAACTGGCAGTATGTAGTAAAAGCCCTGGTTTTACTATTTGCTGTATGGTATGATATCTATACTCGAAAAAAATCTGGAATGGTTTAAGATAAATCCGGCGAAAGCCGGATATTATTTAATTACCCTAACACTTTCTCTTTCTACAAGTTTAGGCTCAAAAAGAACACTTTTAGGATAAAAAGAGTTTCTATTATGTAAGATATCAATTATAACCCTGGCAGCCCAATGCCCCAAATCGTATTTAGGGTGCATAAAAGTAGTTAATGGAGGATTTAGGAATTGAGAGTGTTTAAAATCATCAAAACCCAAAACCGATACATCCTCTGGAATTCTCAAACCTCTTTTCCCCAGGGCTTGATAAGCTTCTATAGCTGTTTGATCATTAAAGCAAAAAATAGCTGTAGGATTTACTCCTTTCCTTGAAAAAAGCTCTTCGGCACATTTATATCCAAAATCATCATGAATCGGCGTTCCTCTATCATCGTATGAAATTATATAATTTTCATCAATCTCAATTCCAGCCTCATTTAATGCCTTCTTATACCCCTCAAGTCTATCGGCTCCCGATTTAACAGAATTATAAATCATTGCTATTTTTGTATGCCCTTTATCAATAAGATACTTTGTAGCATTGTATCCTCCGGAAACATCGTCAAGGGTTATAGTTGGGAAATTTTTATAAGAACCGTTCCAATGGGTGGTAACTATTGGTATATTTACAGTTTTTATCAGATTTATTACAGGAGATTCTACTTCATCGGGAAAACTTCTAGATAGATCGAGAATCAATCCTTTAATATCCTGATCAAGCAATAGTTTTAAGGATGACATATCCCTAGCATCCCCAATACTGCTACTTGAAATAACAAGAGAATACCCCTCATCATGTAGTGCATCTTCTACACCCTTTACAATATCAGGGTATATATAACCAAGGCCATAAAAATTTGCTAAGCCTATTAACCCACCTGTAACCTTTTTACCAACTTTCTCATGTTTTTCATGGGCAACATAAAATGTACCACTCCCCTGTCTGCTTTTTACAATACCCAGATTCTCCATTTCAAAAAGAGCTTTTCGTATGGTATTTCGACCAACACCAAGATCTTCCATTAATTTGGTCTCTGTAGGTAGCTTCTGCCCCTCAACATATGATTCATTTGTAAATATCAATAAAAGATGATCAATAACCTTTTGGTACTTTAATTTCATTCCAACCCATTCTTTTGCAATTTAATAAAGAATAAATTACACTATTATTATGTAAATATCAAATAGTATTATAAATGCTTTTGCAATTTATTCCTCAAATAGCCTATAATTTATTCCTAAATTATACCCCTATTTTCAGAATAATACTATTTTTTTTTAAAAAACAGAATAAATTTATATTTTTTTTCTTTGACAAATGAAATATTGGGGTTTACTATCAAATTCATAACAGCTAATTGATTCTAAACAGAATAAATTAAGCACAAGTTAAAAAGGAGAAAAGCACATGAAAAAAATTCTTATGTTAGCTATGATTGCACTTGTATCTTTTACAAGTATTATGGCTAATGGTCAAAAAGAAGCTGCTCAGTCAACTGATTGGTCTTCAATGGCACCAGCAGATTTTAGTGGAAAAATTACAGTTTGGTCTTTTACAGATGAAATTGGTGGAATGATTCCATACTTTAACGAATTATACCCAAATATTGAGGTTGAATTTGTAGTTATCCCTAACCAGGACGAAGTTTACTTAAACAAGATCAATACAACTTTAAGATCAGGAGCAGGTGGACCGGATGTATTCACAGGTGAAGCTGCTTTCTATAAACAATTTATTGAAGCTGGTTATTGGGAACCTCTTTCAGGTGCACCATATAATGCTGAAGAGTTAGTAAAAGACCTTGTACCATATGTTCCAGGTTCAACTAGAGATGCAAACGGTAAAATTACAGCACTTTCTTGGCAAGCAACTCCAGGAGCTTTATTCTACAGAAGAAGTATAGCAAAAGAAGTATTAGGAACTGACGACCCTGCAGCGGTTTCTAAATACACAAGCGACTTAAATAAATTCTATGAATTAGGTGCTATGGTAGAAAAGAAATATAGTGGTGAAAAATATTTACTAGCTGGTTATGGTGACATGGCTCAATTTATTTACAACTTAAGAAAAAAACCTTATGTAGAAAACAATAAATTAAATATCCCTCAAGGTTTCTATGACTATATGAAACTTTCTAAAGAGATGAGAGATAATAACATTGAAGCTGGAACATCTACATGGCAACCATCTTGGTTCTCATCAATGGCTGATGGTTCTGTAATGTGTTATATTTTACCTACATGGGGATTACACTATGTATTAAAACCAAATGCTGAACCAGAAGCAAATAATGGTGAAAAAGCGTTCTCAGGAGACTGGGGTCTAGCAGTTCCTCCTGCATCATATAGCTGGGGTGGTACATGGATTGGTATTAACTCTATGAGTAAAGAAAAAGCTCTTGCTTACCAATTTGTAAAATTCGTTGGTTCTAACGAAGACTTCCTTGAAAAATGGGCTAAGAAAACTGGTGACTTTGTAGCTAACACTAAAGTTATTGATAAAGTAACTCCTTCATTCTCTGAGCCATTCCTTGGTGGTCAAAACCACTATGCTTACTTTGGTAAAGAAGCTAAGAAAATTGATGTAAGCTTTAGAGGTCCATGGGATTTCCAAATTGAAAATGCATGGGGTGACCAAGTTGCTCTTTATGTAGATGGTATTAAATCATTTGACGAAGCTGTTGCAGATTTCAAAAAAGCTGTTAAAGAAATTTTACCAGAAGTAGAAATCGAATAATAATTTTTCATTACCGGGTTTTATACCCGGTATTCATTTTAGACAGATAATCCAAAAACATAAGGAGCTTTATTATGTTTAACAATTTTTTTAAAAAGCGTGATAACAAGGGTTATCTATTTATTTTACCCTATTTTTTAGCAATGCTAACATTTCAGGTATACCCAATTATATATACGTTTTTTTTAAGTCTTCAAAAGCCAATTAATATGATAAAAAGCGAATTTGTTGGTTTTGCGAACTACCAAAGGGTATTAACAAACGAGCTTTTTTACACATCAATTGGAAATACATTTTTCATTTGGTTAATGAACTATATACCACAAATCATTTTTGCACTTTTATTAGGTGTAATATTAACTAATAAAAGTATTAAAGGAAGAGAAGCTTTAAGAACAGCTTATTTCTTACCTAATCTTGTAACAGCATCGTCTATTGGTGTTTTATTTGCAGTATTATTAGACTGGAGATTTGGTACACTAAATCATGCTTTAGTTAATTTTGGAATTGTACAGGAACCTATTAAATGGTTATCACAGGGATTATTCGCTCAAGGTGCGGTATCTTTTATTCAGTGGTGGCAATGGTTTGGTTATACTATGATTATTATGATGGCTGGTTTAAATGCAATTTCCAGTGAATTGTACGAAGCTGCACATATAGATGGAGCATCTAGGACACAGGCATTTTTTAGAATAACACTTCCATTATTAAAACCAACAATACTATATGTTATGGTTACATCTTTAATTGGTGGATTACAAATTTTCGATATACCAAGAGTTTTAACAAATGGTAGAGGTGCTCCAGATAACTCTTTATTAACTATGGTACTTTACCTGTATAATCAGGCTTTTAAAAACTTTAATCTTGGTTATGCTGCAGCACTAGCTTATGTTTTATTTATTTTAATTTTAATTTTCTCTGCTTTACTTTTTAAAGCATTTGATGAGAAGAAGTAGGAGGGATATATGGTAGAAGGAAAAGTTAAACCAGTTAGGACAATATTACTATATGCATTCTTAATAATTATGGCAATTATTTGTATTGTTCCTTTCTACATGATGATAATAAATGCAACAAGAAGTAATACTGAAATATCCCAAAATATTTGGTTAACACCTGGTGATCAACTACTAATTAACTATAAGATTATTCAGGGTAAAGTTAATATATGGAAAGGTTTTATTAATAGTGTAATCATTGCAGTCCCTGCTGTTCTTTTATCTGCATTTTTTAGTACATTAACAGCTTATGGATTTGCAAAATTTCAATTTAAAGGTAAAAATCTTCTGTTCTGGTTTGTTTTAGGAACAATGATGATTCCGCAACAACTTGGACTAATTGGATTTTATGACTTATGCGTAAATCTTAGATTAATAGATTCATTTTTACCACTAATACTACCTAATATTGCTAATGCCGCTATGGTATTTTTTATTAAGTCATATATTGAATCAAGTATCCCCGATTCCTTAATAGAGGCGGGATTAATAGATGGAGCAAGTGAATTTTTTATTTTCAACAAAATTATAATTCCACTTTCTATGCCATCAATAGCAACAATGTCAATTTTTACATTTATTAACAAATGGAACGATTTGATAAATCCACTAGTTTTATTAAATACAAGTACTAAATTCCCTATGCCTATAATTGTATCAAATATTAGAGGTTTATATGAAGCTAACTTTGGTGCAATATATCTAGGTGTTGCAATTTCAGTTACTCCAATCCTTATTGTTGTTATTACATTTGCAAAACAACTTATGAGTGGATTAACTGTAGGAGCGGTTAAAGGTTAATAAAAAGATTATAAATTATTGAATATTGAGCAGATTAGTACTTTTAGTATTAATCTGCTTTTTTTTTATAATAATTTTAATTGACAGATAAAATTTATCAAGCTAATATTCTCCTTAGTTGGTTCATAATCCAACCAACCTCAAGTAAGGATTTAACGTTGATAAAAAAACCACGAGTTGAAAACACTTCTAGAATTCTCAGAAGCCTTTGGATATCTAAAAGTATTAGTAGAATTGAAATTGCCCGGGAATTGGGATTAAACAAATCTACTATAACCGATATTGTTTCTCAATTAATTGAGCAGGGTATTGTATTAGAAACAAAAGAAGGATCCTCTAGTCCTCTTGGAGGAAGAAAACCAGTTCAGCTTGAGCTTAATAAAAAATATGGATATGTTCTTGGCATTGAATTAACATCGGACAGATATACAATTGTAGCCGTGGATCTTGCTGGAGATATTCTATTTTCAAAAACAGAAGAAGACACACTAATTACAAAAAACTTTGAAGAAAGAATTGTTCGTATATTAAAAAAATATCCTCCGGAATTAGAATGGATCGGAGCTCCGGTTATTGGTGCAGGAATAGGAATGTCCGGTATTATCAATACAAAAACTGGAGTTATTCAGGGGTCAATTGCATTAAAAATTGAGAATGACTACGATTTTGCAAATATAATTGGGTCACAATTCGATTTTCCAGTATTTGTAGAAAACGATGCTAATAGCTGTGCATGGGGTGAATTAGCCTTTCATAGATCTGAAAAACTTAGAAACTTTATATTTACATTAGTTGAGTTTAACCCTACTAGAAGTAAAGAATTATATGAAAATGTATCGGTTGGATTTGGTATAGTTTTTGGGGGTCATGTTTATTATGGGAATGGTTATTCCGCAGGTGAGTTTCACAGTATTTTTTGTAACCCAGAAGATTTAGGGCAGTTTAGAATCTCATCTCAGGATGTAAAACTCGATGATGATGGGGATAAACTAAGAGAATTCATTAAAGAACTATCAAAACATTTAGCACTATTCACAAATACATTTAACTTGGGACAAATATTCCTGGGAGGAGACATAGAACAGTATCAGGATATAGCTAGACCAATTTTAACAAAAGCAATTAAAGAAAACTGGATGTATAAATCACCTATTGATTGCGAAATTCGATTTTCGTCTCTAGCAAATAAATCTGTAGCATACGGAGCTGCAGGAATGGTTCTTGAACGACTTTTTGAAGTACCTGAAAGTATTTCACAGTAAAAGGAAATATTACTCCCCGTGGGGGAGGATATATATAAAAAGGAGGAGTTTAATGAAAAAACTCAACAAATTTATTTTAGCTCTAGTTTTAGCTAGCGTTATTGTTCCATCAACTTTTGCAAACGGGACTAAAGAGTCTGCAAAAGCTGAAATGGAACAGGGAAAAGTATTGAATATCTATGCTTGGAACGACGAATTCCAAACAAGATTCAACACTTATTTTGCGGATAAACTTCCAGCCGATGTGACAGTTAACTGGATTATTACCCCTAATGCTGACAATGCTTACCAAAACAAGCTTGATGAAGCATTATTAGTACAAGACAGCGTTTCAAACAATGAAAAAATTGATATTTTTCTAGTTGAAGCTGACTATGCACTTAAATACGTTGATACACCATACACTTTAAATGTTAAAACTGACATTGGATTAACAGATGCTGATGTAGCAAACCAATATGGTTATACAAAAGATATTATGACAGATTCTAAAGGAAATTTAAAGGGTGTTTCTTGGCAAGCTTGTCCAGGTGGATTTATTTATAGAAGAAGTATTGCAAAAGACGTTTTAGGATCATCTGAACCTGCTGCTGTACAAGCTGCTTTAAACGACTGGAACAAATTCGATGCTGTTGCAGCTACTGCTAAATCAAAAGGTTACTTTATGTTAAGTGGTTACGACGATGCATTCAGAGTTTTCTCTGACAACATGAAAAGTAAATGGGTTGTTAATAACAAAATTAATATTGACCCTTCTATTGAAAGATGGATTGATATGACTAAATCATACACAGATATGGGATACAACAACAAAGCTAACCTTTGGTCAGCTGAAAGTTGGGGTGGAGCTGCTGTTGATGGTAAAGTATTTGGTTACTTTGGACCAGGTTGGTTTGTTGACTTCTGTTTAGGACCTGCAACTCTTGCAAATCCTGATGCAGCTAAAGAGCTTGGAAACGGTAGTTATGGAGACTGGGGATTAGTTAAAGGTCCACAAGGTTTCAGCTGGGGTGGTACATGGATCTGTGCTGCTGCAGGAACTGATAATGCAGATTTAATTAAAGATGTTATGTATACATTAACATGTGATGTAGCAACTTTAGAGTCTATAGCAATGGAGTTAGGTGATTTTACAAACAATGAGAAATCAATGGCAAATATTGCTTCAAGTGACTATGGTAATACATTCTTAGGTGGACAAAACCACATTGCAGCTTTCCTTGATTCTGCTAAAAGTATTGATAGAAGCAACATGAGTCCATACGATCAAGGTATGACAGAAAAATTAATGAACTCATTTAGCGACTATTTTAACGGTACAATTACTAAAGATAAAGCATGGGATAACTTCTATACATCTGTATTAGAGCTTTACCCTAACTTAACAAAATAATTATTTATTTAAAACACAGGGGTATAACTCCTGTGTTTTCTATTTTGGATGAATTTGCGAAAAACTATATGAGGACATTTATGCTCAATCAAACTTTGAGGAAAAAGAAATTTATTAACTATTCGAAGTGGGGGTATATGTTTCTTGCACCCTTCTTCATTATTTACACTATATTTGCGTTAATCCCTTTATTATCTACATTTTATAATAGTTTTTTCGAAAACTACAGAGTTGGATTAACTCAAGTCGGACCTACTTTTGTTGGAATCAACAATTATAAAGAAATTTTAGGAAATGCCGGGGTTCCTAGATATGCAATGAACACACTAATTATGTGGCTACTTGGCTTTATTCCACAAATAATAGTATCAATGTTATTATCAGTTTGGTTCGCCAGCACGTCATTAAAAGTTAAAGGTCAATCCTTTTTTAAAACGGTTATTTATCTACCAAACCTAATTATGGCTGCAGCATTTTCAATGCTATTTTTTACACTTTTTTCAGATGCAGGACCAATAAATAGCATTTTAGCCTCTGCAGGTTTCACTTCAGAACCAATCAGATTTCTAGCCATGACTCCTACATCGAGGGGTTTAATTGCATTAATGAACTTTCTTATGTGGTATGGAAATACTACAATTTTGTTAATGGCAGGTATTTTAGGTATTGATGAAAGTCTATTTGAAGCAGCAAGAATTGATGGTGCAAGTTCTGGCCAAATATTTACAAAAATAATTCTTCCACTTTTAGTACCAATACTAGTTTTTGTTATGATTACAAGTTTAATTGGTGGTATTCAAATGTTTGATGTACCACAAATTCTAACTACGGGTGACGGGTTACCAGATAGAACAACAATGACACTGATTATGTACCTAAATAAACACCTTTATAGTAAAAACTTTGGACTTGCCGGTGCAGTTTCGGTGTTGATTTTCTTAATAACAGCTGTTTTAAGCTTTGTGGTATATAACTTTTCAATGAGTAATTACTACGGGAATAAGGAGAAAGGTTAATTATGGCTAGTAATAATTTATATAACGAAAAAAAGATGCTTAATATAGAGCGTACAGTTTGCTATATTGTACTAACTATAATGACTCTATTATCACTATTCCCTTTTATTATACTAATTGTAAATGCAACAAGACTGCATAGTGAAATAAGTAAAGGATTCTCTATAGTTCCTGGAATATATTTTGGGAAAAACTGGTTAAATCTTTTTACAGATAAGAATATACCAATATTTTCAGCACTTTTAAATAGTATTTTAATATCTGGTCTTACAGCACTTTTTTCTGTTTATTTTTCTGCTGTAACTGCTTATGGTATACATATTTACTCATTTAAAGGAAAAGAGACAGCTTTTAGATTTATAATGTTGGTAATGATGGTTCCGCCACAGGTTTCTGCACTTGGATTTATTAGACTAATAATGAAAATGGATCTATTAGATTCATTCATTCCATTAATAATTCCAGCTATAGCCTCCCCTGTTGTATTCTTTTTTATAATCCAATACATGAAATCAT
>JAFGYD010000264.1 GCA_016936295.1 Spirochaetales bacterium | reverse complement strand
TCTGTTTTGCATCCTCTTCTATTCCTTCCTGTAGTTCTGTTTTAACCATAGAAACAGCAGATGACATAAGATCCCTTACCATAGATTCAACATCTCTACCAACATAACCAACCTCGGTGAACTTTGTTGCCTCTACTTTAATAAATGGTGCTTTTGCCAATTTTGATAATCTTCTTGCAATCTCAGTCTTACCTACACCTGTAGATCCAATCATTATAATATTTTTTGGTGCTACCTCATTTCTAAAATCTTCATCCAATAATGCCCTTCGCATTCTGTTTCTTAACGCTATCGCAACTATTTTTTTTGCATTATCCTGACCTATAATATATTTATCTAACTCTTCAACGATAGATTTTGGAGTACTCTCTGCCATATTTAAAATCATTTAAACTACCTCTAAAATTATATTTTTGTTTGTATATATACAAATATCTCCAGCGATATTTAAGGATCTTCTTGCTATTTCACCTGCATCTAAATCGGAACTATCCAGATACGCTAAAGCGGCTGCATAAGCAAAATTCCCACCACTTCCTATGGCAATAGCACCTTTTTCCGGTTCAATTACATCTCCATTACCACTTAAAAGATAAATTTTATCTTTATCAGCCACCAATAGCATTGCTTCCAGTTTTCTCAATGCTCTGTCTGTTCTCCACTCTTTTGCAAGCTCTACAGCTGCTCTTGTTATATCCCCGGCATACTGATTAAGACGTGTTTCAAAAAGTTCTTCTAATGTAAAAGCATCTGCAGTAGAACCAGCAAACCCTACAACAACAGAATCCTTATATATTCTTCTAACTTTTCTTGCATTACCCTTCATGGTTGCATTACCTAAAGTAACCTGACCATCACCAGCCATTGCAATTACACCGTCTTTTTTAACCGCTAATATTGTTGTTCCTCTAATATCCATAACGTCTCCTATTCATTTTTTCCATGGGGATGAGCACCTCTATAAACTTGTCTTAGTTTTTCTATTCCAGTATGGGTATAAATCTGTGTAGTAGATATACTCTTATGCCCTAGTAACTCCTGAACAACCCGAATATCAGCTCCTTCATTTAACAGATGAGTGGCAAAAGTATGCCTGAAAGTATGAGGACTAACATTTTTTTCAATACCTGCCTCTTTTATTCTCTTTTCTATTAAATAGTAAACACCTCTGGTGGTTAACTCATCTCCCTTATAATCTAAAAACAGAGAATCACTATTCCCCTTTTTTTCTAATAATAATTTTTCTCTTAAAGGTAAATACTCTTTAAGAATTTTTTTTACATCTGGAGTTAGATAGACAAACCTGTCTACATCTCCCTTACCTGTTACTAATACCCTATTTTTACCATTAATCTCATTTACTTTAATAGCTACTAATTCCGAAACACGGCAACCAGTACTATATAGAGTTTTAAAAATTAGCATATCACGGATAGAAAAAAAATCATCTCCACTATTTGAAAAAATCTTCTCTAACTCTTTAAAAAATAGATAATTAGGTATTTTCCCCTCTTTTTTTAAGGATTTAATCTGATTAAAAGGATTATCATCCCTAAATCCACTTTTTATTTCAAAGCTGTAATAACTTCGAATAGCACTTAAATGTCTATTCACAGTTGTAGCCTTTAATCCTCTTTTCTGTAATTCAACAAGGTAACTTCTAATGGTTTTTCTGTTAACTTCTTTATTAGATATAAAATCTTCCCAGGATTTTAAATCCTTGGTATAGCTATTAACAGTATTACTACTAAGATTTCTTATATTTTTAATATAATGAATAAAATCTTCAACCATCATTTCTGAAAATACTCCCCTCTATATTTAACAAGCTTTCCATTCAGTTCCAGTTTTAAAAGATCTACATTTGTATAGTCACCACTATTAAATGTTTTAAAATTAGCCCCCAAACCCCTTCTTTGTAAAATATTAAAGGCTGAATCAATTTTTGTAGCCCCATCTCTATATAATTTATCACTACCTAAATATCTTTTATCTCCAATACCTACAGAATGAATAAAAACATCTCGGCCGTTTTCTATTGCAAAATCCCCGGTAATTAAGGATCCTGATTTTAAAGGGGACTGAATAATAACCAGGTCTTGGCTTAAACCAGCTATAACCCTGTTTCTTTTGGGGAAATTGTAGGGTTTAGGACTCTCCCCCGGAGGAAATTCACTTACAACTGCACCTTTATTTAAAATAATTTCCCCTGCAAGTTGTCTATTACTTGTTGGATATATAACATCAATTCCGCTACCTAAAACAGCAACGGTTCGACCTCCTGTAGCTAAATTACCTTTATGTGCTGCAGCATCAATGCCAAGAGCTAACCCGGAACATACTCCTACACCCTCCCTGCCTAAATCCAAACCTAATTTAAATGATTCATGCAATCCTCTTACAGATGCTTTACGTGTTCCAACAACTCCAACAAGGCTTTCGCACAAAGAATCAACATTACCCCTAACATAGAGCAGGAATGGAGGATCAAAAATATTTTTGAGAAGTATTGGATAATTACTGCAATTAATAGATATTAAATTTATTCCTGTTTTATTAACATAATCATCTATTTTATTATATTCATCAAAATAGTAACCTTTATCTAAATTCAAATTATTCTTTAATTCATTACTATTTGCTAGTTTAATTATTTCATCCCTGGATATTCCAGACTTAAGCAGAGTTAATTTGTCACTGTTTTTACCTTTTAAAAGGGATATAATTAATCTATTCATCTGATATCCTGCTAAGTATTTTCTCTCTATTTGTTTCTGCTTTAATAATATGAATATCGTTTTTAGACATACTTAATACAGAGTCATACATATCAAGAGCAGCATTTAACTCTCCATCTCTTTCGTATAAAAGTGCACGTAAAAGCATAGCATCAAACTCCCTGGTTGAAATTTGGAGTAGAGTATCCAATAATGGTTTTGCATCATCTATTCTATCAAATTCGTAAACATACAAAATTGAGAGAGCATATAATCCTTTTGTGAATCTGGGATTTAACTGTATAGCATACTCCTGACTATATTTTGCTTTTTCCAGATACTCCCGCTTTATTACTTCACTATCTTGACTAAGGGCGTATTGACCAGCTGCAACCCCCTTATAGTAGTGTAACATTTCACTATTAGGAAAGAACTCTATGGCCTTACTAAAATGCTCATAAGCCTTCAAATACATTTTATAGTGCATCATTTTTATTCCCAACGCACGGTGAAAGTTTCCTACTTTTTCATATTTATTAAGTGTAGCCTCTAAATCTTTATTTAATTTCTTAATTTCTAAGGTTAACTCTTTTATTCTCTTATCATTCTCAACACCACTACCTTCAGTTTCATAAATCTGACTTACTAAATTCTCTGTTTTCTTCCCAGTACAGGAGAAAAGAGATACAATAATTAGTAAAAATACTATTTTTTTCATTGCGCCTCCGGATGGTATGTTGTAAATGCTTTTTGTAACTCATTACTACTTAAATGAGTATAAATTTGTGTAGTTCCAATATCACTATGACCAAGTAACTCTTGAACAGATCTTAGATCTGCACCACCAACTAATAAATGAGTAGCAAAGGAGTGTCTTAATGTATGTAATTTACCTTCAACACCAGATTTATCACAAATCATTTTAAAATTCTTCCACATACCTTTTCTTGTTAATCGACCACCTCTATTATTTAAAAATAGAGACTCATTTGAATAATCTGTTACTAAATTAGGTCGTGAATTATTTAAATATAGATTAATCCAGTGGATTGCTATATCTCCAAGGGGAACAAGTCTCTCCTTATCCCCTTTTCCTCTAACTAAAATAACACCTTCGGATAGATAAAGATTACTTATATTTAAATCTACAGCTTCAGAGACCCTAAGCCCACAGGAATAGATTAGTTCATAGAGAGCTCTATCCCTTATTCCTGCTATAGTACTTATATCTATAGCATCCAGGAGTTTGTCAACTTCATCAACTTCCAAAACATGGGGAAAATGCTTTTTAAACCTGGGAGTATCAATTTTATCCATAGGATTATCTTCTCTTATACCCTCAAGAATAAGAAAATTATAATAGGATTTTATTGCTGTATGGCATTTTGCTAATGTTCTTGCTGTTAATTCAACATCACTTCTATAAATTAAAAACTCAATAACTTCATCTACCCTTAATTTTTCAGGATTTAGAGACCTTTCTTTACAAAACGAATCCAACTCTAATACTTCATACATGTATGTATCTATTGAGCTTTCCTGGAGACGAATTTCTACTGTTAGGTAACCTCTAAAATCTTCCAAATTAATTATTTATCCTCTGTCTTTCTCTCAAAATTGTTGGAATATCAAAATCCTGACTAACCTTAAAATTCTGGGTTAAAATTGAACTTTTAGTAGATTTTTGTGGTGTTTTTATATTTGCAGGGATCTTTTTAGCCGAAGCGGTAGCAATATCAAGAATATCGCTATTAACACTCTCATCACTTCTAAACCCTGTAGCAACAACTGTAACCATAATTCTACCATTCATAGATGGGTCCTCAACAGTTCCCGATTTTACCTCAACCCTTTCATCTACTGTTGATGTTATAATCTCATTTATCTCTCTAAATTCAGTTATTGTTAATGAGTTATCACATCTTATATTCACTAATAGACCTGTAGCACCATCAATGGATGCTTCGTTTTCAAGAAGAGGATTTTTTATTGCACTTGTTGCAGCATCAATAGCTCTATTATCTCCCTCGCCCTCTCCAATTCCCATTAGAGCATCGCCTTTTCCCTTCATTGTGCTTTCAACATCTGCAAAGTCAATATTTATAATTCCAGGGATAGTTATAAGGTCTGAAATACCTTGAACACCCATTCTTAATACATCATCTGCCATTAAAAAAGCCTCTTTAATAGGAGTATTTTTATCTACTACATTAAAAAGATTCTGATTAGGAATAGTTATAACAGTATCTACAATATTTCTTAAATTGCTTATACCATCTTCGGCATATTGCATTTTTCTATCTCTTTCAAAAGTAAAGGGTTTTGTAACAACAGCCACTGTTAAAATATTTAAATCCTTAGCAATTTGCGCAATTACCGGTGCTGCACCTGTTCCAGTTCCACCACCCATTCCAGCAGTAATAAAAACCATTTTAGAACCACGTAAAATATTAATAATAGTCTCTCTATCCTCTTCTGCTGCAGCTCTTCCAACTTCTGGTTTACCGCCGGCGCCTAAACCTCCGGTAACCTTTGTTCCTATTGCTAATTTTGTTGGAGCGTGTGACATTTGAAGTGCCTGCTGATCTGTATTTACAGCTACAAAATCTACACCTTGAACTCCCTCAGAAATCATTCGGTTAACAGCATTACTTCCACCGCCACCAACACCAATAACTTTAATTATCGTACGACTAATTAAAGGTTCATGATTTACAAACTCAATATCCATTCATCCCTCCCAGACATTAAATGAAATGCTTAAAAATTCTTTTAACTATATGCTCTTTATTTTTTCCGGAACTCTCTAAATCCCGGGAACTCTTTTTGCTAATCTTAACTTCCTGGTTATTACCAGCGTAAGCCACTAAACCTACAGCTGTTGAAAACCCAGGATGCCTTAACTCCTCGGTTAAACCGGAAATACCTTGAGGAAGACCTATTCTGGTCTGTACCCCTAAAATTTCTGTTGCTAAATCCGCAATCCCCGAAAGTAGTGCAGACCCACCGGTTAGAACTACCCCACCCGGGAATTTATCTCCATAACCCTTGTTTTTTATTTCTTGAGAAATAATATTAAACATTTCACATGCTCTTGCTTCTATAATCTCTGCTAGCTCCTGTTTTGAAACAGTTTTAGGAGGTCTCCCTGCAATTCC
>JAFGYD010000056.1 GCA_016936295.1 Spirochaetales bacterium | reverse complement strand
GCGTTTACGAAACTGGCAATTACGACAATGTATATGCCTTAATAAATGTATCACAATTAACATCACAAGATTAATATTTAAAACAATAAAAATAATGAGTTTAACAAATGGAGTAGGAAACTACATGGTGGCAAAATCAATAAGTAACGGACATGTTGCTTTGGAGATTTATAAAGACGAAACGTCTTTTCAGGCTTATAAAACAGAGCCTACGGCTGAAAATGAACCAATGCGTTCTAATATTTATATTGGAACAAAATTTGATGATGTTCAAAAGACCGTAACAAGTTTAGACGGTCTTACGTTAGCTGAGCGTTTACAGAAATTATTGGAAGAGGTTTTGGTTCAGGCATTAGCCGAAAATTATTCTATACTTCCAAGATCAAAGTTTGAACAAAGTGATTGGACTGTTATTGTATAATTAAAAAAGAAGTAGAAAAATGGAAAAGAAAGAAGCAAAAGTTAAACAAGAAGAGGTTAAAAAAAACGAGCAGTTGACAAATTATCAAACGAAACAATTGCTTATTGAGGCCGACAAGTTAAAATCATTAAATGGATTTGCTTTTGTTATGGCTATAGCTGATGTTAAACGCCGTATACAAAGAGAGCAGAAAGTTCTTAATGAAATTATAGAACCATCAGAAAAATTTAAAGAATATCAGAAGGAGCTTTCTGAAATTAATAGAGATTATTCAAAGAAGGACGAAAATGGAGACCCTATTATAATAACAGAGATTCGTTATAATCAAGAGATTTCACGTTATGATTTTGATGAAGAATTAAAAGAAGAGAGAGAAAAAAAGAAAACCGCTTTGAATAAAAAATACAAAAGCGAAATAGAAGAACAGAAAGAAAAAGAAAAGCAATATAATGAAGCTATGAATGAGTATTCAACATTAAGGAAGAAGGAACTTTCAGAAAAGCAACTTCCTAAGAACATAACTCTTGAACAGTTAGAGATTGCTTACTATTTTTTAGATATAAAGCCTTAGTCTAATTTAAAAATAAGCCTTGGCTTATTAACACTATTTTAATATTATGAGCAAATTAACTCCGGACGGACTAATTAAAAATCTATCACCAACAGGATCATTACTAATTCTTATTATATTTATTGTTGCCCCATTAGCGCTTGATTACCTTAAAGAAGATAAAGTGGTTAATGAGCTTAAAGAACTAAAAAGGGCAGTTATAGATAACAAACTAAATAATTTAACAAAAAGGGCAGCTATGTTTATTTATGCGAAGACACTTAACTATTCTAAAAATGAAGTTTTTAAAGAGGTAGAGGATATTCTAGAAAAAAATACTATAAGTAAAATGAATACTCAGATTGAAATTAGAGATAAACTTCATAATAGAATAGGGTCTTTTTACAAGCGTGATTTTGGAGACTTAAGTCAATTCTATTATGATAACATTCCGTTATCATTTGTTTTGCGCGATATAAATCCTGATGATGTAACTGATGTTATAACAAATTATATGTTTACTCATACGCATATGGATTATGGGAAATTAAAGTCTGATTTAGAAGGGAAGATAAACGACAAGTTTTATGAATTTTATTTAATTTGTATAGGAAGTCTTGATAAGGAGATAAATGTACCTAAAATGAAAGAAAGATGAAAATAAGTGAATATTTAAAAGATGCAAAAGGATTGCCATCTTCAAAAAGGCTCATGTCCTATCAATTATTATGGTTTTTTATAGTATTTAATATTATTGTTTGGGCTATATTATTAGTGCTTACTTATAATAATCCTGAAACTAATTTAGATTCAAATTGGTTGTTCGGAGTACTTGCTTTTGATTTTCTAGTTTTATTAGCTGTTTTTGTCCCTACTCAACTAAGTAAGATACAAGAGATAAAGGAAATTATTGCGCTAGCTAAACCTGGTGGAAATGGATGATAAAACAAAACTTAAGGTTGCGCTTAAAACTTTTGAGAGAATAGAAAAGGAAACAACGAAATATTCCTTTAGTAATATTAATGAGAACATAAAATATATGGCAAAGTTCGGAATAAATGTAATAAAAAATAAATCATGATTGCGGGATCTATAGTTAAGTGGGCAAAATTGTTTAACGGGATGAGAGAAATAGGCAATAACGAAGGTTGGGAAAATGTATTTTTTGAAGAAATTAATATGTCTTTTCAGGAATTAATGGAAACAGTTGGATGGGAACAGACCCATGCTTGGTGCGCTTATTTTGGAAAGGCTGTTTGGCTTTTGGGATATTCTGATTGGGATTCAACCATGGTAAATAGACTAAAAGAGTTAATGTCTGCCAATGCTGTTAGAACGTATCGTAATTTAAAAGACGCTGGGTTTGCTATTTCAGATACGCCTATTCCAGGAGCCTTGGTGATTTGGCAAAAATACAAGAATGGCAAACCGACTATTTATGGACACGAGGGGATAGTTGTTGGGGTTGGGAATAAGTATTATAATACAATAGAAGGAAACACGAATTCAAAAGGCAGTAGAGATGGCGATCAGGTTGCAGATAAAAAGAGACCTATAAATAGTTATTTTTCTGCAAACGGGCTTAATAGATTAGGATTTGTATATCCAAAGGAGGTATAATGGGATGGGTGAAAGGCATATGGAATATTGTTAACAGTAAGCTTTTTTTATTGATACTCTCAATTTTCTTAACCAGCTTTAGTGGGACAATGGTTAAAAAATGGAATGAGGCAAAAGACGATGCTAAAAGGTGGGAAAATAATTATTCTATTTCCATTAAGTCTTCTGATACATTAAGAGATAAAAACGGCATGCTTATAACTCGTACTAAGACCTTAGAAATGACTATACAGGAGCTTAAACGCACTAATGATAGTTCTATATTAAACCTTTTAGATAAGCTAAGAGAATCGCAGATTAGAGTTAAACAGGTTGATAAAATGATAGGCCTTAATCAGGCTTATGCAAAGGAGATGCAATTAGAGGTTTTAAATAAAGATTCTTTGATAAGAATATTACAAGCTCCAGTTGAATTAAACGAAAAAGAGACCCCATTATTAGTAGGGAAATATATTGATGAATTTACCTCTGCAAACATATTATATTATGGAGGGAAGTGGCAATTAGAATATAAGTGCGTGAACGAGGCGTATGGAGTTTTATATCATCAACGAGAGAAAATAAAACTATTATTCTTTAATTTAAGGATAGGGAAAAAGAATTATTGGTTTGATTATAAAGAGACGAACCCTAGTATAAGTACAGATATTAAAATATTATCAGTAGAAAGAAAAAAACAATGATAGAATGGTTGCCATCGGGGAAAGTTGCTTTAGATTCGGGAGCAGAAAAGATACCCGAAGTAAAGAAGTTTATCGGTAATGATAGAACAGCAGGAAAGTCATATATGAACAAGGCTCTTTTGTATACCTATTTTATGTATAGAAAAGGAAGTCGTTATGAAAGTATGTTTCCCAAAAAAAGAGCAGCAGAAATATGTAAGACTTATTTTCAGAACAGAGATGAATGGGAGAAGTTTGAAAAAAATGATGCTTACAGAGCATTTAGAGATTATTATTTGAAGTTGCAATATACGACAAAAGAACAGGCTGCCCATTCTGTATTGAAAGAAATAGAGGAGCTTATTACTGAATTACAGACAATAAAATTTTGGGTTGATGGTTATGCAGATATTGAAATGGAAATAGACGTCCCTGAATATTCGGGTTCAACAACAACTGTCAAGCAAAAAGTAAAACAAAAAATAAAAATTAAAAGAGACAATAAAGATGAAAAATTAAAAGCAATTAAAGCCATTGATATATTATTAGCTCAAGAATCTAGGCTTAAAGAGAGTATTCGTGAAGATGAGAAAATACAGAAACAAGAAGTAAGCAGAAGTTTAATGGATATGGGAGAGCTTGACGATGAAGAGTAAATATCTTACTAAAGACTTCGCAAAAAAATATATATATCCTTTTGTTTATCACAACAAAAAAAGGAGATATATAGACACTGAACGATTTTCACCCGTTATTTATGAAAATGATTTGCCCGCAGAGGGTGACCTGTTCCATTTTAGGTATGAAGAAGTCCCTTATAATTCAGAGAAAGACAGGGCTGTTTTTATGCGTGACAATGATATAATAATTGATGATATATGGTGGGAAAAACAGAAGGCGCGTTGTGAAGAAGGATATATTGTAAAGAACGCTACAAATCTTGGGGAGGACGTTTGGATTCCGGGGAGAATGTATTTTTTTCTTAATTTTTGGGCGATAAGAAGAAATAATAAATATGGGAGAAAACAACTTGGCAATCCTAGATTTATAGATATGGGGCTTGAAAAGTTTTTTCTAGTAAGAGAACTTTCTATATTATTTGAGAAAAATAATGCGTGGCAAAAGTCAAGGCAAAAAGGGTTTTCAGAAATGGCAGGTTGTGATATTGGTTATGAATTTACTTTTTTTAAAGATTCTCAAAGCGTCGTGATTTCTGGAGAGGAGAAATATACGTTCAATTTAATGAATTTTGTAGCCAGGGGGTTAAAATATTTATCTAATACACAATTTCACGTTCAGCCTGGAGTATATCGTAAAACAGAATATATATCAGCTAAATATAGAGGGAGTGAAATTTATGGGCGTACAGCAAAGAATAATGCAGAAGCTGCATCTTCACTATCTCCTTCATTAATTTATTTTGAAGAGGGAGGTATTTGGGAAAAAGATGTTCTTACAGAAACTTATGAATTTGTTTCTCCTTCTTTAATGGCGGAAAACAGAAAAACAGGTTATGCTTATTTTATTGCTACAGGTGGAGATATGAAAAAAGGCGTTGATACTATGCAGTCTTTATTTTATAATCCCAAATCTTATGGGCTGTTAGAATTCAATAATGTTTATGAAAAAGATATTACGGAAGCAAAAGTCGGGTGTTTTGTCCCCGCTATATATTTTGAAGTTATTGATAAAGATGGAAATTCATTAATTGAAGAATCTATAAGCAGTATAGTGGATCAAAGAGCAAATAAAAAAATAAATGAACGGTATAGATTTATTACTCAAAAGCCATTAACACCATCTGAAAGTTTTATGACTTCTGTTGCTGGATATTTTGGAGAAGAAATTATTCAGCGTTTAAACGAGAGAAAGTCTTATCTGCTGGGGAATCCTTCTAAGCATTATCATTTAAAAGGATATTTAAAATGGATCAATCCAAATAATAAACACTTTGGAGTTGAGTTTATTGAAAGTGAAGAAGAAACATGGTGTAATATCTTTGAGCCGCCTGTATTGGATAGTAATGGAAATGTATTATTAAATCTTTATAAAGCAGGAACAGATAGTTATGATCAAGATGAAGCCCATACAAGCACGTCAGAAGGGAGTATTCAGGTTTACAAAGGCTTTAATAATATTAATGATACTTATAATAAATATGTTGCAAGAATAACGGAAAGGCCAAGAGAAGGAGAGGGTGGGTCGTCAAGATTTTACGAGTGGTCATTAATGCTATCAATATATTATAATGTTGTAAATTTGATTGAATTTTCTAAGATATTAATAATTCATTATTTTGTTGAGAATGGGTTTGAACATTTATTGAAAGAGAAGCCAGAGTTCTTTTTAAGTACTTATGTAGAAAATAGTAAGTCAGCAAATCGTTGGGGAATAGATCCTAGTACCAAGTCTGTATGGCTTACAAAGATGAGAGATTGGTTAATTCCTGAGAACATAGAGAAGATGGATGATATTCGTCAAATAGATGCTTTAGCTAAGTTTAGATATGATCCATCAGGAAAGAAGTATAATTGTGATATAACAATAAGTTCGTCTTTATGTCAGGTTGTTGCTTATGATGATCAAGATATTCTTGTTGTTGAATCTGAAAATGATGAAGAAGAAAGTTATGGAATTCACTATAAAATGGGACGCAACGGTTCTATTATTCAAACTATATGATAATGAAAAAGAACGATAAAATATCTGATAAGGCAAGAAGAATACTTGAAAGGGTTAGATCAGAGGGTTACGCTCCAAAAGATGTAGAAAGCTGGAGATTGTTTCATAATAAATATAATCTAAAAGACTATACTTATTTTACGCAAGTTAAAAATAAAGAAGAAAGTCTTACTTATCCTGCAAAATTCAGGTGGATACCAATACAAAGAAAGAATTTAAATGTCCTTATTTCGCAACAATCTGTAAGGCCGTTTGTTTATAGCATAAAAATAAATGATGATGACGGTAAAAAACGTAAGTTTTATTCTATGCTTATGGGAGCCGTTGATTTTATGTTTGAAGCATATAAAAACTACGAATATAATATTGTAGCTTCAAGAGAACAATTGCAAATGCAAAAAGACCAATTTATGCAGCAGTTATCTCAAGAGCCTAAAAACGAAGCAGAGGCAATAGAGTTACAAAGACTCAAAATGGAAGTGCCGAAAATAAATGCTGAAATATCAAAAATTGACGACATACTAAAAACCAAAACAATAATAAGCTCTAAAGAAATTGAAAAATTAAATAGATATTATACTTATGATTATAAAGATTTTATTGAGGAGACGGCCGAAATCTTGTCATATAAAATAATATCTGCAAATAAATTTGAGGAAGAATCTACAGAAGCATTTACCTCTAAAATCGTAACTGGCAAATCATTTTACTATGTTAACCATGATTCTGGAAAAAAAACAGTCACAGTTTCAGCTTTGAGCGATCTTGCTGTTATATATCCTAGACTTACTAATGTTAAATGGGTTCATGAAGGCCCATGGGTTGGGATAAAAGAGAATTGGGCTTATGAAGATATATTACGTATTTATGGACATGAATTAACAGAAGAAGAAAAAAAAATGCTTGAAAACAGAACTGGATTATCTACAGCCGTAAATCCTGTATTTGCTTCAACAGAAGGAGACGGAGCATTATTAATACAGGATGATATTTCTTATTCTGGTACTGATGAATATGATGCTATTGAAGTTATTCGACTATGGTATAAGGAAGAGAAAAGAATTTTTGCCAAAGTAACGCCAAATAAATATTATCCATCAAAACCATTTATTCATTTTATAGATAGTGAAGAAGAATTAAAAAGAAATCCCATAAGAAAAGATAAAAATGAAGTTTTAGAAACTCGATATATTGAAGAAAGATATTATGGGGTGCAAATTGGAGGGATTGTAAATATTGGTTTTGTTAAAGATGAAATACAACCAAGAGATACAAATAATTTATCTAGAGTATATTTGCCTGTTGTGGGGAGCACAAATTCAAGCGAATCAAATCAATCATATTCTTTAATTCAGGCAACAAAAGATCTTGCAGAATTATATAATGTGATAAATTATCATAGAGAATTATATATAGCTGTATCTGGAGTAAAAGGACAAATTGTTGATGTTAGTCAAAAGCCAACGGATATGTCTTTAGAAATGCAAAGATATTTCCGTAAGTTAGGGTCTCTTTATATTCAGACTAAAACAAAATCCGGCAAAAATTTAGGCTCAAATTATAATCAATGGAAAGGATATGATGACAGTTTACCATCGTCTATTAATCAATTAGAAAATATCTTAAATAATATTGATGAGACTTTGGGACTTATTATGGGTGTTCCAAGACAAAGAATAGGGCAGGTGATATCTACAGATCAAGTGGGAAGTAATGAGCAGGCAGTACAGCAGTCTAGTCTTGTTACTGAAATTTTACATATAGAGCATGATCAGCTAAATGCCAGAGCGCTTGAGCTTGCTGTAAATATTCAGTTAAATTATTTAACAAAGCCTGGAGATATAATTGATTTTGAAATTATTAATGAAGGAGGAAATAAAATTTATCAGATACCTGAAATGGATTCCGTTAATTCACAGATAAAAATATATTTGGAAAATAATTCCAGAACATTAAAGATCAAAAACAAGCTTGAGCAGGTTGCAATGAACGAATATTCAAAAGCCGGACTCCCGTTTAGGGCGCTTATTGATATTTTCAATACCGATAGTTTAAAACAAATGGAAAAAAAATTAGAGCAATTTTCTAAACAAGCAGAAGATATCGCACAGAATAATGCGATGGCAGAAATGGATAAAGAGGAAAGGATTAAACAGGCCGCAAAAGAAATCGAAATATATTTAAAACAAGAAGATATCAAAGCCAAAATGGCTGAATTACAGTTTAATAGAGAGAAATTGACTATTGAATCAGGGCTTAAACAAAAAGAGCTTGAATTAAATGCCAAAAAAGAATTTACTAAAATAGGTAGTGAAAGAGAAACAGAGGCTGCTTATCTTAAAGAACAAAATAGAGCATCTTTAATTGATGAGCAATTAGAGGCTTTGAGAATTCAAATGGATTTTTTAGTAAATTTGAAAAATATAGAGGCTCAAGGAAGTGCTGCTAGAATAAAAAATGTTGGGGCAAATAAGGGTTCAACAAACAAACAGACAAAAGAAAAAATAAAAGATAGATAGTTTTAAATAAAAATTAAAGTCATGGAAAGTAATGAAGTAAAAGTAAAAGAAGATGATATGTTATCATCAGTTCCTGATTTAGTTGAGGCAAAAGAGGACCATGGTGTTCAAGATACTTCGACACAGAAAAGCGGGGATCAAAACGACAATGGAGCAGAAAATAATGGCAACGTTGTTGTAGATGGTTATATCCCTAATCCTATTTGGAATGTTTTGTCTTCTAGGTTAAGTACGGAAACAAATCCTTATGAATTACCAGATCCAATAAAAAAAGGAAAGATTGATGAGAATACTGCGCTAACACCAGAGCAAGAATTTGATTTAATTACTAAAATAATACAGGAAAATACAAGAATTCCTGAATTAGAAGATGAGGATGTTAGGAATCTTATTGCAGCCAAAAGAGCAGAAGATTTTAGCATGGATTCATTTATGAAACAATATTCGACGCAAACCGAAATGAGTAGTTTGAGTGATTATGATTATATGTTTAAAGTAATCAAAGAGGAAAGCGGTAAATCCGAAGATCGTCCGAATGGATTCACTGATGAAGATATAACTGAATATTTATCTACTCAAAATAAGATTTCCTTGCGTAAAGAGAGAGAGAACAAAGACAAAGCCATTAAGCAACAACGTGAAGAATATCTTCAAACTGCAGAGGCAAGACGAATACAGAAATTAAAAGACGAAATCAAAGAAAAGGAAATAGTTGAAGCCCCTGTTCTTGAACAAACTATTGATCATTTTATTAAAAACCCAAAAATCAATGGTATTGAATTCGGTGAATCCGAAATAAAAGATGCCGCTGAGGAATTTAGGCTTTTAAATAAATATGATGAAAACGGTCATAAACCTTTGTTCGATATATTTATGGACAATAACAATCTATTCAGTGCCTACATGTTCTTACGGAATAATGGGGAGTTGGTAAAACAAATATTTAGTAGTGTTAAATCTGATGCTGCAAAAAATATTCTGGATAGAACAGGGCTTAAACCTGCAGATGCCAATAAAAGTTTTGGAGGAACGGCTTCTAAAATTCCTACACCTGAGGATTTCTTAAATGGTTAAATTTTAAAAAATAAATATCATGAGATATGTACCTGGGTTTAATCCCAAAGTTGCAAATGAGAGTATAACTTCTCATATGCTTGTAAATCACATCGTTTCAGAGCCGGATATTCTTCCTGGCGTAACAAAGTTATGGAGAAACGAAATCACACCTTTTAGCTCAATGTTAGCTGATCGTAATATGTTTTCTAAAGGATTATCTAAAGGTTTTTCTAGTAGTAATTATAAGGTTGTAAGTCAAAATCATGTTCAATATGCAATTGAAAGTTCTGATCGTATTGTTGTACGTTTAGTTAATGGACCCGGTGGAGCGCCATTTGTTTGCGACCCTTATCCAACTCAACCAGGAAAAAATTTCTCTATTGTTACATTGTATGTAGATACGGATTGGTTATCTCCTAAAGATGTCTTTGAATTTGCAGACAATGAAACTTTGGGCTATATTTTTGATGAGCGTTTACCTGAAATGACTTCTACTGGTGCTTATGCTATAAAAGTAAAAGTTGTATCTTCTTCTCGTGACGCCTATATTGATACAAGTTTACTTGAAGCCGGAATGGAAATTGGTTTTGTTATGACTGCTTTTGAGCACGATTTTTCTGAAACTGCATATGAGAAATATACTTTTGATGGTTGGGGACATGCTTATATGACTCTTCAACGTATGAAATATTCTTATTCTGGTACTGCGGAAGCAATGACAGAAGGTGCCCGCTGGATTGAACATAACGGAAAATACACTTTCTTAACTCAAGCACAAGATAAAATGATGCGTCGTTTTGCGTCTGCTAATGAGTATGCTAATATTTTTGGTAAAGGAACCGTTGGTGATCAAGGAGAAGTTCAATTAAAAGACTCTAGAGGTCGTGAGATTATGATTGGCGATGGAGTTTTAAATCAAGGAGAAGGAGCTTTTGAATATCCTTTCCATCAATGGAGCCGTTCATTTTTAGAGGGCATTATGTCTGACTTACGTATTAAAACTGGTAAAAATGGACAGATGGAAGTTGCTGCTATGTTTGGACAAGAAACATATAATGCATTCCAGAGAATGATGAATGATAATGCCATCGAAATGAAAGTTGAGAAAGTATGGGGTGAAGATGCGGATGGTTATGGATATAAAGGAACATATTCTTTCTATGAAATGGGAGGTGTTCGTATTATACCTAAACTATATAATTGGTATAATCATCCTGATAGACCTAAGCAAATCTTAGAAGACGGAACTATTCGTTCTGGATGGGAAGGTCTATTTGTTGCTTTAGGAGATACTGAATCGGGTAATAATGGAGTCGAATTAATTACGCTTCGTGATCGTTATAAAATGGGAGCCGTTCACGGTATAAATAAAGGTGGCGATAATATGCAGAATGAGGTCGATGGGTCTCATCATCACATTCTTTTCCAATCAGGTATTGTGAATCGTAATCAAGAGGGCGTAGCTCGTATTTATCGCCCTGTAAAAACATCAAGAGGATAGTAATTAATAAAAATAGTCTAAGATGAAAAGAATAGTAACGATAGAGGCCGTATCTGGTAGATATGCAAAGAATGGGAAACATGTTTTTCATGCGATGCCATATTTTGATAGTGTAAATAATAATTATATTACCGGTCAAGAAAGAAATAGTGATAGACCACATGGTTTAACAAAGTCTCAAATTGAGATGAAAGAACCTTTAACGGACGCTCAGATAAAAGCTTTTCCTTTTCCGATTTTAATTGATCCGGAAAAAAGAGGCGTAATGCCAATTTACAAGAAAAGAACTTTAGATTTGAGCACTGATGATAAAGGGAATTATATTAGAAAAGACCATTTAGCTTATTACGAATTCATTATAGAGGGGCTCGGGCAAATAATAGCCAAAAACAAGGATGCTGTAGATAGCACAAAACATTTGTTTTATCTAAATGATCCTCAAAGAGAAGCTTCGAAGAGAGTTAAGACAAAACGTGAAATATTCAAGATGACAGATATGGTAATGAAAAATCTGGATGCTACAAGCTATTATGAGCTTATACTCACTTTGAATTTTAATACGAATGACAATTATGATTTCAATAACGTAAGTTCTGATATTATAGAAGATTTTGTATTTGATGCTTGTGAAAAACATTCAGATTTAGTAAAGAGTCATTTTACGGAAAAAGGACAACGAGAGTTGTTTATTTTGAAGTTGGTTCATCATGGTATTATTTTTTATCGTAATGCAGCATTCCATGATAAAAACGATAAGTTTTTAGGTAATTCGATAACGGAAGTATTATCCTATATTGAGAAGAAGGAAAATCAACTTGCTGCTAATTCTTGGGCGGAATCTCTTAAAAATAAAGATGATCGTTTTGCTCAAGCTTTAGAAGATAAAAAAGCGAAAAATAAAGAAGTTAAGTAAGTTACATTAGCATATTGTAAAAACTGTAAATTATGATAACAACTGTTGAAGGAATGTATAGGTATTTTTTGCAACTTATTAATAAGGAGCAAACCCATACGATTAATCCGGCAACATTCAATTTCCTGATAAACACATCTAATATTGATTGGGTAAAGTCGAAATTGCCGATGAATGAATTCAATCAGGTTTTTATTGATGATTTACAGGTTTTGCTTGTAGATGGTGATATTTCAGAGGGAATAGATGTTGCTGATGATTTTATATTTGATATCCCAGAAGATTACATGCATGGAATTAATGCGCTATTTGATGTTGAAATTATAAATAGTAATTGTTATTCTGATGGGATCAAATATAAATTATCTGCTATATTAATGAAGTCTGATGAAAAAACTGTTATTAAGAATAGCTATTATAGACAGCCTAAAGACAGCCGTCTTTATTATCGTTATGCTAATAATAAAATTCGCCTATTTACGGGTAAATATTCAGATACCAGCGAGAGCGTTGGTAAAAAGATGTATTTGGACTATTATAAACTACCGCGAAAAATAGAATATGTTTTCGAAGGAATTAGTACCAATAGTGAGTTTGGTCCTTTGCAGCAACAGGAAATAGTAGAACGAGCTGTTCAGATGTTCTTAGAAAAGAATAGAGACCCTAGATATCAGAGCTTTTTAAATGAGCAAGCACAAAAAAGATAATGTAATTTATAAATTTAAAAAACAACAATCATGGGAAATTTAGTAGAAATAACTCCTATTTTATTAGTAAATTCAGTTACAGCAGCAGATTTTGGTGTTTATACTGATAGCCTTACAAGTAATAAACAATTAATGTTTAAGAAATTAGGGTTCACAATTCCTAAGACTACAAATGGTGGCTTTATAAAATCATCTGCAGTTGCCGGTCAGGTAAAAATATCTTATTTTCAATTAAATGATATTGAGCCTGCTGATATTTCAAGGTATAATTATGGTATTACAATCGATCCTGTTCGTAAGAATCCTGGTATTGAAAGTGTACCTTATGTTGCTGCGAAATTTTATGGTGGAGAAAGAGCCGTTGCTGTTTCTGGTGGACTATTAACGGCAGCTTCTCAGGCAGCTGTTGCTAAAGACATTGTAGACCAGTGCTATAGTGATGATAAAGCAATCGTTGATATTGGACACGCCGTTCTTTTGACAACATGGAATGCTACTAGTGCTGTTACAGTTGGCGGTGTAGCTGCTGCTGCTGCTGCTTCTATTGCTTTATTTGCAGCTAATATTACGGCTTTAGATGGTTACACTGCTTATGCTGTTAGCGCCACTGAAATTTTAGTGGTTTCTACAGGTGGAGTGCCCGTTGTAGTTAATACGGCAGGAACTTTAGTTGTAACAACCACAGTATTATTAGCCATTACTGCAAAAAGTGTAAACACTTCGTTTACAGCTAAGTTTTATAATCCTGTTAAACAGTCTGTTTCAGTACAGGCATCCATCTTCCCATTCTTAACGAATGATGAAGTTAAACAGCAATTTGCAAACTTAGGTAATCATGGTGTTCTCAAAGCTATTTCTGGAGTTGATAATGTAATTGATGGTGCGACTTATACTCGTTATACTTTTACTTTTGAAGCGGACGGATATGGCTTTATAGGAGCCGGTCAATTAGGAACTAAACGTAAGCAAATAGTTCTTTATGTATTAACATCTGCAATTGATGATGATGTATTCTTATCAACAGATTTGATTGCTGATGCTCCTGCTAATCCTGATAGGAACTTTGATGAGTTACTTGCTGCTTGGGTAGCATAGTTAATTAATAGCTGATTAATTAATAAGGCGGCAGAATTGGCTGCCGCCTTTTAAAAAAAACATCATGGCAAAAAGTAAAGTTCAATTTATAGATAGTATTATGCAAGAGGTTACTCGGTTTTCAATGACTGACGATAATGCTTTTGCTATAGCACAAGAGTTTATTAATGATAAGATAGATGGCTATAGAGCGACTATACTAACGTCATATGCCAATCAAAAACAAGGGATGGACTCTCTTTATCAGATTGTCAATTGTATTACTCCTGAATGCTTAGGCGTAAGCTGTAAAGTTGGGGATATTACTTTAGATGCATCTTCTGAAATATGGGTTGCGGATATTCCTGAATTATTAGATATTCAAGGGGCTATAAAATATTTTGGGGCTTATGATTTATCAAAAGCCTTTACAAAGACTAGTTTAACGGCTATGGCTAGATCGGAGAACCGTTGGGGTAGGCACTCTAATTTATACGCAAGAGTTGGGAATAAATTTTATTTTAAAGATAATGACGCTACTATAAAATTTACATTAATAGGTATTTTTTCCAATCCTAGCGATGTTTGTGGTTTTAAAGACAACGATCCATATCCATTGCCAAAGGCATTAGAACAGCAGCTAGAATTGCTTGTTAAAAAAGATTTATTTACAATGTTTAGCATACCTCTTGATGTACTTAACGATGCTCAAGATGTAATACAGCAGGTACCAAAACAACAGCAAGATGCGTAAAGATAACACAAACACCGAAGATGTTGTAGAAGTTACAGTTACAGCAAAAATTGATGGAATGTATTTTCTTCGTAATCATCAATATGAATATGTTCGATCTTATGAGGGCATGTCTTCTGAATTTAATAAATTATATAAAAGAGAACAGTATCATGTTGTCTTAATAGATAATGTAGAATATCCTATCCCAGAATCTATTTGTACCCTTACAAATGTACTTAAAACTGAATTAGAGCAAAATATGAATACATATATTGAAGTTACAAGGAGAGATAATATTGTAGAGCGTTTTGATACTTATGTTAAAAGTTTGCCTATAGCAGAAACAGAGGAAACTTTTGGCAAGCCGAACCATACAGGAGAGTCTTATAAACAAAGATTATTGAAGTTAAAAGGAGATGTATAAAACAGATAGGGTATATAAACTAGGCTTTAAAGAAAGAGTAACAGTATATGAATTAGATGATATAATAAATAATGAAAAGATAGAGTTATTTCAAGGGAATAACGAGTGGAAAGGGGCGGCAGAAAATTATAGATATTATTTACATAGAGGAAGAAACAGAACGATTGGTTCTGATTACAGAGTATTAAAGAAGAAAGCGTTAGTAGTCAAGATCACAAAACTTTTTTTTAAACTGATAATGAAAGATATTTTAAACGGCGAAAAGGTTAGGATTGGTACTAGGGCTTTTTATTTGTATATTGGACAAAGATTAAGCACAAGTTCTCGCTATGTATTTAAAGCATCTCAGCATGGTATAGACTATATTCCTTATGTAAAATTAAGTAAACTTCTTACAGGAGGAAAGGCATCAAATCTTATGTATATGACGTTTTCAGATAAATACCAAAATATATTTAAGTCTAATTTAAGAAAAGGTAAAAAATACAAGGGGTAATGAGCAATGGATTTTATTATACTAGCCATCATGAAATTGTAAATAGGCTAGCAAAGAAATTTAAAACTAAAGACTTTAATCCTGATGATGTTCATGATTGGTGTGCTGAGGTTGAAAATGACATTTTGAGAGATAACGACTATTTTGTCAAGTTTCTTAAAATACCATTAACTATAAAAAACAGCAAATACATTACTCTACCATGTAATATACATTCTATTTTTGATGTTTATTTTGAAAGTGGTATTAGAGCCAAGTATATTCATATAGGGAATAAGATCCATTTACACAAAGAAGTTTCGGATGAGTTTATTTATATTGATTATAAAGGGACTCCAATAGATGAGAATAGTGGTGATGTATTAATTCTTCGTGGACATGAACTTGCTTGTGAAATGGCGTGTGTTAAAAACAGTTTTTTTGAAGAGTATCTAAACGGTAAGATTGATGGGCAGAGATGGGGTGTTATTATTGAGGAATATGAAAATTCATTAAACGTAGCCACAATGGATATGCGAAGAATGACTAGAGGAAATTTTGAAACTATGGAAAATATATTAGGGAATAAGATACCTGTTATTGGTCGTGTTCCTTTATATCAGAAAGGAGGGTTCTAATGGGAATGAATTTTGGAGCCATGGCTGGAAGCCGAAAAGTTAATGACACAAAAAAATTTGAAAATGCATCTTTAATTGGTGGTATGATAGGTGATATTGGTAGTGGATTAATAAATTCATCTTTATCAGAAAACAATCTGAAATATGGGGCAAGTAAAACAAATGCTTTAGAGGGGCAGGTTGGCAATGCAATAAGCATGCTTAATCCTGCTGCAGGATCGATTTACAATATAGCTAATTCAGGATTGAATGTTTTAGAGTCTGTCGTAGGTACTGGAGATAAATACGATGATTATGGTTATAATCATGCATCTGGATTACAAAGACAGGTATCAAGTTTTACCAAAAATTTGAATCCTGTAAGTGGAATAGGGAGGGCTTTAGGAGAAGGCGGAGAGGGGTCAGGATTTAGGGCTTTAGCTTCTACTGTACCCATCCTTGGTTCTGTATTACAGAGCAATTATGAACAGAAGGAGGCTTTAGACAGACGAACCACAGCGAATAAAATAGAAGAAAGCGGATATCAGCTTAATAAGTTTAATTACATGCCAAATCTTGATGTATAATGGCTAATGGAGGAAATAGATTTGTAAAAGGAATTATAACCGATTTACCAGCTGTAGATATATCTAATCAACATTGGGTGTTTCCTACTGTGAATATAAGAATAACAAAACAAGCAAATGTATTTGTAGCTAAGCCCGTTAACGGGAATGAAGAACTATTCTCTATTCCTGATGGTTATGATATAGTTGGGGCTAAAGAATATCAGAACATCCTATATATTGTTTTATATAAAGAAGACAAGACGATTCAATTAGGAACCTATCCTTATATTGATAATGAAGGGGTATATAATTATTCATATAGGGCGTTAAAATGTTTAAATGTTGGCGGGATTGCTAGTGATTTTATAACATCTGCATTTAATTTTGATGGATCAACAATTGATATAGAATTTGCGGAAAGTTATGATGGTACTATTGATATTTATTTAAATGGCAGTGGGAGTCCTACTATTAAAATTAATTCTAATATGAGTAAGAGTGGAGAGGGTGAAAATCTTATAGACTCTTCAACGCTTCCTTATTCTGCATATTTGTTATCAGATGCTTCTATCCCAATGACTATTGATAATATCATATTATATCAGGGAGGGAAATTAGAACCAGGGAAATATATAATATTTTTACGTTATTCAACAAAAGATTATAATAAGACTTCATTTCTAACCGAATCTAGTCCTTTTGATGTGCATAGCACTATAAATTCCACAAATAATGCGGGACAGTTTTTATTAGAGGGCTCCGAAACCAAATATGTAAACACAAAAATAGAGATTAACGTATCAAATTTAGACGAATCGTTTATGTATTATCAAATTGCGGTATTGGTAGCATCTGGTAATAATGACGAGGAGATAACTTATAAAACATATCTTGTTTCCGAATATATTCCAACATCACAAACCAAAGTTATAATTGACGGATATGAAGATAGAGAAACTCTAAGTTTAGATGAAATAACAGCAATAAGCTTTGTTGATAATATAAATAAATGTCAAACAGTTGTAGATAATCGTTATATAGGTGGTAATTGGGAAAGTGAAGGTTATGATAAAACGGGCTTATTGGCCTTGTCATCTTTAGTTACGACGGATAATGTTATAGAATTAGACGGTACAGTTTCTAAAAACCCAACCTATTTCCCTGGTGAAATATATCCTTTTGGTGTAATATTCAGATTTTCTGACGGAAGGGAATCTGAAACATTTCCTATATCAGGATATGATTATATAGATAATCAATTATTAAATGATGGCCTTATTAGAATGCCATTGAATTTGGCGGGAGCGGAACTTAAAAACTTTGGTTTAAAATTTAATTTATCTGCTTTAAAATCTGCTTTAAACAGTAGAGATGATATTATTGGATACATTATTGTTAGGGGTGAAAGGATTAAAAATATTTTAGCAAATGGGATTGCCAAAGCAATGATAGATAATTGTTCTTTTGAGGATTTAAGAGGGAACACAGATCCTATACTTAATGGTCTTGGTGATGAATATGGAGATAATGTAAATGAATATTTCTATTCAAGAACATCTGATGGGGCTTATGCTGTGCCTGATTTTTTTGAGGGATATTATCCTTTATATAAAACTCCTGTTCAAAGAGACGAAACTAGACTTGGATTTTCTTATGATAGTCTTGACCCTGGTGATTTGAGGCAAAGAAAAGCTACACAACTCACTAAGAGGGTAGCGTTTTTTTCGCCCGATATTGCATTGTCGAATGAGTTCTATAATATGGATATGGAACCTGTTTATATCTCCTTATCAGGAAACAATAGTTCTTTAACAAAAGTTCCTGTTGAGGATTCGGGAATACATAATTATGCTTGGTATACTTTTGAAACATCAGATGCTTTACTTTATTCTCATTATGAATATAATAATGAAAGTATAAAAGCGCTTACTGAATTTTCAGGAATTATAAATGGTACATTTGTTAAAAAGGGAACTAAAAGGGTTTCTGGTTTATTCTCAGCCTTTATAGCAGACCCATTTATAGATAGCGACAGTGTATTTACAAGAAAAAGATATTGTACTGATGATTTGGGGTGGGGGCTATATCCACGAAGTTCTTTATTCGGCAGTTACATAGGGCTAAGCTCTGATGTTGATATTTCTAATTTGATAGATAAGCCGATTGTTATAACTCGTTATGAAAATTTAACAAGTTATATTCAGTCCGCATCAAGTAATTTTCAAATAAGAAATACTACATATTCTAAGGTTTCTCAGTTTATAAAAAAAGACACCTTGTCTACAATCAATATATTTAATGGCGATTCTTATTTAGGAAAAATTTATTTGAGAGGTGAGAAATGGTTTGGAGCTATAGGATTAAACGAATTAAATATTGGAACGGAAAGGTATGTTTATAATCATGGGGCTTTAATATCATTTAATTGTTTTTCCGGAGTCAATTTTTATATGAGAGGGGAAGTTGATTCTACTGATCCTAGTGGCAGTCATGGGAAATATTCTTTTTGGCCAAGAGTATCTTTAAAAAATAGTATTGAAGGGTGGAATATTCTTAGCTCTAATGAAGAAGACATGCACGAATCTAATTCTATTAATCCTGGATATAATAAATCATTATCTCCTAAAACGTATATAGGTTATGACGATATATCTCCTTTATCAAGCAGTAAACATCCTACTAGGATAAGAAACTCGTCTATACGTACAAAAGGGGCTTATTATGACGGTTTTAAAACGTTCTATGCTAATGATGTGGCAGATATATCCGAAAATGCTGGTGATATTATTGGGATTTATAATTTGCAAAACATTTTGATATCTATTCAACCAAGAGCAATATCAAAAATATATACTAATGTAAGACAATCGAGCGGGGAGGGATCATTTGATATTGTAACAGGAAGCACAGCATCTTATCTATATGATATTCCTTATCGTTTAAGTACTTATGGAGCATTACATAAAGACCATGTAATTCATACAGGAAGAAATATTTATGGCATTGATATTGACAATAAAATTATATGGGTACTTTCTCCTACATCTACACCAGAGGGTAAACCGATGAATATTGTTGAGGATTTAGGGAAAGAAAAATTGATTACTAAATATATTTTTGATTTATTATCTTTTTTTAATGATAATAATATTGATTATTCTATTAAGCTTGGCTATGACAAATATAATTTTGAGGTTCTTTTTACTTTTAAATGGAGTGATGATCTTAATAACGATTATGAAGGAAGTTATTTACTAAATGGATATAGGTATATTACATTGGTATTTAATGAGGCTTTAGGATCGTTTATAGGGCTTTATTCTTTGCCTGCTGATATGTATACTCAATACAAAACAAACCTTATTAGCATATCGCATAATGCTTATATTCATTATAGAGATTCGGCAAGACTTAATTTTTTTGGGCAAAGTTATTCTATGGTCTTAAGTTGGATAGTTAATAATGCTGGAGACGACGCTCCGCCTTTAGTTAAAAAGTTTTTTGAGGCCGTAAAAATTAGTTGTCCGGAAATCCCACTAAAAAATATAAAATTTAAAACGGAAATCCAAAGTTCTGAAATAGATCCTTTTATAGACGAATCTAAATTTTGGCAGACACCTAAATACAATGAATTTCAATATGAAATATCTATCCCTGTAAATTCAAAAAATAATTCTATCTTTGGAGTAGATAGTTCTCTTAAAGGTTTTTGGTTAAAGATAACTGTGGAATATGAAGGGGAAGAAGATTTTTATATGATACATTCAGATACATTATTTAACCCTATAAATTATTAAGTAATGACAACTAAAATAGATAAAATAAAATCAAAACTCGATCCGAGAGTAATAGCAGCAATAAATAAATATTTTCCGGAAGATCAAAGAGATATGGCTATGGCTGTTGCTTGGGAAGAAAGTAATGGTAAAGCTGATGCTATTGGTACAAATAGTGATTCAAAAGATCATGGCATATTTCAAATTAATGATAAATGGCATCCAGAAGTAAAGAATATTGATCCTTATGATATTGACGAAAATATAAAACTTGCAGCAGATATTCAGAAAAAAAAAGGGTGGGATGAATGGAACACAAAAAATAAAGCTATGGGAAATTTGAATACGTCGTTATTTGATGCGGCAAATTATATAAAAGGAGGTATTGAAGACTCATCTATTAAATATTCTAAATTTAAAACGGCTTCATATGATCCTTCTATGGGGAGTTTTAATAAATCAATTGAAGGTGATAATTTATTAAAGGAATTTCAGAAATTTCTAGGTGTTAAAGAAGACGGAATGTACGGCCCTATAACAGATCGCGCATCTAAAAACTTTTTCACATCTATTAATCCTGATAATTTGGTTGATGATGAAAATGATGAAAACAATATAGAAGATGACGGAATAGTGCCTACTGATATATCCGCTACAGAAAAACAGCCATCCGTTTTTGATGATAACCCTTTATTTAATCCTATAACAAAGTCATTTGGGGCTAGAGGAGTAGGGGGATTAACAGAAGACATTTTGAATTCTTTGAAACCAAAAGAAGGTTCTGTGGGTTCAGAAATAGAATCTGATAATTACTTTAAATCAATCAATGAAAATCAAAAGCTTGGGACGGCTCTTGAAATTGGGAAGTTAGGGACTAATCTTGGGACTTATATTCGTAATTCAAGAACATCAGCTCCGTCTCCTTTGAAGGCGGAATCTATTCCTTTACTCAGTGCTAATTTTATGAATGCTGATTATAGTCAAATTAATCAAGATTTAGTAAGAATGTTAGGAGCTACAAGAGAGGGAGGAGGTAACGTTGCGAATCTTAGTCCTTTATTGCGTGGAGCTACAGATGCAAAACTTAAATTAGGAGCCACTACAAATAAATTTAATATACAGGAGAGGGCAAGAGCAGAGGGGATGAATACCGATATTACAGCTAAGAACGTTGCTACTAAACTTGGTGTTGACCAATATAATAGGGAAGCGAATTTAAAGCTTGGTGCAGTTAAAGGTGCTTTACAAACATCTTTAATGCAAAGCATGTTTGATAACGCCACAAATATGGTTGCTTATCGAGAGAAGGCGGCTAAAGAAAAGGATGCAGTAAAAAGATATTTGAAAGATTATAAATTAGAAGAAAAAAAACTATATATAGATAAGATATGGGGAAAATAGGAGGAATGCCATATTTTGAAGGCCCGGTAACATCGAATTCAGCTTTACTTTCTCAACCAACAAGTTTAGCTTCTAATATTGGCAGAACTGGGGGGGGGTCTTCACAAACATCTTCTAGGTCTGGAGAAAAAAAAATACCTAAAGGATTACCTGGAGAAACAAATGCTTATTTAGAGGAGGGTAACGCCATAGACGATCAACTTGAAAATGTCAGGTTAGATATGTTCAAGTATATGGAAGATGGTGGTGGATTTAATGAAAAAACATATGCATTAGCACAAAAGAAGTTTGCCCCAAAATTAAAAGAGTTAATTAAAGCTAAGCGTGTCCATGATGCAAACTATAATTATATTGAAGAGGCAGGAAAAATTGGAATAGAGACCATTAAAGAGTTGTCAACTTCAAATACCTATTCGATTACCGCGGGACCTTTCGGTGAACTTATTAAAACAGAAGATGGATATTTAACAAATAACGATGTAATATCGAAAATCAAAAATGATTCTTCTGTTGATGATTTTTTTCGTGGATATAGACATCCGAAAATAGATGAATTAGATAAAAAAGTTCACGAAAGAATGAGAATATCTGATGTTAAGTGGTCAGAAAATCCAAACGCTATTTTAAAACTACAGGATCTTATCAATTCAGGCGCTGATTTAAACGATCCGAAATATAGCAATATAATTTCTGAGGCAACAACTTCCGGCTCATCAAATATTAAGTCTGTCATATCAAGTTTATATGATATTGCTGATATATTTAACTCAGACACAGATATGGGGAGAACTTTTAATTATAGATTTAATTTGAGTGATATTGAAGAAGAGAAAAAGGTAAATGCTAAGATTAAAGAGAAAAACATTAGTGAAGAAGAAAAGAAAAAGCAAATGAATGAAGCCAAAGAAGAAAGACGTTTTAAATATATGTCTGATTATTTAAATTTGAAACCCAATACAAAAGACGCGCCTACTGATGGCGGTATATTTAGTAAATACGATAATTCTTCATCTTCTATAAATCAAAGTGTTTTAAATGCCATAGAAAAAGCAAAGAGCGTTAAAAACTCCTCTTTTACAAAAGCAGTACTCGGTGAAATTGACGGGATTCCAGAAGTTAATGACTATGCCGTTATTGCAAGTAGAACGTCTATAATGAAAGATCATTATAATAATATATTTAATAGTGACAATGCTCCGTTAAAACAATTAAAATCAGAATCAAGAGCAATATTAGATTATGGTTTGTTTTCTAATCCTAATTTAACTGCTGAACAGAAAGAATTATTAAAGCCTATTTTAGAAAATACAAAATCTGATTTAGAAAGGTTACAAGGGAATGTTAATCCGGAAGCTTTAGAAAAAGTTAAACAAGCTTTTGATGTTTCCTATTTCAAGGTTTTAGAACCCGATAAATTTTTTGCATATAATATATTTGGGAATTTAACCGGCGATAGTAAAGAACTTGAAAACATTATTGAAAAATATGATGCTTTAGAAGACTGGAAACGCTTTGGTGTTAAGCTCATAACATCTACAAAAGAATATGAAATTTTATCTACTATATTAAAAGAAATAGGTTTAAATATTGATAATCCTGATGCCTTAATAGAAACCAAAGATGGGAATTTGGTTACTATGAATCAGTTATTGACAATGTCTACATCTTCATATTTTAATCAGATTCATCCATCTGATAAAGAAAATGTACTTGCTTATGCTACACATACTTATTTTTCTCCTTCTGGAGCAAATGCTTTAGTTCTTGGGAAATCGATAAATTTAGATAAAATAAAAGCACTAAATGGGAATAAGATATATGTAGAAGATATTGATGGAATCAGACATGATGTAACAGATAACGAAACCGCCTCATCTATAATTGAAGGTAGATCAAATATAAATAAAGAAGCCGCAAAACGTGATTATTTAAAATCAACGGCTATTTTAAGTAAAAACCAATATGAAGAATTAATTTCTCAATTAGGTGATAATCCACTTTCTATACCTGTTTATAGATTATCTAATGGGAAATTAAATATTAAAGCGACGATTGGAGGAAGATTAAAAGAAGATCAGATAATGGAAAAATTAGGAGTAACAACAGTTCAATTTAATGGGATTACAAGTTTGCCTAGTAATTATCCTGCAAATGGAGATGAAACTGTTTATTATAGAGTTCCTCTTGATTTGTTGTATACAAAACAAGCGAAGAAAACAGATTTGATAAATCAGAAAGTGGATAAATAGGCTGCTATTTATAATATAAATGCAGATTTAGGTGTACCATATAAACAAAAATAACAATGAGTCAAAACGTTCAGGTTGTAAATGGAGAGGCTAAAGAAGCAATCCAAGAAAATACAAATAATTGGGAAAAAGATATTTTAATTAGTGAAATGTCTGTTGATAGTGGGATGCCTATAAAGCCGGCAATAGATTTTGTTTCTACAATAATTAAGTATAATGGGGATATTGAAAAAACATTTGAGATTGCGGAAAAGAATAACAATCCTATTGTTCTTGTTGGTAGAGATGAGTTTAAAGATCGTTTTGGTAAAAATTATGAAGACTCTGATAAAGCTTATGATTATTATAAATCAACATTTGATATTTATAATACATATAGAAAAGAAAATCCAGTAAAACAATATTACACTAGCCGTCCTTTTGATGGGAATATAGCTACAGGAATGGGTGTTAATCGTGTTGTTACTGAACAGGAAGTTGCGGACATGCAGGGGTACTTAATAACTAATGATAATAAGGTTGCTCCATTAAGTAAACATAAGGATTTCGGATATTTAAAATTAGATGTTGATGATAATGGGTCCCCTATATGGAAAGAGGCTAAAAAAGATGAATTAATTCAAGCACAGCAAATTCGTTCTGTCTTTGGCGCTAAACAAATGGAAAGTACTTTTCTTCATTCTGTTGGTTCAGGTCTTTGGTCAGGAGGTGTTCCCACATTAATTCAAGCTGCCGCTGGTGGAGTTGCTATTTTAGGAGGAACTGTTGATTTAATTGATGGTAAAGATAATATTGCAGATACAGAAAAAGAATATTTTAAGCTATTTACTAGTTTAATGAATTATTCAAATTATATTTCTCATACTAATGAAGATGAGGATAAGAGCTTATTTGATGATTTTAATGCTGGAGTACATCAAATATCATCTGGGGTTACTCAAATGGCTGGCATAATGCTAACGAGTGGTATTTCTTCAATAGGATTAAAGTCTTTAGGCTCAGTAGGCGTTAAAATCGCTGATAAAATGATTATGAAGGCGGGCGTACAATTATCTATGACAGTTGGCGCATTAGAGGCTGCGGGTCCAATATATCAAGAATTGATAGAAAACGGGTTTAGTGCTTCGGAAGCCGCTATTCCTGCCGCATTATCAGCTGGTATAGTTTATGCATCTGAAAGAGTTTTGGGGTGGAACTATGTGCAGAAAGTAGGAGCTTCTTTTGCTTTAAATAAATATAATAAAATTACAGGACAGAAGGCTATTAAGGAAATATTTGAAGAGGAAACCGGAAGGGTTCTTAAAAAAACAGGCGTAAAATCAGTAAAAGATTTATCCGCTAACGAAAAAAGAGGGCTTATAGGGAATTTGATTAAAGGGTTTTCGTCAGCAAGAAAATCTTCAATGTATGAAATGCTTTCTAAGATTGAAAAAGGGCATGTTTTAAAGGCTTCGTTAGAAGAAGGAATGGAAGAATATATTGAAGGAGGAGGGAATGTTATTTTATTTAAAGGGCTTAATATGCTTAATAAAGCAAGATCCGTTTCACTTTTAAATGAAGATGAAAACTTCACATGGAATCCTAAGGATGATGGGTCTTGGGATATTATAGATAATAGAACTGGAGACGTTCATCATGTAAGTTCAAGATATAAAGAAGAATATGATAATTCATTAAAATTAGCCGAAGAAGTTATTTTAGGTAATATTGAATTTGATGAATCTTTTGATTGGAGTCAAGGATTGGCTGCTGCAGCAAGCACTTTTATTACCTTGGGTTTTGCTAGTGCTACAGGAATAATTAAGAATTCTGAGATAAAAAAAAGAGCTATAGATATGGCTTTATATTTAGCTAAAAATCCTGATAAAGAAGGAGAATATGAAGCAAACCTCAAAGAGGTTATAAAACAAAGCGCAGAGATAGATCAATATTTACTTAAAGCTGTTGACCAAGATGTGAAAAGATATTTGCTTCTTATTAAGAAATACGGTATTGAAAGCGAAACTTTTAAAGCAGCAAAAAATATCGAGGCGTTATCAGCTAATAATCCAGATATAATATCTAGAAAGATAAGTCGGAATTTATTATTAGCATATGAAGACTTAGATAATTTAGAAGAATTATTGAAACAGGCCGAAGAAGACCCTTCTGTTTTAAAAAAAAATAAAAATTATAATTCCGTAGATGATATTAAAAAAGCTAAAGAAGCAGCCTTAAAAAACATTTCTTATTTTAATGATAAAAAAAATGTTGAATTAATAGATAAAGAAGGAAAGAAAATAAACGCGAACTATTCTCAGGCATTTACAGATTATTACAATCAAGATGCTTTATATACTACCGCAAAAAACAATTTGGTAGAATTAGAGGCTCTTGATGCGGCTCTTGGACTATCTACAGAAATTGTTGATGGGGAAACGGAAAGCGAATACGATAAAGCTTATAGAGAAGCATTAATAGAAGCCAGGGACAGATATGACAAAACAGCTCAAGAAATAACAAAAGACACGGAGCAACGCGTTATTAGATCCTTATTATCTGTTATGAATTACTCTAATGTATTAACAAGGGCTTATACTGTTGAGAGTAATGTTTCTTTGGAAGATATGCAAAAAGGCAACTCATCGATAGCTACAAGATATTTAGCATTAATAGATGTTGCTATTAATAAAATGTTTAATTCCGATATTAATGACGATTATGATATTTCAAATATAAAAGTTCTAAACGAGTTATTCAGTAAATTTTTTGTATCGGCTAAAGGAAAGCCGTTTAAAGATCAACAATCTATTATTAAAGAGGTTTTTGGGAATTTAAAAATAAATAATATAGACGTATTATTAGACCGTATAGGGACAGAATTTCATGGGCTTCAAAATATATCTTCATCATTAATGCAAGACCCCATTGTAGCTTCTGAAATAGACGCATTGGTTAAAAATGCTCAAGCTATTTATGATATGGTTCCTGATGATATCATATCAGGGGATGAAAGTTATAAAAAGGATGATGCATTCTTAGGTTTTGACAAGTTTATTAAAAACGGAAAGGCACTTAGTATTGAAGGTAAAAAATCTATAGGTAGAGAAGATCTTACTGGCGATCAGATGGAAGCGGTTAAAAGAGAGGCATTATTACTTTCGTTTAATGAAATTATATTAGACAAACAGACTATTGGAGAAATTATCAACAAAGCAAATGATATTATAAACAATAAAAAACCGATATCTAAATCACAAGCAAAAATACTGGAAGAGTCAATATCTAAAATTATGCCGTTATTGAATTTATATAAGGCATATATTGAGGCTCAAAACTTTTTTAAAGAACAAGATAAAAATAATAATACTAAAGAGCATTCTGCTTTTTCTGTTAATAGAGATTTAGAGCTTAATGATATAAATGATTTACGGAATAATATTAAAGATATAGAGAACACTATAAATAATATCAATAATATTTTATCAAGGGTAAGCGGTAGTTATCAGAAAAGAGCTATGCGTATTCGCCTTGGTGATTTGGCATCTAAGACAGCGTTGATACGCCAAATTATATCATCTTTTGGTGATAATCTAGATAAAGATGCTGTTTCTAAAGCAGAAGACGTTTCTAATAAAATAGATGCTATTGCTAAGAGGGTTGAGAAGCAGATTCCTAAAGAAAAGCAATTACAAACAGTGTTTGATAATCTAAATCAGCTATATGATGATTTAAGTTTTAGTAATAAAGACGAAATAAAAAAAATAGAAGCGTTAGTTTTTGAGTTACAGAGTGCTTTTGTTGGATATTATGATGCTTTTGAAAATGGGAAATTAAGACCGTTTATTGATTATGTAAAGAGCAGGGTTAAAACACACCTTACTTTTAATAAAGCATTTGGTAAAGGACAAGTTGTCGATCATTCTAAACCTGGATTATCTGGACATTATAGTCCTTCCACTGTAATAAAGGGGTTAGATATGATATTTAACGACGGAAGCCCGCTTAATATTGGGAATAATGAAGACCCTGTAGGTTTAGTTCAATACTTAACGTCATCATTTCTTGTGCGGATGAATAGCTTTGGTGAAAATGGGAGTAATACTTATAGAGAAGTTTTAAATGCATACTCTGAAATTATAAAAAAGAGAAGATTATTTTTTGGTTTTGGGAAGGCAAAGAAAGCTTACGCATCATCTTATGAGCAATATTCTGTAGTTGTTGATATTGTAGGTTTTTTACAAAATGATGCTGGTGAAGACAAGTTTTCAAAAGACTCGCTTTCTGCTTATGTTGCTAATGTATTAAATATAAGGGGATATGCCGGAGCCGGCAAAACACAACAGGTTCTTTATGAAGTGCTATCCGTTTATCAGGCTTTAGGAAAGGGGGCAAAGCTAAGAGTAAAATATGTAGCTCCTAGTGATGAGCTTATAACTTCATTTAAGGCATCTGTGGCGCCTTTAATTAATAATGATGTGGATATAGATTCAATAGTAGAACTTAGCACCACAACGTTAGATAAGTATTTAGACAAGGGGAAAGACAATGATGGTGAATTTGACATTATAATTGTTGATGAGGCATCTGTTATTCCTGCTTCTGATTATTCTTTAGCAAGTAAAGACTCTAGATTTATTGATGCTTTGGAAGGTAATAAAAAATCTAAGTATTTATTAGTTACTGATGATAGTCAGGTTGGAGGTAAGGACTGGGTTTCTCCTATAAATATTTATGATATGTTTTTTGAAAAAACAATCCCTTTAGTAGAGGTATATCGTACAGGAATAACCCAGTTTAAAGATTATCAAGAATTTATTCGTGATAACAGAAATCAAAATATTCCTTTTAAATTAATGGAAACCTTAACTTATAATAAGAGCAGAGAAACTGGAGGGCGTTATTTTTCTACAGAAAAGGAAGTTATTGATCAATTTGTAAAATATGCCAGCGAACTTGATAGTAAAACTTTAGATAATGTTATGTTGATTGCCTTTGATGAACAGCATAAAAAAAGATTATTAAAAGAGAATCCGAGGCTTGTTGATTATGCACATTTAATTAGAACCGTATTATGGGAAAATAATAAATTTGTTGTTTCCGGACTAGAATCCAATGCGGTATTTGTTCCTATAAATATTGACAATAACTATATAAATAGTTCTAGCATTGAATATAGAAGACACTATCTGGCTAAGGTTATGCTTACGGCAATTTCAAGAGCAAAAAATTATTTAGTTTTAGTGGGGAACCCTGCATTTTCAAAAGAGATAACAACAGATGTATTAACTGATAATATATTTGATGTAGAGAATACTGATTCAGAATTAAGTTCTGTTGATAATGCGCTTGCTTTATTGCAATCTGAACTTTATAATTTATCGGGGATAAAAGAAATTAAAAAGAAAGGTGTTAATGAAGACAAGTTAGAAACAAATAATTTCAGAAGAGGAAGGCTTTTTAATACTGAAAGGAGTAAGATAAAAACAGGGTTTATAAACAATTTCTTTAAAAATTTTTTTGGAGAAGATGATATTGAAAGAGAATCTATAAGTATAGTTGTATGGGATGCTTTATCTAAAGAAGAAGATCAATCGAAAGAAGAAAGAGATCGGAAAAGTGCGTTTAAAGCCGCTGCTATTTTAAAGGCGAAATTTAAAAAGCAGATTTATGAAGCAAGAAAATCCAATCCTGCTGAAACAAAAGAAGATCGTGACAAGCAAAATAAAATAGATTGGGAGCACAGGAATAATACCATTTTTAAAGAAATGGGCATTATTTTAAAAGATTTTATTGGGGTAGAGGATGAGGATGCCGTTTTCGGTATTGGCAATCAATTAATAAACAGCATTGAATTACCTAGTGCGTTTTATGATGATTTAGATAGTATTTTAATGCCTGGAGAAAGTATATTTAATGATAAATATAAAGGTAGACCTTTTGCATTAAGAATAGCAGGATGGATAGGTAAGGGGAAGACAAGGAAACCGATTGTTGACATATTAGATGTTATATTTGGTGATAAAATGACTTTAACAGATTATCATAAAACAAGGCTTGCTGCTTATGCTAAGATACTTATTGATAAAGGAATTTATGTTAATAATATTCAGGTTGCAATAAATCAGCAACTACCAGGTGACGGTTTTAATTTTAATAAGGCTTCTGAATTAAATTATACTGTTGAAGAAATAAATAAAGGGATAGATATTGGGTTTATAGGTGATTCAAAAAATCTAAAATCTATTAAACTAGAAAGGCTTTTTGAAAATGAAAGAGTCGTAGGGGTGCTCGACAAGTTTAAATCTGGTGACCATATTGTTATAAATGGGAAAGACGGATCGTATTTCATAAAAGAAATTACTATGAAATATGACGGGAATAAAATGATTTATAATTTACATCTTAATAATAGTGATAATAAAGAAGGCATTGTAATTAGTGGTACTGCTAACGAACTAATAGGAAAAGTATTTTCAAAAGAAGCCCGTAAAGGGGATAAGTTTAGAAAGAATCCATTATTATTTTCTAATACTATATCTAAGGAGGAAATAGTAGATACTTCTTGGTTCCCTTATTTTGATGGTATAGAGAAGGAAATAGATAAAGAAAATCCATATAATAGGGATAATGAAGATGAATCTAAAAAAATAGCAAAAGAAAGAAGGGCTGTTATAAATGCTTTTAGAGCTAAAGATTATACGACATTTAATTTTGTTTACCATGATAAGTTTGGCGTTCTTGACATTAAGACAGGGGCTTTTAACAAATTTGAAATGGACAATGTAATTACTATTGAATTAACCGACAATCAAATAAAAGCTATATCTAAAGAGTTAGGATATAATAAAACCTCTGATTTTAAAGAAAGAAATTTACATGTTCTTACATTATTAAATACTGTTGATATTGGATTTAAAGAAAAAGGGGTATCGCAGGCTGTATTTGCTTCTACGGACACCGCAATTCTTAGCGCGGCAAATACTATTATTAATAATTATAATGGGGAAAGTTTTAATGAATTTAAATCTAATTTTGATGAGCAATTAAATTTTTTATTTGGAGATGCTTTTATTGATGACCAATATGCAGACCATATTAAAGAATATAACATTTATAAGATGTTTAGGATTGCTTATGTTAAATCAAAAGGCTCTGTCAGCGGAAGTTTTAAGCACGCTCAAATAGGATCAAAAGGAAATATTACTCATACTGGATTAATTCTTAATAATGGGGCTTACGGAGAAAATGCAGAAGAAGGAGAAAGTGAAAAAACACCTGTTAATGTATTTATTGATAAAGCAAAAAAAGAAGGGTATGAATTTCAACAAACAAAGGTCTTTGGAAAAGGCTTCTCGTTGGTTTTTTATAATAAAGATATTGATGAGTCTATAGACGTTTTCTTTCACCCTGAAATTGCAAATGCACAATATATACAAGGATTAATAGACTCTTTAGATGAATTAAAGGTTGCTGATAAAGGGATTGACGAGGCATTAAAAAAAGAAGACAAGAAATTACGTTATAATACTGTTCTTGAATTATTAAAAAATACTGAGGCATTTCAGTTTATATATAGTAATAAGAGCAATTTTACTGATGTTGTTGATAGTACACGCATATTTTTATTTAATCTTGGTGAAAACATAGCTTTTGAACAACTTGAAAAAGGGAAGCCGGAAAAGCTTCTCTTAAAAGGTAGTGCTGATACGTTCTTTTTACATCTTAGAAGTGCTTTAACAAAAGCAAAAGCTCTGTCCGAGACAAAGACTCTCTATCGCTCTACAAACAAAAACAAAGATGAAATCGCCATAGAAAATGGGTTTGTTAGAGCGCAAGGAATAGCGAATCCTTATCTTCATATTAATCCTGAAATAAATATAGTTGGGGAGAACACTTCTTCTATAAGGCATACAAAAAAAGGCAAGGTAACAAGGACCCCTATTAAAAGAAATATTTTAAAAAGAAAATTTGATATTACTTCTGATTATGCTTGGAGGAATAATGTGTCTGTAGATTTAGTGGATAGTTTAGAAAGTGTAAATGAAACGATAAACTCTATACTTGGTGATTCTGGTTTAGATATTACAGAATTTGTGCCGTTTATTCCAGATAATGCATTCGGGGAATTAGATAATCTAAGAATAAAACTGCTTTCTAAAGGGAATAAGTCGTCTGCTATTATTGCCAGACATGAGGCGATGCACTTTATAATAAACCATTTAATAAGCGCAAAGAGCCGGGATTTAGTTCTTAACCAAGCCAAAAAAGAAATGGTATCTAAAGGCTTCTATAGAAGTGTGGATGAGATTGGAGATATTACTGCAGATGAGTATATAGCAGACTTGTTTATGGATGGCAATTATAAGAAACTTAATACTGAAACTTCTTTAATTAAGAGATTTATTGATTGGGTAAAAAAATTGCTAGGACTTTTGAATAAGCATACAGATACGTTAAGCGGGATAATGACATCTGCTGATGATGGTTATTTCCGTACTAGAGGAATGCGTAATACAGAGTCAGTTTTCAGACAGGCTGTTGTAGATAATAATTACACAGGGATAAAGGCGCTCCGTACTATAGAAAAGTATTTTGGGAATTATAATATTGCACAAAATGTATTTAGTGAGTTTATAACAAATCCTGCTGTAATTGAAAATACATTTCTCGGAGATCATCTTGCAGCACAGAACGAATCCTTATATTCTTCTATTTCATCCTATCTATCACAATTATATGAAGAACATTTTGAGAATGTGCCTAAAGAAGTTACTTATCCATATATTGATAAAGAAGATAATAGAATAAAATATGCAAAGATTTCTTCTGATATTATAGCTAAAGGAGAGGCATCTGAAATATTCAAGGCTGTTTATAACGTTGTTACAAAAGACGGTTATTATGCACAGGCAAGGATAAGGTTTTTTCAAGAATACATTAATATTGTAGCCTTTGGTCTTGAAAAAGAATTTGACGAAGATACAGAAACCTCGTTGAGTGATGAAAGAGTCTTTTTATTAAATTCTTTAATTCAAAGTTCTCTTCCTGGTATAGATGTTGAAAGTCTTTATATTGATGATGAATCTGAGGGGGAAATAAAAGCAGCTGTAGTTGCGTCTGTTATTTTTAGAAATCCTAATAAGGACAGCGCAGATTTTAATCCTGATGATATGTTTTCTTCTGTCTATGATATATTTTTATCAAATATTCCTTATATAGGCGATAAGGAGAAGGGATTTATTAATAGCAAAACATTAATGGACAAACTTAGGCTAGCCACAAATAATGTATTAAACAAAGGAAACAAAAATATAATGTTTAAAGACATTATGGATGAGCTCCAAAAGATTCAGAACGGGGCTTCTGCTGGATCTGTAGTTTATAATACTATAAAGAGTTTCTTTAGAGTATTAAATGGCGATTATCATATTAGTGAAACTCTTGATGATTATAAGGAACTTGCTGATAATAATGATTTAGAGTCTTTTACACTCTCGTTTAATTTAAATGGAGAAGATCGTCATATTGGTATTATGACGCTATTAAGCCCTGAGTTTAGGAGTATGATTGAAAGTAAAATTGAGGAAATTGGAGATGAGGAATTATATAATGAATTTGGCTTTCCAAATTTAACATATACTAATATCCTTGACACTATAAATACTTATGAAGACTTTGTTAGTGGTTTAAAACAGCAATTAATTTCTACTGTTAAAAATCAGGTTGGAAGCGCTACGATGAATGGCAATAATTTTGAAGTTCGAAGGACTGGAGGAAAAAGTGCCGCTGCAATAGATAGAGCAGAATTAACATCAAGTATATCGGCTACTTTTGCTGGGGATAATGGGAAAATAAGAGCAAAGGCCAAGAAATTTTTAAAGGAAAATAAAAATTGGTTTGAGAAATCCTCTTTCTTACAGGTTAAAAATAAAGCTAGTGAGATGTTATTATCTATAGCTTTAAAGAATACTCTCGGAATTAATATTACTGAGGGGATGGCGGCGAGTATATTGAATAGTAATGATATGGTATTGTTGTCGGAGTTAAAAAACATGTTTATTAATATGGTTTCTTTTGCAGAAGGTAACAGACATATTTTTGATCCCGTTTCTGTTTATGGAAACTTAATAGATAAGCTTATCGAATTATCCTCTTATTCTAATGATATGAGATTTGCAGAAATGGTTAAAAATGTTGAGGGAGAATTTTCATATACAAATACTCTTGGGAGTTATTTTTTAACTAAAATTCTTGGTCCTCTTTTCAGTAAAGGAGAAAAATTAAATGAAAGACTTCTAAAATATACTAATAGCGAACTTAGTCCTGAAACATCACCTTTAAATGATAAAACGAGTCCTTTATTATCGGGTAAGTTTATACTGAATGATATATACTTTTTTGATGGAGTAAAATCCAAAAATGGTGGAGATGGGATTCGTGTTGATAATATAATAGCTAGAGATAAGTTTTTGATTATGAAATCCATTTTATATAAAGGAATGGATAAAGATATCAATGAGTTTTTTGCTTTTTCAGATCCTCTTTCTGATAAGATTAAAACTCCGTTTATGAATTTTAGTTTAAATAATAGTATTGAAAAAAATATTTTCACTGTTTCTGGTTATGATCTTATTATTAATGAAGATAATTTATTTGAAATACTTCAAGATTTTGTTAATTATGATGAAAGGACATCCGAATTAAATATTAAAAAATTTAAAGATATTGCAGGCAAGAAAAAGTTATCAGAACAAAATAATTCAGATAAGAAGAATATAGAGGCTCTTAAATCAAAACTTGAACTTGGTACAGAATATGTTTATAAAGAAGGAATATATACTCCCAAGTCTGATGTCGGCTACGATCAAGGAGCTAGGAGTATAGATGATATTAGACGACAGCATCTTCCATCTATGAGAATTTTTTCAAATAGTATTAAAGATATGTTTTTTGATGACTCATCTTTAAATATGTTATTTAGAGATAGAGATTATTCAAGCTTTAAGAAGATCGCAGAGGCTATTCCGGAAGCCAAGGCTATATTTGAAAAGATAATCATTGAGGATGAAGCTATAGCGGCTGAGATCGAAAGAAGAAAATTGACCGGATATACAGACGACAAAACATATTTGGATAATAAAAAATCACTTGTTCGAGAATTAAAATCAATTATAGTAGAGAATGATTTTATGATCGAAATAGATGGCAAAGGGTATATGATGCCTGTTCTTGAAATGATGTACTGGAGTCATTATATTGCAAATAAAACGATGTCTAATTTATTGCGTGGGGCGCAGACGTTAACCAAAGATTATGTTGAATATGTTAAACGTGCTGCAGGTATGAGTGCTCCAGGGACCTTGCTTATTAATAATGAGTATAGAGGGATGTCAGACACCTTAAAAACAATTGTGTTTAACGATATTGAAGACATGCATCCTTTATTTGACACGTTTACGATTAAGGCTACAGATGGAATTTCTATACTTAATCCTGTATTTCATGCCTTATTAAGAAAAATGAATGGTGGTGTTGCAACAAACATAAGTAGGGGTTCTTTAAAGACGGTTTATTATTATTATGATAAAATAACAGATCGTGTTCATTATCATAAAATGAATCAGTTTGCTATTAGTCAGACAGAATATGATAATTCAGATTTTATAAAGAGCTTTGTTCATGAAACATTAGGGGGATCAAATTCTGAATTATATCAGGAGTTTATTACAACCTACGAAGCAACTGATGATTTTAATTCTGCCGTTAATTCTGTTGTTAAATTGATAATGGATGACAAAACCCAAACACTTAAAGAAAAATTAATTCATTACGCTGTTTTTTCTTCTGCGGTAAAGCAAGGGAAAGTAAATCGTATTGAATTAAGAAATTCTGAAAAAGTTAGTTCTGCAATTGTTGATCCTATTAATTATGATATGGTTACAAAACTTAACACTACAGGATTTAGGTTACAGCAAATAACGTCTCAAGACACATTTAACTCTAAAACTTCTGTTCCAAGTCAAATTCTTAATGTTGTTTCTGCATTAAGTCGTAATAGCAATATAGCAAATAATATTGAAAAAGCGTTAAGTTATTTCTCTAATGATATTAGGAAAGAGCTTATTGACGTACTTAAGGATAATGGAAACACATCAAAAAAGTATGTGTGGTTAAAAAACATTATTATAAATTACGCTATGCAGAGACAGTCTAATGAAAAGAGTGTCGATCTTATGATAGATGGGGATGTTGATTTTGAAATTTTTAGAGATAAGATAGTAGAGATTTTAGCTTCTAAAGTAAGAAGTTCTATGCGTGGCAGCATGCCTGGAGCTTATCATATTCAGGGTGTCTGGTTCGGGAATATTTATGAAAACTCAGTAACTGGGGAAATCCTTTTAAAGAAAGAATATGATGCTTTAGAAGACAAAAGAGGATTCATTGCAAGAGAGCTTAATCCTTTAGGATATATAAGAGAGGACGGAACTTTTGTTGAAAATAAAGAAGAGTTAGAAGATTTGTTTAATACTTTTGATATTGAGGCAAAATATAATGACAAGATAAATGAATTAAAAAGTAAAATCCAACCCCCCTCCTCATTTCCAATTAAAAAAGGACTTGAAGAATTATTTGAAGAAAATCCTGAATTAGCTAATGAAGTATATTCTGCACTTGGATTTCAAGGGAATATTAATTTAGAATCTAATTTAAAAAATACAGGTAAAACAGAACAAGAACTTGTTGAATACCTTAAAGAAAAATACCCAGAAATTAAATTAGATATTTCTAATAATCCTATTTGGGAAGAATCTTCTGATATAGTTAAAAATCAAGAAGAGTATAATAAAGAAGTTAATTATAGATTAAAAGCTGTTGAAATACTTTTATCTGATAAAGCTAAACAAATATTCGAGAAAGGCAATAAGAATGGTTGGGATTTGAATAAAATCTTAACAGAACTTGCTATACCTAAAGAACAGAAACAATTATTATTAGATTTAGGGATTAGAGATAGAGAACAATTAGCAGTAGAATTAGCAAGTAAATATGCTTTTACTGTTGAGATGAATGTTGCTACTGAAAAAGTAAATAGAATAGAACAAGGTAATATTCCTTATTTTGAATTGAACGGGAATATATATACAGAGGCATTTGGCAATTGGTTTAAGGATAACGGTAAAACTAAAATTAATTATAATGAATATCAAGAGGCATTAAAAGAATTTAATAAAAGTAATAAAAAAGAAATACCAACTCAACAACATAAAAACCTATCAGCAAGAGATAAAAATAATGATGTTAAATATGAAGGTAATCCTGATTGGGGTAAATTAAGTAAAGATATTGAAGAAGAAAGGGAAAGAGAACTCAAAAATGAATCTAATATACCTACTGCTCCAAATGGAAAACCATCAAGACAATATCAAGAAATATTAGCAATAGTTAAAGATGAAAATGAAGCGTTAAGAATATATAATGAATTAAAAGAATTACATAAAACGAAGTTTAAAAATAGTACACTGTTAGATGAAAATGGAGAATTACTAATAGTAGTACATAGGGGTAGAAAGATAGAAGGGGGGAAATTTAAACAAAAAGGAGATGAAGGATATGAAGTAAGTAGGGCGGAAGATAATGAAGGGGTGTTCTTTAGTACTACAGATTCAGGTAATATATATGAAGAACGTACAGAAGAATATACATTTGCAGTATTAAATGCTGAAAATATATACGATACAGATAAAGACCCTGATGATTTAGGTATAATAACAGATAGTATATCTAAAGAAGAAAAGACTGAATTAGAAGAGAATGGTTATGACTGTGCTGTATCTGAAAAACCAAAATTAGTTTATAAAACATCGGAAGAAGCTAAACATAGAAAAAATGGCAAAATAGGTGGGGTAGATGAAATAGTTATTTTTGATACCGATAAAATACATATTATAGGAAGTAAACCTAAAAGTAATAGAAATGATATAAGTAATTCTGATTTAACTGTATTATTTAATTTAGAAGCTAATAAAATAAATAGAGTTAATGAAAAGTATGATAAAAAACTTCAATATTTAAAAGATAAATTAGATAGTAAAAATTGGTCTTATAAAGAGATAGGAATAAATACTCCACTAATTCAAAATTCAAGTAATGATATACATGAACCTTTTAAATCTACATTTAATAATACTACAATAGGTCATGTGAGAGTATGGACTAATAAAAAGACTGGTGAGGCTGAAATACAGGAGTTGCAGTCAGATTTATTTCAAAATAAATATGTTAGAAGTGGTAAAGAAGAACCAAGCTGGAATAGATATTTGTTAGATGATAAAGGTAATGTAATAGATAAAAATCCTAATTTTATACAAGAACAACAATTTCTACAACTTCTAAATAAAGATAATAACTGGGTTACATTCTTTATTAAAGCTACTGTACAAAACTTTGCTAAACAAGGTTATACTACTATTAGATTCCCTAAAGGCGAAACTGCTGCTGAGATTGAAGGGCATACAACTATTGTTGACAGATTAAAACAAATAAATGAATATTTAGATAGAATAGAGAGAACTAAAAATAATGCAATTTCTCTATTTCTAACTGAACAAGACAGGTTAAATACAGTAGCTGCTTTAGAAAAAGAAAAACAAGAACTTAAATCACAAGGTATAGAAAAACTTAAACCTATTGAAGCATTTTATGAAATTAAAGTAGGTAATATATTAGAGAAACAATTTGGTAAAGATAATGTTAAAACTATTACTGATGAAGTAGACAATGAGTGGAGAGAGATAGAAGTTAATCCAACAAGAGATTTAGCTAATGTATTATTACAACGTAATGAAACTAATAGAATTATAGGTCAAGCTAATATTAAAGCAATGACTGTACTTGTAGATGCTGTAAATAAAAAAGCAGATACAATACCTCATGAATATGCACATCATTATATAGCTTGGTTTAGAGATACAGCTATTGTGCAAGAAGGTATTAAAAGATTTGGCAGTGAAGAAGCTTTAGTACAAGCTATCGGTGAACAAGTTGTAAAACAAAAAGGAGAAGCCTATAATTGGTGGAAAAAATTTACTAATTGGATATTAAATTTAATGTCTGATAAACAGTTATTACAGGTACTTACAGATAGTTTTTTAAATAGACAAGACTTAAATGATTTTACTTATAATGAGGTTAACCAACAACAAAAACAACGAGCATTACAAGTTTATTCACAATATGTAGAGCAAACAGGTAAACAAGATATAGAAGGATTTAAAAAGTTTGCAAATAATAATCAGGGTAAAGGAATCGCACCATCTGAACAATTATCCGTTGAACAGACATCTAAATTTAAACAAGAATTAGATGCATTATTAGAGAAAAAGAAGGAAGAAATAGATAAAGCAAAAAAAGGCGGAGCAAAATACAAATTCCGTAAAGCAGAAGTTATAATGCCTTTTATTTATAAAGACGTTTACGGAGTAGAAAACGGGATGACACTTTCTGAATCTTTTCGTTTTAACAATATTAATCTTTATGACAAAACAGGAAATATTACTTATAATGAATTACTAAAGAAAATCAAAGATAGTTTACCAAAAAATAAGTTGGCAGTTGATGATTTTAAAACAATGATGCCAGAGAGTATTTTTAGAGCATTTGAAAGGTCCACCTCAGGAATAATAAATGAGCATAATAAAGCTATAGATAATATAAAAGATGAGGGCGATGTTGCTAAGGCTGCCAAAAAAGATTTTGGCAAAACGAGTGAAAATGAAATAATAAATGGTCTCGTTACATTTTATTTCAACTTTAATAGAGCTTTAGATATGTTTTCAGTACGCATTCCAACAACAGGATCATCTATGGGTTCTATTGGACGTTTAGTGGCATTTAGTTGGGGGGTTGAAAATACCGCTTATATGTCTCCTAAGAAAAGCATTCTTGATGGATCTGATTATGATGCTGATCAATTAAATATTTTCTTTAGGTCTATTGATAAATATGGAAGGATTGTGGACTCTAAAACAGTTGATGAAAAAGATTATAATTATAATGAATCGTTAATCAAAAAGAGAAACCCATTAGAATATCATCAAAATTTAATATTTAATGGTCTTGAAGAATATTATGAGAATCCTTTAAATAAAGATTATATTTTACAGCGTATTGATCTTGAATCTATGCGCAATTCGGCACCACAATCTAATAATAATTCTTATTATAATATAGGTAGCTTTTTAAAAACTCATGAGTCTAATGCTGCAGGAAGAAGGATAGTTGGGCATTTTGCTAATCTATCAACTTTTTTAAATAATTTATCTAGGTCGGCTAGAAATTCAGGAGTTATGAGATATGTGAATAGTGTTTCCGAATTATTTAATGAAGATAAAGAGAATTTGTTTTTAGACGCTACAGATGTAATAACTAAACTTGTTAACGCAGCTACCGACAATGCTAATGAGGCCGGCTTATTAGGACGTTTAGATATTACAGAGGAATCCTCTCCTTTAATTGCTGGATTTATATTTGTTTATGATAAAATTAGAGATAAGAGCTTATTTAAAAATAGGAATGAAGACATTACTACAAATAATTTAGAGGGGGCATTATATGATATGTTAAAAAGCCCTATTGTAAAAGAAGTCATTAAAAAAACAAAACTTAAAAACAGTATTTATTCTGATAATATTAATAAAGTCACTCCTGTTTCTGTTTTGTTAGGAATGAAGAATACGGATTTTTATAAAGAAGATATGCTTGAAGAAGAAAAGTCAAAAATAAGAAAGGAGCTTAAAGAACTGCAGAATTATGCTAAGATTGGAGAGCAACTTAAACGTATGGGGATGGTTATTCAGGCTTATCAAGACCCTGGGTCAACAATTCAAGATATTTACGCTAAGGTTTTTGATATAGAATTCGCTGTTGGAAATCGTTTATTTGAGGGCTATCTTAAGACTATAGATGATAAAGACACACTTTCATCAAAATCATTTTCAGTTGAGGATCAGTTAAATTTTATAAGCAAAAACCTTAAATCATATATTAAACATAATCAAGAAAAAGATATAAGAGAGTCTTTAAATATTCCTTATATTTTGTCTGGATTAAGCAACGTTATATCTCAGATAAGAACAATATCTGCATATAAATCTACTGTTAATAGTTTATTTAAAGCAACTAGTTTTAAATATAAAGATAAAAAAGGTTTAGATGCTTATGAATCTTATATTACTTATAAGAAAGGGAATAGGCATGTTAAGGATTTAGAGAAGTATTTTAAGGAGTTTGATGCTGCTATGATTGGGACTTATCTTGATACATTTACTAATGTAGAATTAAAAATAGGAGACGAGGTCAAGGGTTATGATTTATCAAAAATAGCCGCAGATGAGAATGGTCGCTTAGCATATATAAATGACTTTATAGATTATTATTATTCTTTAGGTGCATCTAAAAAATATAAAAACAATGCTTTTTTTCATGCGCTTAAAATAAAGACAACCGAGAATTATAAAATTGTTTATATTGAGGAGTTGAAAAATCAGAAAAACAATATAATAAACAAATTGAAAACTGGGTTTATATTGCTAAATGATGAGGATAAAAAAGCTTTTAGGATTTATCAATTAATTACTAATGGATTTAACAATTATAAAGGGAGTATGAATTCCGTTATGGATTCTGTACTGGAGCAGGAATATTCAAAACATTTAAAAACCATTTTCAATGATTTTAATAGTAATCAACGTAAAATAATGCTTACTAATATTGCTCATAAGAGCAGACTTGGTCTTAATAATAGTCGAATGAACTTTAATATCATAAAAGGCATCAAAGATGAGTTTAATACAGAGGCTACAATAGACTTTTATCCGAAAAAGGATGCAGAGGCTGAAATACTAATATATGATCGTTTAGACGGGCATAAGATGGGTCATCCTGTAATATTTAGAAAGAATGAAGATGGAGAATATGAAGTGTCTACAATAGATTACGGAAATCCTTTTAATATTCATTCTTTAAAAAGTAAATCTTCATATCCAGGTAAATTTTTTAATGGTTTTAGTTTTTCTGATATTGAGCAAATGAGAACTGTTGATGAAAATGGGAAACAAGAGATCACTATCAAGGGCGACAATTTTAAGTATATTGATTTTTCAAAAAATAATAGTGTAAAAACTAAATCTATGCCTGCTGAGGGAGATATTGTTATTTTAGTAGATGGGACAAAAGCAAGGCTAACAGGAAAATATCTTAATAATAAAGACGGAGAATATTACGTTACAGGAACACCTGTAAATGTTAATGAGTCTAGAGTAAGCAACGAAGCGAATAGAACAAGCATTAAGAAAATAGAAGTTCTAATAGATAAAATAAAGCGGTCTTTTCCAAATATAGACGTTCAAATTATTAATGATAGATATGCTCCAATAGGATTCGTTAAAAATGGAATAGTTTATTTAAATGAAGCGAAAGTACAGTTAGACACTCCTATTCATGAGATAGCACATATTTTTATAGCTTTATTGAAGAATTCTAATACTAGTGCTTATGATCAATTATATCTTGAAGCAGAGAGAATGCTTATTAATGGTAATAAAATTGCCATTGCAGTTAAGAAACATTATCCCAATCTATTACATGACGATCTTATTGAGGAGATTATAGTAACAATTATGGGATTAAACTCTGTTGATAAGGTAAAAGAATTGTTGGCTTCTCAACATATTGAGCAAAGTTTTTCAGAAAAACTATTTAGTGCCATTCGAGATTTCTTTAATAATATTTATCGTTTTATAAACAATACGTTTAACAATTTAATTGATCATAAAGGAATTGTTATTGATAGTTTTACAGATATTGATGATTTAAGTGCTCAATTATTTAATGCTATAATTGAAGGTAAATATATATCTGGAATTACAAGCACTGAATTGACTAAGTTAATGCCTATTGAAAAACAGTCTAAACCAATATCAAAAATCAAAACACTTAAAGATAACGATATTGCTATTGCAAATAATAATATATCAGATAAAGGAAGTGAAGATATCCTTATATCTCGAATGAAACAGATTGCATCTAATAATTACAATGAAGATTATGGATATTTTATTCCCGAGTCTTATTTAGGGACGGAGATTTATTTAGGACAAAATGTGCATACAGAAGAAAATGAGAATAGGATTAAGGATGCGATTAAAAATAGGGATAAGTCAAGGACAGAAAAAATGGAATTATTAATTAGGTTTATTAATTCCGGATCTATTAATGAAGATGCTGTTTCTTCCATTTTTGGAAAAGAAGAGGATTTTTCAGGGGAGATGGTTTCTTCATATGCTCCAGGTGAGGTAATGAAGATTATCAATGCTATGAAATTAGATAGCACAGTAAAAGTTAGATTATATTCAGACTTAAAAAACGATCCTAATTATTCTTATATGTATAATGAAAATTTTCTTCTTGATGATTATTTAGTTGTAATAAGAAATATAGAAGGAAAAGATGTTGTTCAATTCTACTCATATTATAATTATAATATGAATTCGTTTGATCACTATACAAAAGGAATTGATTTACTTGACAATTTCATTAGTAAACAAGATTCAGCGAGGGCTAGATTAAAGTCTGGAAATACGGAAAGAATACGTCTTTCATTAAATATGATTTTGATGCGGAATTACTTTCATTCATTAGGGGTTGAGGTTTTAGATATGGGGAATATTTTTCATACTAAAAACAGGGCTCGTTTTGACTCCATTGATCAAGTTAAATATTCTAATAGGATAAGTAAAATGGCTACTGTTCCTGAATATATGGATAATCTTTCAGAGGAGTTATCTCTTTTATTTAATGATAAAGTAAATTATAGTGGGCATGTTGATTATTATGATGTTCTTATGAGTTTCTATGAACAAAATCATTCTTCGATACGCGATAATAAATATACTGGATATATCTTATCTCTTAATAAAAAGGGAGAAAGTGGAATTCCTACAATGATAGATTTATTACAAAGTCGGCTTACTTATTTACAGTCTTTAAATCCTACACATAACCCTGTCGATTATAACTATGAAACAAAGCGTGAGATAGAGTTTCTTATCAATTCTATATATGAGTTAGAGTTTATGGGAAATGTAGCTATGAATGAGCGTAAAACAATGAGTGATTCACGACGTTGGGCTGGATCTCCTGATCTTATAGGTGATGAATATTTCCAAAGATTAAGAAATACATTAATTCGTAGTGATGGTTTAGTAGTTAATGAGTACGAAAAACGTATGGAGATATTTAGGGGGAACGGTACAGAGGAAGGTATTTTTAAATGGTTTGAAAATCGTAAAAAAGAAAGGTTGAAATCTTATTTCTTTGATGTAAGTGAGAATATATTTGAAGATTTATTTGTTAAGGTAAAATTAAAAAATGAACAAATTGTTAATGTAGGTCACATCTATTGGACTACTGATGAAAAATTAGACCCTTTATATGCTAAACAAGCCAAACAAAAATTAATTGAAGACCCTGAATTTCAAAAAGTGATAGACAGGGGAAAGATTATTGTTGATCATATAGAAGAAATGCTCATAGAACACATCTATGCTAGTCGTCAAAAGACTAGCATAGGCACAAAAAAAGACGGTAAATTGCAAATGTTTACTAAAGAAGATGCCGCAGAAAAACTAAAGGAAACAGCATTTACAAAAGGAAGGATTCCTATAATAACAAAGAGTGCTTCCGCATATTTATCGCAAGGTAAAGTAGGAAAGTTTATCAAAAGGTTTTATCAGGAAGCATCAAATATTAATGATATGTATGAAGATATTCCTTTTGATTCTACTGATATTGAAAAAGAAACAAATACTATTAAGGATATTTTTATTGAACAGTTGGGGGTTAATAGTTATGTAAAAGACACCTACGGCAATTTAAACACTCTAGAAACAAAACTTGGATACACGGTTAAGGATAATAAAATAGTTGTTCTAGACGCAGATATGAATGCGGGAATGATGAAAGATTTAGAAACCATTCTTAATTATTTCACAATGTCTATTATAAGAAAAAATGAGTATGAAAGCAGTGTATTGCCTATAGCTAACGGAATTAGAACTTTATTGCTTGACGATCAAATTAACAGAAATATAAACAATAAAGTTTTAATTGAATATCTAGATGATTATATGATTATGGCTGTTCATAATAGAAGAAAGAGGATGAAAGCTCCTATATTAGGAATAGATATTGATAAGACAACTTCTTTTACTATGCGCGCAGCTTCTTCTCTTGTAATGACAATGAATTTTAATATTGGTGTTTTAAGTGCAATAACAAACGCCTCATATTCTTTTGTCGAAGCTTTAACAAATAGTATTGCGGGTATGGTTGGTAGTGATGTTTATGGGCCAGGGCTGAAAAATCTTACAACATCATCCATGGACTTTTTCACTAATTATAATCTTGTTTCTCAATTAGCACATGATTATAGGGTGTTTAATTCAGAAGATTACGAGATGATAGAACACAGGACACATCAGAAAACTAAACGCCATATACTTAGTAATTTCTATATAAATTGGATAAACTGGGCTACAGACGTCTATGCTAGATCTACATCTTTAGTTGCTGTAATGAAAACAGACGGTACTTATGATGCTCACGAATACAATAAGGAGTCTGGAACTATTAAGTATAATCCTTTAAAAGACAAAAGATTTTTCGTTGACGGGAAGCTAACGGATAGTGGAAAAGCATTAGCTATATCGCTTAGAAAACGTCTTATAATAGATAAACTTCAAGATGATAAAAATGCTATTACTGTAGACGGTGTTATTATGCCTACAAGAGCATATTCAATAAAGGAGGGGCGTAAATTTAAAGTTTATGCAAATAGATATATAATCGGTAATTATGATAATAAATCTAGCGCTCCTTTAGGGAATGTATTTGTTGGTAGATTGTTTATGATGTTTAAAAAGTTTGCAGAAAGCAGAATTAATGCTGCTTTTATTAGTAAAACAAAAGTTGATGGACTTGGAAAGTTTGTTGCCTATAAAACTAAAGATAGTGATGGTAAAGATGTTTGGCTTACTAAGTGGGAGCATGAAATGGTCGAAGGTTATTTAGTAACCATAAAAAACGCTTTATTTGATGCTTATAAAGCTAAAGACATTCATTTTTGGCAGAAACTGGATGGCAGTGAAAAAACAAATATTATTCGTGGTATTACCACATTATCTACATATATTTTTATGGCAATAATTTATTCATTATTGGTAGCTGATGATTGGGATGATAAAGAAAAGAATAAAAATAAACTCCCTCCATTAAGAATACTTAAAAACTTTAAGTATTCATATCAATCATTATTTGTTTTACCTTTACTGTTAGAATCATTTGAACATCCTTTTGCGGCTATAGATATTGTTACTGGATTATTTACTGATACATTTGGTAATTATAAGCTTAAGGTTCCTTTTGAAGGTCAGTATTCAGCTATGAGAGAATTTGGGAATTTAGTAACCGGACAAAACTTTGTTGAAGTTGAAAAAGAAAGAAGAAGAAAAAAAGCGCAAGAATTAAAGATAAAAAGAGCTAAAGAGGCATTAAATAAAAAATTAAATCAAAATAATTAATAGTCATGGCGAATACTGATTTCATATTTTTTTTAGATACAGAAGATAGTCTACTTTATCTAAAAGACCTTACCGACTATCCAATAGATATTAATAATGGTGAAATCTCAAGAGAAGATTTCGGTATTGCCTTTTCATATACTTTTGGTGATTGGGAGACGGGTATAATAGTAACTGATTTGACAAATTTCTTTGATATTGTCAATATATTTTCTTCTGCTGGCGGAATAGCAAGGTTTAAAATATTTATAATAAAACAATACAGAGAAGATTATAATTATTTCGTTGGTGAATTAGCATATTATGAAGATAACTTTTATGTTGCAAATACACTAACGGGGAATCTCCCCACACATAGTGATTGGAATATATTAGAACCTGAAACAGCACATAACATTCTTGTTAATGGTTTTAGTGTAGAGATAGACTCTCTTTATGCTTCTTTTGATCTTATCTGTGAGGTTCCTTTAACGCCCTATTACAGTCTTATACGAAAAGGGAATTATGATTATGAAGTAAGAAATAATTTTGAAGGTCTTGTTACTACAATAGACATTAACCTGTATAAGTATAATAATGAATTTTTATGGGAGGTTGAGAATAATACATTTACATTAATAGAAGATGGGGTTTATAAGGTAGTAATTAATTGTATTGTTAACGGGAATGAAGATCAGCTCATATTAATAGTTGATAATTTTTATTCTTTTGAAGTTTGTTCAAGAAAGCTTGTAGACACATTGTTGTGTGAAGGTGATGATTGCTCAAAGTTAGCAGATATAAATAAAAAGATAAATGAGTTTAGCAATCTTTACTTTGCTATTTATATGAATCTTAGTGTAGAGAAAATAAGGTTTTACGGATTACTTGATGATGAGGCTGAAATGGACGATTATATAAGTACTGTTGGACTTTTAATAGATAAAATGAAGCTGTTAGTGAATCAATGTAAATCTTGTTAATATGATTACAAATGATATATACACATCTAATGGAGGTTTAATTATTAATAGATTAGAAGAAAAAATTAATAGCTCTTTTATCGTTATGCAAACATACATAAATGAATTAACGGATAAGATTGTTGTTAAAGAGCTTCTTGGGGTAACAACTGTAATTGATGTTATAGGCGATTTAAGACGTTTATTGTTCTTTTTGATAATGGTAGACAGGGAAAGGGCAAAAGACATTGAAATTGATTCTTTGGCTGCTGAGAACTTAAATTCTTTCTATATTGAGAAGTATAATACAGAAGCAATAAGAAAGTTTTATTCTTGTAGGGTTGATAAAAATATAGTTGATCAGTTATTTGATATTTTTGATTTAGAATATAATAACCCAGAGTTAAATAGAAATATAGGTATTGAAAATTGTGTAATAGAAGGTGCAGAAGTACCATTTAAAATTTATTAATTATGAAATATAGATCATGGTTTTTTAGTACTCCTGACACTTCTCAGGGTACTCGTTTTAATAAAAACAACAAGCCCACTAAAAAAACATTTTGGGAATTATTTAAATCAATTCCATTTTTTTTGGAACCTGATTCTGAGGGCACCGAAACACGACAGGGGCTATTCAAAAAAGCAACTAATGATAATGTTAAAAATAGAGATAGTGTAACAGCTAGTGTAATGCCCAGCCAAATACCTAAAATTGAAGTTTATAATAATGAAGATGATATTTCTGAAATAGCGAGAAATGGTATTGGAATGACCATTGTGGAAAGAGACGAAAGGAAGGATTTATTTCTTAAGTTGCGTTCTGATTCGTTAGGGTTATTAGGCTCGCTTGATACAGACCTATCTTATTTTGTAATTTCCCAACCTTTTGAAGAAAATAAAAATGAGAGATCAAAGAGAATTCAAGTAAAAGCTTTTTTGGAACAATATGTTGCCACTGCGGTAGCTGGATTTACAGAATCTCAAATTAATGCTATGATAGACGCTAAATTAGATGCGCTTTCTCTTGGTGTTGATGATATAGATATAAAATTAGAGCCTCAATTTTTATTAAAAATTGGTGATGCAGCTGCAGGATATACAATGGTTAAAGTTACTAAAAACAGTCAGCCTTTTTATGTTCAAAATGTCGATATTTTAGAGGTTGTAGGGTTAACACTTACTAAAGAGCTTGTTTTTGGAGGTGTTAAAATAACTGTTGATACGATAACTAATAATTTCGGAAGTGCTTTAGTTAAATATACAGCTGATGGGAAATCATATACTACACGTTTATTTGCTGCTTATGTACCTACAACTGAAGTTGTCATTGATCCACCACCACCAGGCGATCCTACTTGGGATTTAGAAATAACTCCATTACAACTTGATATTATGGTTGATGAGAATAATTTTGTAGTATCTGAAAATGCTTATGTTTTAGTGCAAATAGTAAGTAGTATAGGTGATATTGCTCAGATACATATAGATTCTTTTACTGTGGGATTAGAAGAATATAAAATTGAAAGAACAGCCATTAATGATTATACAATTAAAGTAACTATTTTGAGCATTAATGGTTCAGCAGCGATAGAATTTGCACCGACAGAATTTGCAGGTGATATTGTTACTGTTACTGCTAATGTAACTATGCAACCTGCAGAAGTTGTTTATACTTTAGAAACCGTTCCTGCAAATAGTATTTCTGTTGAAACTGATGTTGATGGTAAAATTATACCTGCAGCCGCTGTTGAAATCATACTTAAAGCTGACGGGGTAGCTATAACACTTCCTAAAGAGAATGTTATCATAACACTAGATATAGGGGTTATAAGTTACTATATTAATCAGGGGATCTCTCCAACGACATCTTCTATTTTAAGGATTAATGAATTAGTTGGCAATAGTGCCTCAATAAGTATAGGAACAAATCTTCAAGGAATAACTGTTGATCCAATTAGTTTTTCAATTAGCAGTTTAGAAGCTCCTTTATAATCTTGATTATAATTAACTATTAAAAAAAGCCCATCCTAAAATAAAAATTAGGATGGGCTAAAAACACAATAAAACTAATTATTAATCAATAAGAATCCACAAGTTTAGATTCTTTTAATAAAAATGAATTAGATCCTTTTTTCTTTTTACCTACTTCTGCGGTTATTACTTGGAATCCTGCTTCTGTAAGTTTTACTAATAAATCTTTTTGATTATCTTCGTCAAGCAATTCAAAATCGTCAATAAATCTTGTTTTTAATTCAGGATTTGTTGCAAGATGAAGTTTAGCTACAATTATCTCTAATTCTCCTTTAGAGAAATATTCAGGTTTAATGGGTCTGCCTTTTAATAGCAATTCACCATTTTCATTAACAGTAAGATTTCCAAAAGGCATCTTGAAAGATTGTATATAGGAAATTTTTTCTTTTTCTGCTAACGCTAAAGCCGTTCTGTTTTTAGAAATTTCAGTTTCTATTTGTTTTTTTCTTTCTTTTTTAGAAAGATATTCCTCATAGGCTTGTGCTTTATTATTTTCTGTCTCTACATTTTGTATTTTTTCTAAAACATCATCTATTGGAAGCCTTTCCTTTGGCCTATCCATTTTTGTCATAAAGACAATTTGATTGTTTATTTCTGTACGAAGATTTTCGAGTTTTTCCAAAATATCTTTTTCTTCATTTTTAAGGTCTCTGAAAATTGTTCTAGCCTTTTCAAGTTTTTTTTCTAAATCATCCTGTTCCTTATTGAAATTATCTATAAATTCCTTTTCTTTAATAAGGCCGGAAACAGAAACTCTTTCTGCTTTTTCAATTTCCTGTATTTCGCCAATAGCTTTTAAGTCCCTATTTATAAAAGTATATTGACTTTTTATATCCTTAATTTTATTGTCTAATTCATCTGTATCAATTCCTAAAACAATTGCCTGCTCTTTGCCTGATAATGAGGTAAAGTTTTTTGCCGATAGGAATGCCAAAGAAAGGATATTAGAGAACTTCTCTTCATTTAGATTATAACCATTTTGCGCTTCAAAAATTATAGCATTAGCGTCTTTAGTAATGTGATTTTTAACTTTTATTTCGGCATTATTTTGTTCTGTATCAATTATTGTAAGAACAACATCTGCAGATTTTGAATTTAGGCCAATGAATTGATAACGTGAACCTGTTATTTGTCCTTCTTTAGAACGTTCTGCTATTCCTTTAAATGCGGCTAATATAGAAGTAAGTCCTATAGTTGTTTTACCTGATCCGTTAGCACCTACAAGCCTTGTTATATCTTCACTAAATTCAATTTCAAAATCATTAAAATTGATGAAATTTTTTAACTCTATTCTTTTTATTTTCATGTTGCTGTTTTTTTGTAAATATTTTAATGTTTAAACTCATTAATTTTATTATCGTTTTACATATTTGCTCATTATATTTATAATTTTTTCGGTCTCTTTCGGAAATAATTGGGCTATACTTTTTATATAGAAATCAAGACCTATGTTTTTTGATAACCAGAAATAAAGCTTTTCTTTAGCTTTATCATAAGTAAGATTATCTCTATTCATTTTTCTTTTTATAAGTAGATTAGTGTAATAATGTGCTATCCTTCTTTTTCTTCGGAGATCGGAGTCAGCAACAGAGCCTAATGGTTCTTTAGTTTTTTTATTAACAGAAACATAAGCCTTGCATTTTGGACACTCATAAATATGTCCAAATTTAGTTTCTCTTAAAACCGTTGTTTCATCACAATAAAAACAATTTTTACCCAATCTTAGGTTTCTTTGTTTCATTAAATATTATTTTTCGTTGTCTTACTAATTCGTACTGTTCTGATTTTGTTAATTTTTCAAAATCTTGTCTGCATGTTATTTTTTTACCATTAACATAAAAGTAACCGTTTATTCGTTTAATATTAGTATACATACTATAACTGTTTTAGTAAAAAATTAAAGTAATCATCTGTATTAATTACTTTAAGTATTAATCCCGGATTTTGTTTGTTTACAATATATCCCATTGGTAAGGTCATCAATTTTTTTGCGGTATCATTTTTTATGATCCCCGAATCTGTTAACTGATCATTTATCATTGTAAACATATTATCAAAATCAAAATCTCGATTATCTTTACGTATTAAGAAAACCCCTATAATAGCAAAGGAATTACTTTCTAATTCTTTGTGAATTTTTTCTCTTGCGTTTATAAATCCTTGCAGAGAACTTTTTTTATAGTTCATAGCTGTCTGATTCAGCCCAACAGAATTAGCGGCTTTCCCACTTTTTGTCAGTCTACCACAAGAAGTACATATTTTTGTTTTCTTATCATAAGGAGCGTCACAACAAATAGATCTCCCTGTATATCTCATATATGCTATATATTTATTCTTTTTCCCTATTACTTGCTCTCGGATGAATATATAATTATGTTCAGCAATTAGCGATTGGAATATTTTTTTATAGCGATTCATTATATTAGTTTGAACTGTCTCCCCAAACAAATCTTGTTCGGGGAGTTTAGTAGTTCTTTTACCCTTATGTACATTTTCTAAGAGTTTTTTGTGATCTTCTTCTGTCATTAAAAATCAAGATCTATGTCGAAATCATTAGAAGATACATGGGTATCCTTAACTTTTTCTTGAATTATTTTAGTCTGAATCATAGTCTTTTTGCCTAAAAATTTTTCGACGTCATTAATATCGTTTTTTACTTTTTCATAATGTTCTTCTAGTTTCTCTGGAAGAATATCGTCAATTTCATTTTTATTTGCTGTTATTATTAAAGGCTCAAAACAAATATCTTCCTCTAAAGATTTTAATATTATTATAACCACAATTTGATCTTGATTAGAATAACGAATATCTAGTATAAACGGAGTGTTTTTCTTCGTAATTTTATTAATTAAGTTTATAATGTTCATAGTTTTTGGTTCTGCTGTTTAATAAAAAATCACCTATTTTTTGATTTTGCTCGAATATGTTAACAAAATCTGTATTCTCGAATTTTAAATTATAAGTAAAGGCATTGTATAAATCCCAAATATTTTGAATTTGTACCTCTTCTTTTTCATAAAAGTTATTTACATAATACTTTTGTGTTTTAGAAAGCATATTTGCGCCAATAATCATTTCTTCATTTTTAGTGTGGTTTAGCTCATATAATTTGCCAAATATTTTACGAACATAATTCTCATCAATATCTAAAGATTGCATTAAGGCTATTTTTTCTTTATTTTGTTCATCAATTTCACCATAGGAATTAGTCCATTCTTTAAGACGTTTCATGATTGCGTTTACATCTCCAATTTTTGCATCTCCAAATGTAGATATCCGATTATTTGCATTTAATATGCACATATTTGAGCAAATCGACACTTCTGTGCCAATAGCAAGCTCATATCCTCTGTGTGTTGCCGCAAAACCTATAAACCCATATGTTTCGCCATTAGCTAAAGAATCTATCTTAAAAGACCCGGCTACCCTATTAAACCTTAAAGAATGTGGGTTATAAAGAATATTCCCGTTTTGATCTGTAATTGATGGATATTGGGTTAAAGAATCATGATCAATTTCAATCCCCCTTGTTTTATTTACAAGATTATTTTTAGCATATATCTTATCTAAATTAAATTCTAATCCGCTATCTAATAAGGTGTCATTCATATGACGAATAATATCAATATTAGAAACTATTCCAAATCCAGATAGACTCTTTGATATTAAAAGATCATTAAATGTTAATGATTCTACAACATCACTTTTTGCAGAATAATACTTATCTGCTTTTACTTTGTTTTCTAATTGTGCTTCCATTTTTTTAATTTATTTCATTATAATCTGTTTGATAATATTCACATTCTTTAACTCTGCAGTTAGTACAAAGCCCCAATGTATTATCTTTTTTCCACCCGCTTACTTCTGCTCTAATGTATTCAGCAGTTGCTTTTCTTACACTTTCAAAGAATTCTCCCATAATAACTTTATCAGTATTTACTTTAAACATTTTTTTATTCATATTTGGTTTGTAATCATAAACCATATAAAAGAAAACTAAGTTTGTAATCCAGCTATAAGAATAGGCTTGTGCATGATCCATCGATTTTGGGTCTCCCCAAGAAAAATCTCCCCAAGTAGTTTTTAAATCTTGAGATAATTTTAAGTCAATGGTTGCTAAAGGATAATGTATTCCTTTATAATTTATAGGAGAAAGAATATCAATGTCACCCGTAAAAATTACTATAATATTATATTTTTCAAGTCCTCTCCATACTTTACAGAAAGTTTTTTGAGTAGTATAATTATTAATTTCTATGCCATAAAATTTTACGTCTTTATTAAATTCTATTACCTGACTTTCTATTCGTTTCTGTTTTATGGATTTTTTCCCTGTACGAAGTCTTGGCAAATCTGTAATCGAATTTCCTTTAGCTCCAGACCCAATACATAATGTTTCAAAAAACACTCCATTATTCATAGGTTCTGTAGAGTATTCATAATCATTATCTATTACCTCTTTTTTTATTTTAAAAGGACAATAAACAACTTCATTCCCTTTGAAAATAAACTTCTTTAAAAGGGTCTGCGACATGTGAATATATGTTTTTCCGTCTATGAATTCACTAGAATACATTCTTTTCTATTTCGTTTATTATTTTACTTAGATCAATAGCTATTTCAGTGATTTGTTTAACTCCACTTTCATCAAGGATAAAACTGTCCTTTGGTTTAATCATATTATAAATTGTTAATGCTTTATCTACTGCTGCTATAGCAATATGAGTTTCCCTCAAAGATTCTTGGTTATAACTATTTTTGTTTTCTTTCTCATCGGAATCATTTTCATCTGGGAATGGGGTTATTTTTTTTACAGAATAAAAAATTTTACCCGCACTATTTTTTCTTTTTATTACTTCCACTTTATCACCAATGTCATAAGGTGCCTTTTCATTCTGTGTAAATACAGGCCCGGATATATCGTCACTAAAAGTAACTATATTTTGATAAAAAACATTTCCTTTTCCATCTTTAATTTGTCTGTGCATCCCGTTATTTAAGAACGGCGTTATCTTTTTTATTGTTTTTATTTCCATAATTTAATATTATTAAAAAGGGGTTTCATCATCTATTTCATTAAGATTATTATCACTTTGTTTTGCGTAATCACTTTCAATGTTTTGGTGATATTGTTGTAAATTATTTACAATAGTATAGTGTGTGGAATATGCAGTAGATTCTTTTTTCTTAAAAGCCGTTAATTTTAATCCTCCTTTATAAATCCCTACTTTAGAGATAAAGAAATCTAAAAACTCATCTTCATTTATAAAATGTAATGATATTGCCTCTCCAAATTTAGTTGTAAATGTTTTCACTAATAATCCGGGTACATATTCTTTTTCATTTTCTCCATTCATTTGTTAATTTTTCAGTTATTTGTATAAATTGATTATTACTCCCATCGGCTATATATCTAATTAATGTATCATCGTCATCGTGACTCCCATTTCTAATTTTAGTGCCATCAATAATAAAAATATCTTTTATTCTTTCTTGAAGTACATCAACATCATTTCCATATAAATACCACTCCCTTGATTCTTTATTTATTTTAGGCGGTGTTTTAAATTGCTGTTTAGAAAGAAAAGTTACAACATCGTTTATTGGCTTTTTAAATCTAGCTTCTGTTTTAGCATTAATACTTTCCATTTCGTTATAATATTGTAAATAACGATAAAGAATTATATCAGAAGCTACAGAAGGATTTGTAATGCCTTTAAAATATGTCATAAGTTTTGCTTCTCTAAAAACAATTTTAATATTAGCTTCAAGATTATTTCTGAAAGAATCTGGAGTACTGTCTTTATGTATTTTATCAGGATATGGATTAATAGAAAGGAAAGCCTCTATAAGATTATCTATATCACTTAAAGAGTCATCTTTTTTATAATTAAATTTACCATTAAGACTCTTAGCAATTTCATCTCTTACCAAATCAGAAAATTTCCCCGGTTTATTACCCAAAATAACATTATCAGCATAGTCTAAAATACGTGCAGAGCCTCTTACATGTTCTTCTCTAGGTCTGTACCCATCAATTAAATTAAATTGTGATAAATGTGATTTTGTTAGGTGATGAATGATAATTATAATAGCATTAGTCTGATCTCTTATTTCAACAAATCGACCCGCTATATGATCATCGATTTCTATAGATGTTCCCTTAAAATCATCATTTGTTATTAACCCTAAATTATCAACGATTAGCACATGTGTTTTATCGGGGTTCTCCTTTACAAATGTTTTGAAACCTGTAGTTATATTTGTCATTGAGGTTTTCTTATCGATATAGATAACATTTTGTTGTTCTATTTCAGAAGATACCTTTTCAACAAGTTCCATTTCATCATCAGATAATTTATTGGCTGTTTTAGATAATAGTTTTTTTTCTGATATACCAGTACGATAAGATATTTTCCCACGAACAATTTTTTCAGCAGGCTCTTCCATAGATAACCAATAAAAGGCCATGTCAGGATTATTTTGATCTAATTTTTCTGCGAGATAAAGAACAAATTTTGATTTTAGATGCCCTTTTTGTCCTGCGATAACACTTATGGTTCTAGGTTCTAAAGAAAATGTCATGTCAAATTTTTCATCACCGGTCTTTATAAAAGCTATTACAAGACCGCTAATACGATCTTTTATCCCTTTTAATGCATTTTTAACTGCATCCTTAGACTTATTATTGATTTTATTTATTATTCCATCTAAGGTGTCTATTTCAGCCTTTATTTTATCAATAAGAATAAATACATCTGTACTTTTATCATAAGCGTCATTACTTATCTCTAACCCAATTCTTATAAGTTCTCTTTTCAAATAATTTTGAAGTAATACTAATGAATAATAAAGGGTTTTATTTCTGTCTAAATATTGCGTCCCTGTTAGTTTTACAAGATAAAAACTGCCACCACAATTATCAAGAATCCCACGCTTATTCATTTCGTTAGAAACTGTAAGGATATCAATCGGTATATTTTTCTTATGAAGATATATTATAGTTTTATAGATTGATTGATGTTTATCTTTATAAAACACTTCCGCTCTCATAAAATGAATTATTTTATCAATTGCTTTTGGAAAATCCAAAAGTATACCCAATAAAGCCTCTTCAAAATCATCAGCATGAGGTAATACCTTATCTGATATCAAATTCTTTTTCATAAGCGTCTTTTAACTCTTTATAAAGATTATGTATAATAGTCCAATTACAATCATTTTCTTTGGCATAAGCCTCCCTTTGAGACATGGTGCCGTTATCGTAAAGATGATGTTCATATTCAGTAAGTAAAATTATATTGTCAGGATTTAATTTCCATTTTGGAAATTTATTTTGCGCTTTAGGTAAAACGTGAGCGAACAAAGATACTGAAAAATATTCCAGTTTTCTACCTGACAAATAAGATTTATGAATTCTTTCTTTCCATATTAATTCAAAAAGCTGAAGTTCACCTGTGGCCGTTTTCTTATAAACATAGGATTTATAGTCTTGTCTTAAATACTGATGTTTTTTGCAATATCCTTTTCCAAAAACAGGATATGAACACTCTTGTATTTTACATATTTTCGCCATTATCTAATGTTAATACTTGTTCTACAGTAAGTGGAGTATTATTTAATTGTATTTTAGCCCATTTAAACATATAATCATTTTGATTCATTAGTTTAGACCTTATTATTTGAAAACAATATTCTCCATCATAAAGATAAGCAGGGACGTTATTTTCTGAGGATTTTATATATTCAGAATATATTCCCCTACCAAAATAGGCAATATTAGGAATGCTTTCATTCCCTTCTGGATGTGTTATTATAAAAATTAATTTTATGCCGTCTGACAGCTTATCAAAATCATATTTGCCACCCTCATATTCTGATATTTCAATTTTATTATTTGTAAGTTCTTCTCTTAACTTAGCTACAAGACTAAATGCAGCTTTATTGCTTTTGCTTAGATATATTTTCATTTTTATAGTTTTTAAAATTATATAAAAAAATGCGTTTCTTTTAATTGTTCTTCAGCCACAGGAATAATATAGGCTAAATCATTTAAAGCTCATCATAACACTCCAAATTATCTCTTAATTTGGCAACGTTTTTATTTTTCACTTTAGTTGGTGTTTTTGTCATTTCTTCTACTAAAGATTCAATATTTCTTTGTCTTTTTTTAAGTTCCAGGTATTTGTTTTCATATCTTAATTCTTCCCATTCAGATTCTTTAAGTGAAGCAATAATATCACTTTCAGGAATACATTCTCCTGTTTCTTCATTGTAAATACATTCGTCTTGATCATCCATAATTAAATATTATTAATTGTTTTTATTTTATATTAACTCTTTTATCCTGTCATTTATTTTTCCCCCGTATTTTTTAATTATATAATTTGATAGTGATTCATTTTGCGGCACCCTTAGCCTGCTGTCAAGTTTAACCACGTCAATTGATAGCTTGCCAAGATAAGCGGAAAGCCCACAAATAGGGAGTTTGATCCCGATTTCTTTTTCTATATCATGTAATTTTTTTAAATCACTTTTAAATTTGGTCTTGTTCTGTTCATGTTTTTTTAGTTTGTCATTTACAGACACTTGAGAATAAATGACCCTGTCTACATATTCTTTTGATTTAAAGTTGTTAACCTTTAATGTTGCCTCTTCAATTGCCTTATTTTTTGTTTTTTGACCAATGCCATTGAAAGCCAATCCCGAGTATTCGTGAATGCAATACCACAAACCATTCTCATTTTTATAAGCAACAGCAGGGTAATTACAGTTCCATTTACTTTTTAATTCAACATCATATCCGTTCATTTCTTTAATTTCAAGATCAAAACCATCACCTTTTAAAATTTTAATTTTTTTCATAATAATGTTTTTATTATAATTTCATTATTTACTTTGAGTACTTTAAGTAATCCAATATTGTATGCTGCTACATGATAATCAGGATTAATCCCATGATGCCAATCAGAAGCCACCCAATCACGAATAGTTTGTTCTGTTTCATTAATATGAACGTTTTTAAGCCTGTTTAATGCTCTCTGAACTATATCATTGTGATTGGGTGTAATAGTCCCGCTAAACTTATGTATAGAGTTTTTGATCGGAATTTTAGCGGCTTTTTCAATTCCAAATAAATCAAGTTGATTAGTCATCTTTTATAAAATTCCTTCATCTGCAAATGAAAAATAATTATTTTCTGTAATAATAATATGGTCAAGCAAATGAATATCTAAAATATTAAGCCCATTTTTTATTTTTTCTGTGACCTCTTTGTCTTTTTGACTAGGATTTATTTCTCCACTAGGATGATTATGAAACATTATTAATCCGGAACATAAAGATTCAATAGCATATTTTGCTATTATCTTAACATCAACTACTGTCCCTGTAACGCCCCCTTGTGATATCATCACATAACCAATAGTATTATTACCTCTGTTTAATAAAAGAATAAAAAAAGATTCAAAAATAGAAATGCTTGTAAAGAAATTTCTGACATATTCTTGAGCCTCCATTGAAGATTTTATTTTTGCTCGTTTAAAATTTGACGGTTCTCGAATTAAAGATATTTTTTCAATGTATTTAGTGTATGTTTTCATAATTTGTTTATATAATCTAATAAATTAGCCAGTTGATGAATAGATAAAATATAATAAGAGTATCCATAACCATTGTTATCCAATAATGAATGAACAGTTAATTCTTTAAGATAACTATTATTTGAAAGGCTATAGCTTAAAGAGTCATCATCAATTAATATGGCTTTCTCTGTTGTAAATATTGACTTTTTTTTACTCTGCCTTACTTTATCATGTATTTCATCAATAATTTTTTCTTGAAGTATATAAACCTCGTCAGTGTATTTTATAATCCTTTTGTATAAAATGGATCCATTTCTTTCTATTCCTTTTTTCTTCATTAAATAAGAAACAATATCTCCATTGTGTTTTTGCCAAAGTTTAGCATACAGATTAGTCAGTCGCCCCGCGCTGTTCTCGTTATAATCCATAACATACTCCGAAGTATCTAACATTGCCCAAAGTATAGGAGGTATTCTATTATCTACATTTTGTAGTTCTTTTTCTGAATATACCATTTTTATTAATTCTTCTTTTGTTATAATCATTATTGTTTTTTAAAAATATGAATAAAAAAGAGGGAGATGCTGTCTCCCTCATAATTATTTATGCTGTCATTTTATATGATAACATAGATATCTAAATAAATTTAATTTTTCAAAAAATATAATAAGTAATAATGCTTATTATAATAAAGTATATCAATACGAAAAAGAAATCCCATCTTTTGCCCCATAAAATTAAAAAATTAATTATTCTTTTCATTTGATTTTATTTTTACAAATCTGACTATCTTTCCATCTTTACTAATTATCTTTTTTGTTGGAGTTATGGACTCTAATTCTTTAGCTAATTCTAATGCCCTTAGTGCTTTTTGATGAAGTTTATTAGGACTTTCGTGAATGTATTTTCCGTCAACTTCTTTAAGTTTTTCGGATTTAGGGATTGTATTTTTCATATACTAAAAGTTTCTTTTGCGTATAAAGATAATCCAAATATAACAGAAATAATATTATTGTGTATATTCAAATGATTAAATTTTTTTCTAAAAACCTCAATTTGACTGATTTGATTTTCATATATTGGAATATAAATTCCGTTTTTATAACAAAATATATGATTGTCTCTTTTTACAACAAGAAATATTCTATTATGGTTATCGATAACTATATTTATTCTTTCTTTATTATTTAATATTGATTGATATCCTAAAGCTTTAGTGTATTGTTTTACTAATTTCTGATCCTTTTTCTTTAAAGGAACAAAGCTTACTTTTTGTAGACTTTTATTTTTCATAATTTACATTAATTGATTTTTAAATTGTTTTAAGTATTTTTGTCTGACATATTTATTACGCCATGTTGTTATTTCTGTAATTGTCATAACTTTGTATTATGAATGGTTTAGATTATAGACATTATGCCCGAAGAATTAAAGATGAATTGATGAAAGAAGATGCTGATAAGTATAAAACAGTATCTGTAAAAGCCATAACTGCCCATATTAAACATATTGGATGGTGTATGACACAAATAGTCCTTACACATAATGATGGCTTCTCAAGTTCTTATTTTAATTTACATAGGGGGTTTAAGAAATACTTTCATGCTAAATATCATGCGAAAAAATATAAAGAAGCCATAGAGAGAGAAAAAAGACTTGCTGAAATTGAAGAAAATGAACAAAAACAGCAATCAGAGATTCATGGAATAAAGAAAGAATTGAATTACTGGGCTGATATATTTAATCGTAAATCTTACCGATAAAATTCAATCAATTTGACTGATATGATTTTTAATGTATTTAATTGTAGTAATAAGCATATCACGTTCTATTATTGAAATATTATTTTTTAAAAGTTTTTTATTACAATAATCAATAATTTTTTGCAAAAAAGGTATTATAAGATGAATTTTATGCTCAGAGAAAGGAAGTCCTTTATACCTATAATCAAAAGTTAGAGTTCCCTCGTAAAGATTGTAAGTTAACATCATTAAATATCCATTATCATCTTGATAATCGATTCTTATTCTAAAATCTACAGTTAAATCATCCATTTTTTAGAAATTCTTTTTCTTTATTTGTGATGTTTAAATCATCAATTTTTATTTTCCCTCTAATATAGTTCCCCCAAGAAATAATTGATATATGTTTCAATATACAAATATCACCTTTTTTATTAGTAGCTTTTATTGTTAAGTAATCTTTTGATTCTACTCTCACTCTATATTCCATAATTATTTTTGTTTTTATAAATCAAATAGCTTTTCTTTTCCTAGAGTTTCAGTTATTGGGAAACTCATAAAATCTGGATGATCTTTATCAAATCCTAGAAATTCAATTACATCTTCGTACTCTTATAATTGGCAAGCCATGTATCGGCCGTGCGTGTCATTCCCTGGAGCAATCAAATGCTTATCATAATGAAACTTACAACATCATTATTCTACAACTTTAAAGCTGGTTAATGGAATTGAATAATCAAACATTCTTTCTAATTGGATATGTGTTCTAACTTCTTCAATATTATTTGCGAATTTTGAGTATTTTTTTGGGTCAAGATTCCAGTCGTTAGATTTTTCTCTGTTTTCAAAAGCTATTTGCAAATCCATTTTTTGTGCTTCTGTCAGATTTTCGTCTGTGATAATTAAATTTTTCATCGTTTTAATTTTTTAGATTATTATTAAACTAATTTTGCTTCATTGGCTATATCCTTGTTGATAAGTCAAGTTCTTTTTTTAGTTCTTCCAACTTTCTTATTTTTATGTTTTAAAAATTATTTATAATTTTATTATATTAGTTCCTTTATTCTATGTTTTAGAATAAAGCAACGTGTTTAGATAATTAATAGCTGATTTAATTGGGCGCTTGTCTATTTTTCCAAGTTTTATCTGGATCATATCTCCAAACATTTTAGACTTTGATTCAGCATTGTAACGGGTGTCATTATGAATGAACGAATATTGAATTGATTCCGCAACATGTTGTGCCTGGACGGTCTTAGAGAAATCCATTTGAGCGATAGTAATAGCTATCTGTTTTATTTTTTCAACTTGTGATAGTGATAAATCTAATTTTTGAGTCGCTGTTTTTAATAAAACCTCAGAATAATCATGTAACTTTAACTCAGGAGTCTGAAACTGCAAGGATTTTTCTATTCTGTTAGAAATGCATTCTAAGGTTTCCCATTTACCGTTTATTTCGTAGGACCGTGGCTTTATTATTTCAATTTTTATATCTCCATCTGAAACAAAATCGTTAAACCAACCCTTGCAAAAAGTTTTTATAGAGAGGTAATCATCGAAACCATTTTTATATTCTCCGTCAAAATAGACCGAAATTGAATATCCACCAATTTTAGCTATTTCAATAGCACGGAATAAATTACACCACAATCCGACTAAATTTGTCATATTTGTGTTTTTCGTTTCTTTTCTCACAATGTTTTGTTTTTTATGTTTTAGATTAATAATTATAATATAAAGTAATTATTTTATACGTTTATCAGGTAATTATATACGTTTATCCGGATGTTAGTGCCAACCTTACTGAGCATCGAGCGAATAGTTCTGCTTAATTGTTCCTTTTGGCACGTAGATAATGTATTCTTGATAGCAAT
>JAFGYD010000263.1 GCA_016936295.1 Spirochaetales bacterium | reverse complement strand
GGAGTAATATGAAATCCGTTAGAATCAAGATTATTAATTAACATTTCACCAATATTCATGTCTCTATTATCTAACTTACACAATCGTAATTGATCTAAAAGATGATCTATTAAACTTTCGGTTTTTGTTTGTGTTCCTTCTATAAACTCACTAACAGATTTATCGGATGGAGTAGAGTTTTTATATGTGTAGTCAGATTCTTCTTCTGATAGTTTAATGTCTGCTGAATCATATTCTGATGTATCAACCTCTTTTGGATCTTTTTCCTTATCTATTAGTTCTAAAGCAGGATTTATTTCAAGTTCATTTGTTATTGCTTGTTGAAGATCAAACAATGGCAGTGCCATTAGCTTAACAGTCTGAAGCATTTGTGGGCTGAGCTTTTGTGTCTGAGTCTGTATTAAAGAAGTTCCTTGATGTAACAAAATATTTCCCTCTTATTTTATTATTACATAGAAAAAGAGTTTCCTAAATATATATTTCGCGCAATTTCACTATTTAATAATTGATCTTTTGAACCGCTTATTAGTACTTCTCCAAGATTCATAATATAAGATCTATCGGTTATTTCTAAAGTATCTCGAACATTATGATCGGTTATTAAAATCCCAATCCCCCTAGAAGATAAATCTTTAATTATGTTTTTAATTTCATGAACTGCTATAGGATCAATTCCCGCAAAAGGTTCATCTAGAAGTAAAAATTTAGGATCAATTGCTAATGAACGCGCTATTTCGGTCCTTCTACGTTCTCCTCCGGACAATGTATATGCCTGTTGCTTTCTAACTTTATTTAAACCTAAATCATCGATCAATGTATTTAATATTTCTAAACGTTTCGCTTTTGATAAATCTTTCCTTGTTTCAAGTATGCCTAAAATATTATGTTCAACACTTAGTTTTCTAAAAACTGAAGCTTCTTGAGGGAGGTATGATACTCCAATTTTAGCTCGTTTATACATAGGTAATTTTGTTATATTATGACTGTTTATAAAAACATTTCCACTTGTAGGGTGAATAAACCCTGCTATCATATAAAAACTTGTTGTTTTTCCTGCTCCATTTGGGCCAAGAAGTCCCACAATTTCACCAGACTTCATGGAAAAACTTATGTCTCTAACCGCAAATGTTTTTCCATAGGATTTTTTTAAACCCTCAACACTTAAGACTGCATCACCTTTCAGGTGCTCGACATATTCATTTTGATAATTATTTTTATTAAAGTTAAATTTCATCTGCTTTCTCTTCTTCTGTTATGTTTCCTTTTACTTTTCCTTCCATAGTTATATCGTTGTTATCCAGATTAATAGATATTTTACTAGCACGGAATACATCTTCACCTTTATAAACAATGGGGTCTCCCGTAAGTATTAGTGAATTTTTTTCACTATTAAACTCTGCAAATTCACTTCTACAAACAAGATCATCTGTAATAATTCTTACTTTAATTTGAATAAGAGTTATGGATTTTTCTTCATAGGATTTAAGGAATTCTCCTTTTATTATCATTTCATTATCAATATCTTTTAACTCTGTATTTCCTATTAAAGTTGCCTCTTTTTTATCATTATCATAAAGTAATTTATCGCTGGAAATATAGAAGTTCTCTTTGCTATTATATATTTTTACTCTTCCATTAGATTCTGCAAATCTATAATCCTTTCCAAAAAGTTCAATTCTATCTGCTTTTATTTCTAATGTATCTGTTTGTACATAGGCGTTACCTATAAGTGTTGTTCTCTCATTATGTTCTGCAAATGAAGACTCTGATTGATCACAGCCAAAAAATAAATTTTCACCAGAATATATATATGTTATTGCAGTTGAAAATAAACATATATATAAAATTTTTTTTATCATTTACTCTCTCCTTTAACATCTTTTTTAAAGGAAAATGTACTGTATTTTAGATTAGCAGTAAAACCATAGCCCTCAATTTTAGATCCATCATCTTTAATAATCTTTATTGAATCATTTATATCACTACTAATAATTTTATCATCTTTATTCCAATATAAGGAATTTCCAGTAATTTTTATATTTTCTTTTTTAGACTCAAACTTTAAATTACCTTTTAAATTTGCATTCTCGTTATCGTTAAAATAGACTATCTCATCGACATTTCCTGCAGTATTAATTGTATCACCACTACTTGAGTACTCTTTAAAATTAACATTAAAAAGTAATGTTTTATTTTGGGATTCATATATTTCTGCTAAAGATGATGTAATTTCTGTATGTATTTTATTATCTTTTATTTGTACTAATTTGAAATTTTCCATAATAGAATCTGGAATTTCTTCTGATTTAACAGAACCATCTTCTGATTCATTATAATTAATACTACAGCTTGTTAAAAAACAAGCTAGTAGTATTATCATTTTACTTGGTTTTTTTACCATATTTAAGACTCTCTTCTATAAATTTTACAAAAAGAGGTCCCGCTTTTATTGGTTGTGATGTAAATTCTGGGTGAGCCTGTACACCTACACCCCATGGATTATCTGGCCACTCTACAGATTCTACTAAGTTCCCATCAGGCGTAGTTCCGCTGATTATTAAACCAGATTTTTCTAGGTCATCTTTGTAGTCGTTAGAAACCTCTAGTCTATGTCTATGTCTTTCCCATATATTATTGGAGCCATAAGCTTCGTGAATTTTAGTACCGGTTTTTAAAACGGATTCACTTAATCCAAGTCTCATAGTACCGCCGTAATCTGTTATATCTACTTGATCTTCAAGTAATGCGATTACATTGGTGTCTCCCTCTGGTTTGAACTCTGCACTATCTGCTTTTTCAAGCTTTAAAATATTTCTTGCCCACTCAATAACCATAACTTGCATACCAAGACAGATACCAAAAGTTGGTATTTTATTTTCTCTAGAATATTTTGCTGTTTGAATCATTCCAAGAATTCCTCGTTCTCCAAAACCTCCAGGTATTACAATACCATCTATATCTTTGAAAACAGCAGAAAGATCTTTTTGTGTTTCTATGTATTCTGCATCAATTTTAACAATATTCACCTTTGCGTTATTAGCAATTCCACCATGAATTAATGCTTCATCTACAGATTTATAAGCATCTGATAACTCTATATATTTTCCAACAAAAGCAATATTTGCTGTAACTTTAGCATTCTCGTATGAACTTCTTACTCTTTTCCAGTCTTTTAAGTTAGGTTTTTTAGTATCTAATTCAAGTTTTTTACAAACAACTTCATCTAATCCCTGTTCACTATATATTTCCGGAATAGCGTATAGAGTTGAGTTAATATTATGGGCTGAAATAACAGCATCATAGTCTATATTAGTAAATTGAGATATTTTTTTCTTCATTTCTGGAGGAACTGGCTCATCTGCTCTACAAAGTAAAACATCTGGCTGTATACCTATCTCTCTCATTGATTTCACAGAATGCTGAGTAGGTTTTGTTTTAGCTTCACCACCAGAAACAGTTGGAATTAAAGTTAAATGAACAGAAAGAGCATTATTATGTCCTAAGTCATGTATTAATTGCCTAACAGCTTCGAGATATGGAATCGATTCAATATCGCCTACAGTCCCACCAATTTCAACAATGGTTACATCAACATCTGGACTGTTCCCTATTGTTCTTATTCTTCGTTTAATCTCGTCAGTTATATGTGGAACTACTTGCACACATTTTCCTAAATAACGACCTTCTCTCTCTTTTTTTATAACAGCATCATATATTTGTCCTGTTGTAATTGAGTTGTCTTTACTTAGTGGAGTCGAAGTAAATCTTGCATAGTTCCCTAGATCCAGATCTGTTTCTGCACCATCGTCAGTAACATAAACTTCACCATGCTGATAAGGGCTCATTGTTCCTGCATCAACATTGATATAAGGGTCAACTTTGATCATTCTAACCCTAAGACTTCTACTCTCTAAAATACTCCCTAATGAGGACGCAGCTATACCTTTCCCTAAACTGGAACAAACACCACCTGTAACAAAAATATATTTCTTCATGTATTGGAATTATTGTTCTATTAAAAAATATTGTCAATTGCATGTAGAGGCAAATAAGCATTAGTCTGCAAATTTTATCTATATAATGTAAAAAAAACTAGCAATTTTTCTTTAACTATATAATAGTATAATAAGGTGGATTATATATAATGTCAGTATTAACAGATGTTGAATTTGGAAAGTTTAAAGATCTAATCTATAAAGCAAGTGGTATTCATTTTACAGAATCGAATAGAACAATTTTGGAAAGTAGAATACGGGAAAAATTAAGAAAAACATCCTTCGAAAATGTAAATGACTTTTATGAATTAATAAAAAAGGATGAAGGAGAACTTAAAGCTTTTTTAGATTCTGTAACAACGAATCTTACAAGGTTTTTTAGAAATACAGCACATTATAATGCTTTTGAGAAATTTGTTATTCCTGATTTAATTGAATATAAAAGAAAAACAGGAAATAAAGTTATTAGATGCTGGAGTGCTGGTTGTTCTACAGGAGAAGAGCCATATACTAATGCAATGGTTTTAAAGGAACTACTTCCTCCTGATTTTAAAATAGAAGTTGTTGCATCGGATTTAAGTTTAAAATCTTTAATGACAGCTCAAGAGGGCTTTTATGCAGATATTAAAGTTAAGGGAATTCCTGATAACTATTTGAATAAATACTTCACTAAAGCTGCTGGTGGATATAGGGTTAAAGATGAACTAAAGAAACTTATCGCATTCGATTATCATAATTTAAAATTTGATAGTGGAAAAAGAAATTTAGATATTGTTTTTTGCAGAAATGTTTTGATATATTTTGACGAAGCTGCTCAGAAGAATGTTATTGATAGATTTTGGGATGCAATGAGTAACCACTCGTTTCTTTTTATTGGTCATTCTGAATCTTTATTTGGTATGGATACAAAATTTGAGTTTATTAGAACTGAATGGGCATGTCTCTATGGTAAAAATGTTTAAGGAGAAACTTTGTGTCTAAAATTTCTGTAATGATTGTTGACGACTCAGTTTTAATGAGAAAGTTAATAGGTAAAATACTAGAAGAAGATAGTGATATAGAGGTTGTTGCAAAAGCAATGAATGGGAAGTTTGCATTGTCAAAAATGGAAACTCATGAACCGGATTTAATTATCTTAGACTTAGAAATGCCAGAAATGGACGGTATTACTTTTTTAAAGGAAAAACATAAGCTTCACAATAATATCCCAGTTATAATTTTATCTTCAGTTGCAACAAAAGGAGCTTCTATTACTATTGAGGCACTTGGGTTAGGAGCATCAGATTTTATTACAAAACCTTCAGGGTCTGTATCTCTAGACATAGCGGAGGTTGGTGAGAGATTAATATCATTAGTAAAAGCCTATGGTTCAGATTATATTAGAAGGCATAAAGATAGTAAAAAAGATTCATATATTCCACGATCTTCGGTACAGGTTCAACCCCAGACACAAACAATTGCTCCAACTACTTATAAACCAGAAATAAAGTCGAGTTTTGATGGAGAGTGGGAAAAAATTACTCCACAATGCACTCATGGTAAATTTGAAATATTAGCTATTGGAATTTCAACAGGTGGTCCTAATGCTCTAAGAAAAGTTTTTGCAATGATTCCTGAAAATTTCCCACTTCCTATAGTTGTTGTTCAACATATGCCCGCTGGTTTTACTAAAGAATTTGCTAAGGGACTCAATAGAATTTGTCCCCTTGAGGTAAAAGAAGCTGAAGAGGGTGATATTATTAAAACGGGAAGAATTTTAATTGCTCCTGGTGACAAGCATGTAAAAGTTGAAAGAAAATCTTTAGGTGGAGTTATACACTTAGATGATTCTGAACTTGTTAGTGGTCATAAGCCTTCAGTCGATGTTTTATTTGAATCGGTTGCTAAAAATTATGGGAAAAATTCTTTAGCAGTTATTATGACTGGTATGGGGAAAGATGGTGCTAAAAAAATAGGAGAAGTATATAGATCTGGTGGGTATACAATGGGACAAAATCAAGAGTCTTGCGTTGTGTATGGAATGCCTAAGGTTGCATTTGAACATGGCTACTTACATGAGCAATTCTCGCTAATTGATCTTCCTGGAAGACTTGAAAAGTTAATTGCAAATTGTACATGATCCACAATCTTTACACTCTTTTTTAAATCTGGATAGATCTTCTTTGCTTTGAACTGAAATAATATTTGGGAGTGTTTCATTTCCTCCCAAATGTTTAAATAACTTGCTTAAATAAAATGTTAAAAACATAACGATTAGTGAGATTAGAGCTACTATTTTTTCGGATTTAATACCTAATTTTGTAAAAATGTAATATGAAACCAAAAAAGTTATTAATGGTAAGATTAGCATTAAAAATGTGGCGAAAATGGTTTTTCCTTGAGGGATTGTGTATTCAACAGCATCACCTATATCTAAGATTAGATTATTGTTATTAATTGCTTGAAAATCATATTTTTGAATATTCCAAAAAGATCTTTCTACACTTTCTTTTTTCCCATAATCATTTATATGCATTAAATAAATTTTATTGTCCTCTATTCTGTTTACTATTGCTGTATTAGTCATCTTCTTCCTTCTTAACCGGTAATCTAACAATTTCTATATCTGATACAATGTTGTTTTCATCAAAGGTAACAATTGTACCCTGCAGTTCAAGATTACTATTAATCTCCTTAGATCTTTTAGGGATACAAGTAATTAATTTTTCAATTTCAACCTGGGATTCTAGACCTCCAGGCATATCAGAACTTCCTGTTCTTCCAATATCTGTTATATACGCCATTTTTTTATTTGAAATGTGATAATCTGCAGTAATAGATTTTGAACCGGATCCTATTAGAGCATCACATTTTCCATCAATAATATGGTACATAAGTTGTTTTTCTGCAGTTGTTTTTGAGTGAAAACATATTAATACTATATCTGCATCTTCTTTAACTCTATCAATAAGATTTTCTATATAAGTAAAGGGATTACTAGGATGGTTTCGATTTATTCCAGAAGGACCTAATATATTTATAATTGCTATGTTTTTCCCTTCGGATTTTACTTTTGTCCAACCTTTCCCTGGAGTCTGAGGAGTATAATTTGAAGGTCTTAATATATATGAAATTTTAGGTAGATTATCAACAAGATCTCTTTTGAAAAATATGTAATCACCACCTGTTAAAATATCAATGCCCGAATTTTTTAGGGTCACAGCATGGTTTCTTCCTAATCCAAACCCTCCTGTTGCTCCGTTTGCATTTGCTATTACAAAGTTAATATTGTGACTCTTTTTTAGCTCTTTTACGCCTTTTCTTGCAGCATAAACTCCATATTTTCCAACAATCTCACCAATAAATAATATTTTATAACTCATTAAAAATAGAATATGTCATTATACGTTTTTTGAATAGAGGAAATTTACCATATGATATAATATAGTTAATTGTAAGGAGATTCTTATGAGTGAAAATGGTGATATAGATTTCACAAAAATAATTAATAACATAATCAGTACTGCAAAAAATATTACAGAAACTGTTATAGAGAAGGGAAATGATGTAATTAAAGATTATTACCCATTTTATAGTTGGCCTCCTGTAAATATTTATAAAAGTGAGGATAATTCCATGATTTTTGAGTTTGGATTACCTGGTTTTGTAAAAGATGATGTAAAGATAGAATTTGAAGATGACTATTTACTATTAACCTGTGTTTTATCTAATAAATATACTACAGGAGGTAAAGAACAGAGATTTAGAGATAAACTTAAATTGGAAGATATTAAAAATCAAAAATATTTTATTCCTGGTGATAAATTTGATAGAAAAAACTATACCATGCATATGAAAAATGGTTTATTAAGGTTAGTTTTTGATAGTATTGATGAGTAAAACAATTGAGTGTGCCTCTATAGATCTATTTTCTCCAGTGGCATCAACACCCTCTTTTGTTTTTCCTTTAATTGATATTTGATCAATATTAATATTTAATATTTCTGCCAGTTTCTTTCTTATTTCCAGGTTATAAGGTTTTAATTTAGGGTTTTCAAGAATTATAGTGCAATCTAAATTTACAATTGAATAACCATTTTGGGTTATTTTACTGTGGCAATCTTTTAATAATAGTAAGCTGGAAATATTTTTCCATTTTAAATCTGAAGGAGGGTAGTGTGTTCCTATATCTCCTAATGCTAAAGCTCCATATAAAGAGTCTATGATAGCATGTATTAGAACGTCACCATCGGAGTGTGCTTCCTCTCCCAAGTGATAGGGAATTGAAACTCCTCCAATGATAAGTTCTCTATCTGGAACTAGTTTGTGAATATCATAACCTAGTCCTATTCTCATTATTTTTCCAATGTGCTAAAAATAACTTGATCTGTATCGTCTTTAGAGAGTTCTAAAGATATTGTTAATTCATTTCTTAGTAATGCTAGTGCGTTATCATAAAGTTTTCTTTCAAGAATAGGTAGCTCTTTTAATTTGCTTCTTCTGTATAACATTCTAACTACCTTAGCAATATTTATTGTATCGCCTGTTTTTAATAAATCGATATTAGTTTGGTATCTTAGTTTCCAGTCAGTAATTACATTTTCATCATCTTCAGATAAAGCTTTTAAAGCTTTATTTGCATTAACTTTAGATATAACAGGTCTAATTCCCAGCTCTTCAGCCTTATCTACTGGAACCATTAGTGTCATTTCAGATTCTTCCAGGTATATTACATAATACTGAGTTGCTTCACCTTTAAAGAGTCTCTCCTGGAGTCCTTCTATTTTACCAACACCCTGTAAAGGATAAACAATGTATTGATTCTCTGCGAACGTATTTTTCATTTTTTTAGCCATATCTCCTATATTAACTAAAATATTACCTGTAGTCAAACAAGAGACTTGATAATATAATGTAGTTTATGAATAAATGTAAATATATCTCTATTATACTACTTTTCTTAATATCATGCACTAAAACAGAGACTGTTCCTATATACGACTATTATAAAAATATCCCTATAATACGTGGTTGGACAAGTGATATTGAAGAAAAAAATTATATGATAGAGGTTGTTCTTGTCTATAGAGAGAATAATACAGACCTACAAACCCGTATTAATCAGCTAAAACCACTATTAATTGATGCATTAAGACGTTATTTTTCATCTCTACGCGAGATTGATTTTTCATTTGAAAATCAAGGAAAAATAAAAAAAGAGGCTGTTGAAATTTTAAATGAGATAGTCTTAGAATCTATGATACCGAAAAAAGCTGATAAAATAAGACAAATAAAAGATTTGGAAGAGAAAGATTTGTTACTCGATATTAATATTATGCAACTTCAAATTTTTAATTTAAATTAATCCCGGTATAACTTGCTGATTAACAATTCTTAAATATTTATACGGGTGTATATCTAAAGTGTTTGGATACCACTCTTTTATATATCTTGTATCTATGACATTAATTCCTGGTGTATGGTTTATTGGTATAATAATGTAATCCTCTAAAAGAATTTTTTCAGCATCTGCTAAATCTTTATATCTATCATCCTGATTTAAATTAGAAGATTCTCTTATTAAATTATCATACTCACTATTAGTGAAACCTGAATCATTAAGATTGCTATTTGTTGTCCACATTTCTAGGAATGTTAACGGGTCAGCAAAGTCACCAATCCATGAAAGTGTTGATATGGTAAATTCATTATTTCGATTTATTGTAAAAAAATCAGGATATGGTGTTTCCTTAAGAATAACATTTATGTTTGTATTTTTTTCTATATTTTCTTTTATTATATCAGAGATAAATTTGTCATTATAGCTACCTTCCGGGACAGATAGAATTATATCAGATAACCCATTTCCATTTTTGTATCCCTCGGAATCGAGAATTTCTAAGGCCTTTTCTATGTTTTGATCGTTACTGATTGAATTTTTAGGAAAATTTGACATGGTTGGAATTAAAGAATTTGCGGGAATATACTGCTTTTCTCTAATTTTATTCCAGGGAATAAGAAGTGATATAGCTTCTCTTATTTTGGGATTTTTGAATTCTTTATATGCTGTGTTAAAGTAATAATAAGTTGTAGCAAATAGTGGATTTACCTTTAAAGTATCTAAATCTGAAATTAAATTTATGTTGATTGTATTATCGGTTAACCAGTCTATATTTCCTTTATTAAAATCTGAGGTTGCTTTATCTCGATCTGTATATTGTATTAGATTGATATTATCAAAATAGACATTCTCTTTATCCCAGTAAAAATCATTTTTTTGGAGAATTAATTTATTTTCCACTCTTTTTATTATATAAGGACCAGATGATATACTCTCTTTAATATTCCAATATTTGTTATTAAGAAGAGTTTCATGAACAGGCGTAAAGCTATGATGACACAGTATTTTTGTAAAATAGGGGGCTCGTTTATTTAAAGTAAATATAAGTTTATCATCACCATCTGTTTTTATTCCTACTTGTTCAGGATCTAATATTTTACCTGTTCTAAATTCCTGAGCATTTTGTAATATATCTAGTAATGACGCAAATTCTGCTTGTGTGTCAGGTGATAATAATTTTATAAATGAGTTTTTAAAAGTTGTAGATGTAATTTTATCTCCATTACTGAATTTAATATTGTCTCTTAGAATAAATGTATATACTGTTTTATCTTCGGATAGCGTCCATGTTTTTGCTAAGGCTGGTTTTGGTGATAAATCTGCTGGATCATATGATACCAAACCTTCGTAAATTCCAGAAAGGAACTGTGCTTCATCTGCAGTATATGTATAAAATGGGTTTAGTGTTAATTCTAAGGATGAAACTGCAATATTAAAATTACTCTCATTTCCATAAACAGAATAGAAGCTAAAAATAATAAATAAAGAGTAAAATATTTTTTTCATATGAGAAATCATATAACGTACAGAACTGTTTATCAATAAGAGTGGTTAAATATGTTTGTACCACCAACGATATTATTCATTATATGGTCTGAAAATTCTGTTAACTCATTTACAAGGTTTTCATTTATACTTTTTTTTGATGATATGGATAGCTCTTCTACATGATTTCTTTTTCTGCACCCGATAACAATGGAATCAATAAAGTAGAGTGATTTCGTCCACATTATTACAGCATCATAAAGTGATGTATCATATTTTTTACATATTTCCTTAAGTGTTTCTATGTAGTTGTAAATTTTATCAATATTTTTACTATCGAAAAGAAGCATTAGATGTCTTGAATCATTCCCAAGATATGGGGAATTTCTTGCAAATTTTCCGGTTAATATTCCTTGTCCTAAAGGTGAATATATTTGGGTGCAAATTCCATTATTAAAGCAATATTTAATATATTCTTCTTCTTTTCTCCAGAATAAATTATAACCATTTTGGATTATATCAACTTTCCCTGATTCTTCAATCTTCTTTAACTCATTGAGATTAAAATTACTAACACCTATCTTTTTTATTTTTCCATCCTCTTTCATTTTTTGAAGAAGTTCCATCATTGGTCTGCTGTCTAATTTTGTCGAAGGCCAGTGAATAAAAAAAATATCAATATATTCTCTGTTTAATCTTTTTAGGGAATTGTTTAGGGTTTTTATTGTACTCTCCGGGGATTTTACAAATGATTTTGTCGAAATTATAATATTTTCCAGGGATTTATTTAGTTGTTGCCCTAGTAACTGTTCACTTTGACCTTTACCATATACTGGAGATGTATCAAAAAAAGTAAAACCTTCTCTAATGGCAGCATGAATAGTCTTTAATGAATCGCTATGTTTTTGATCTCCCCAATATGTATCACTTAGTTGCCATGTCCCAATACAAAATTTGGGAATTGAGCATTTTTCATTTTGCATTTTAATAGATAAGTCCCAATTTAGTTGTTTGTCAATAAAAAAAATATAAAATTGTTTGATTTTGCTAAAGACACTCTTGAATAAAATGTCAAAAATAAAAAGAATAGATTTTATGAAATATAAACAAAGATTAATATTTTTACTAACTGTATTAATTGTATCTCTCTTCCTTAGCTGTAAAACAGACAATGATAAGAAAAAACAGCAAAGTGATTTAATGTGGAATCTATCCATAGATACAGAAAATAGCTTTATTAAAGATGCAGTAAAAGAGATTAATGAGGTAAAGGGAGAGACATTAGTAGTTTCAAGGTATAACTCTCCAAAAACTAAAGAAGCGGTAATAGATTTTTTTAATAAATATACAAAAAACAGAAAAATATCTGAAGTTATTCTAGAGTATTCGATTAAGTACGAAGTTCCACCGACTTTAGCTTTTGCCTTGTCCTATAGTGAAAGTAATTTTGATCCATCTGCTACAAATCAGAATTCAAATTCTATAGACCGGGGTCTTTTTCAATTAAATTCAAATACCTTTACAGATTTAAGTCATGATGAATTTTTTGATATTAAAGTTAATGCTGCAAATGGTATCAAGTTTATAAAATGGTGCTTAGATACAGGAGAGAATGAAGTATCTGCTTTAGCTATGTATAATGCCGGTTCTGGACGTGTTTCTGGACGTGGTACACCAAAAATGACTCTTGATTATATTTCAAAGGTACTAGATTTTAGGAATAGATTGATAGATGAATTTAATTCGGAAATGAGTTCTTATGCAAGAATTAATCCACAAAGTGTTAAGCTTGTTAAAGATATAACAAAACACTAGATAGACCTTAAATTTTCTTATACTATATTCCTATGATTATAGTATTGAAAAGAAATATCTCGGAAGGAGATAAAGAGAAAATTGTTGTTTTTTTACAAGCTCACAGTTTTCGTGTAAGGGAAATAATTGGAGAGGAAGAGTCTATTCTTGGAGCTGTTGGTCATAATGGTATTGATCCACGAGAGTTAGAGTTAATGCCCGGTGTTGCCAAAGTTATTCCTATATCAAAACCTTATAAATTAGCTTCTCGAGAGTTTAAAAAAAGCGATACTATTTTTAATGTTGGACCAGTAACTGTTGGTGGTAACAGGGTGACTGTAATTGCAGGACCTTGTGCTGTTGAATCTAGGGATCAAATTATTGAGTCTGCTTATGCTGTTAAGGATGCAGGTGCAGTAATGCTTCGTGGGGGAGCGTTTAAACCTAGAACTTCTCCATACTCTTTTCAGGGATTACAGGAAAAGGGTTGTCAATACTTAAAAGAAGCCAGTGAATTAACTGGTTTACCAGTAGTTACCGAAATTGTTGCCCCTGGTGATGCTCAAATGATGAAAGATTATGTTGATGTATTCCAGATTGGTGCAAGAAATATGCAAAATTTTGAGCTCTTAAAAACCATAGGTCGAATAGGTAAGCCAGTAATTTTAAAAAGAGGTCTATCTGCAACAATAGAAGAATGGTTAATGGCAGCAGAATATCTTTTGGCAGAAGGGAACGATGAGGTAATCCTTTGCGAAAGGGGTATTAGAACTTACGAAAATTATACTCGAAATACTTTAGATTTATCTGCTGTTCCTATTATTAAGCAATTATCTCATCTGCCTGTAATTGTAGATCCATCTCATGCCACAGGTTTAAGAGATAAAGTCTCTCCTATGGCGTTAGCAGCAATAGCAGCAGGAGCCAATGGACTAATAGTTGAGGTTCATCCAAACCCTGAAGAAGCACTTTCTGATGGCCCTCAATCTCTATATCCTGAACAGTTTGATAAATTAATGTGCGATATTAAAGAATTAGCACCTGTAATGGAGAAAGAGTTAACTATATTACCAAAAAAATCTTATGAGATTAAAGAG
>JAFGYD010000262.1 GCA_016936295.1 Spirochaetales bacterium | reverse complement strand
GGGGAAGATTAGTACTAAGTTCATTTGCTTCAATTATTATTGTATCCTCATCCATTAGTGCGTTAAGGCTCTCTACCTCTTTTTTTATTCTCAAATTTTCTATAGATAGAGATATATATGCACTTACTGTTTTTAATGTGTTAAGTTCATATTGGGTATATTTCCCCTTATCAATATCTTCGATAGAAATTGCAGCCACAACATTTTGGCCTCTTTTAATTGGTAAAATTATAAAGGATTCCATGTTTTTAGTTAGCTTGGATATATTGATTTTTAGGTCTTTTTCAGCCATCTCTTTATTGTAAATCACAATTTCCCTATTGTTTTCAATGGAATCCAATATAGGGGAGTCCTTGCCATTAAACGATACAGATTTTATATATTGATGATTATCGATAGAAGTTTGATTGATTTTTCTACTAAATTTATCAATAGTGTTTATAGTTAGGTTAGTAAAACCTATTACATCCTTGATTTTTTCTTGTAGCAATACAATTAATTCTTCACTAGCCTCACTATTAAAATCTTCTGTAACTTCTCTTTTTTTAATAATAAATTCTTCACTTTTTATAATAAACTTCAGCTCTATATTTAATAAATTAAAATGAATTTTTTGTAGTCTCTCCCTCTCGTTTTCCTTTAGTAGTACCGATTTTTGAAGATATTCAAGGGCTGATTTATTATCGTTAAGCTCTTTATAAGTAACATAGAGATAGTGATAGGTTTTTAAAAGAAAATGATATTTATCATGTACATGCTCTATCTCCTCTAAAGTTGTTAAAAGATATTGAAGACCTTTTTTATACTCACCGGAGTAGTAGGCTAATGAGCCAATATTTATTAAAACATTAATATGAGCACTATAGTCTCTAGCGCTTTTTGCATATTGAAGAGCCCTTATATGGAAGCTTTCCGACCTTGAATAATTTTGCTGCTTTCTAAAAACATTCCCTAATTGAGTTAAAGATTCGCATATTTTATAATTAATGTTATTTGAGTCACACAGAGTTAGTGCCATAAATAGTTTTTCCTGTGCCCTTGAAAGATCCCCCAGTTTTATATAAGCCTTACCCAAATTGTAATAAATGTAAATTTGTTGAAAAATCGAGTCACCATTTTTTATTATCTCCTTGGCCATTTTTAAATATTCTAAACAATTTTTATAAGATCCCCAATCGTAGTAACATGCAGCAATATCCTTAAGAGTAATAAATCGTAAATCTGTTTTTTCCGTTTCTAATCTATCTAAAATATCAAAATATATAGCTAATGCCTTATCAAACTTAGAGACCGACCTGTAAATTGTTGCTATACCATGTTTACTAAGAAGGTAGCCCTTTAAATCCTCTTTTTGAATAAATATTTTTAGTGCCCTATTAAAGCTTTTAAGAGCGGGTATATAGTTTGAAGTTTCAAGATCAATCCATCCTTTTTTTATAAAGTTGTAAGCAACTTTTTCTTTTATAAAGGAACTATGAGTAAGTTTTATTGCATCTTCAATAAATCCCAATGTAATTTTTTCAACTGGACTATTTTTTAAATCACTTAATGTTTTTGCCATGGTAAAAAGTTTAAGATTAATCTTTTATTAAAACAAATTTTTAAATAATATATATCTATGTTTTTTAAAGAATCTTCAGATTTTACAAAAGTTCCCAATTCTGGATATATGGAAGGTGCTGAGCCTTTTGAGTATATAACTCCTACAAATGATAAAGCCATTCTTTTTATACATGGGTTTCCTGGATCCCCTAAAATGTACTATATGGTACGTGAGTTAGCTATTAAAAATGGATACGATGTATTTATACCTGCGCTACCTGGATTTGGAACTAAAAAAGAGGATTTTATTTATAGTAACTTCTCTATGTGGTTTAATTTTATAAAAAACTATTACATGGATAAAAGAGTAAAATATAAAAGATTTTATATTGTTGGAACATCTATGGGTGGATCAATAACTCTAAAATTAGCCGAAGAGTTTTCAGGTGATAGTTCTTACGAACCTACAGCTATTGCATCTGTTGCAGCACCAGTATTCTTGAATTCCCTTTTCAGAGGTGTTGTAAAAAGTCCTCTTCTCTACTTTATTAGAACTATCGCCAGGTTTATTAGTTATATCCCTCCCAAGGAACCAGTTAAAGATCCGTCACTAGACGAAGATGGGGAGTGTGAATGGGTAGGATATTACGGACTATTTCCTAAACAGATTAAGAGTTTTATGTTTGCTCTAAAAACTATTAAAAGAGAGTTAAATAAAATAACTGTCCCCTGTTTTTTAATCCATGCTAAAGAGGATAAAACAGTATCTTTTAAGAGTTTACCTGTTATTTTTAAAAATATTAAAAGTGATAAAATACTATTAAGAGTAATTAGTTTAAAAAAATGGAAACATTCTAATCACTCCCTTTTTATATACAAAAGTGTGGTTAATCCACTTTGGAGTGATATAGAATACTTCTTTAATGGGATTGACTAGGAGATAGTTGTTCCAAAAAAAGGTTGATTATTAAAAATTTTCTTTAAGTTTTCTAGGTCTTTCCCTGCTGCAGCAATAACTGTTAACCCTGTTTCAGAGGCTAATTTTGTTGCTACAGGGTCAAATGGAATATTTTTACCAGGTGTCCACTCATCTCCACATAATTTTTTATAGTCATCCCAGCTTATTTCATCTACTGGTGTTGCGTCCGGGTTTGTCTTGGGATCATCTGTATATATTTTTGCAATATTTGAAAGGCTTAAAACTTTTTTAGCTTTAAATCTTTTTGCTAATACTACCGAGTCATAATCTGTAGAGAATCCCGGCTTCCAACCTGCAGCTATCATAACTCTACCTTTGAATTCACCCTCTGTTTCCGGGTTAATAATTACATCATCAAAACAGTAGTCTTTAAATACACCTTTCAGGAGTTGTCCATTTAATCTTGTAGCAGCAATTCCTATCCAATCCTGGTCATCATGGGTAGGGTTAGGCTCAATTTCCCTATACGCTGTCTGATATTTTCTTGCAGCACCTCCACCACCAATAATCAAAATTGCTTTTCTTGTTTCATCTTCTTCTAGCCAGTTTACAAGAAATCTTTTAAAATCTTTAATAAATTCAGTATCAATCTGATCAGGGGCAACAATTGAACCACCCAAGTCTAGAATTTGAATATTATCCATAACAACACTCCCTAAAAAATAAACATAAATATATTATGTTATTTATAATGTAAAGTCAAAGCAATGCAGTATTGACTACTCAGTTTGCTTGACAACAGGGTATAATTAAAGTTTAATAAAACAATTAAATCTTATAATGGAGTAATACTAAATTGAAAAAATCTCTTAATATATTATTGTTTTTAATAACCCCTTTAATGATTTTTAGTCAGCAAACTGCAGGGGACTTTTTTAAGACTATTTCTGATAAATATTCAGAAATAAATGCTTATACTGCTAATTTTAAAATAACAAGCGGTTTACGTGGAAATATTGTTCAAGAGGGTAAAATGACCTATATGAATCCAAATTTACTTAGAATGGATTATATGGTTCCTGAGGAACAAGTCTTAAATGTTAATTCCCGAAAAATCTCTATCTATGTTCCAGCCCATGATACACTTTTCGAACAGACAATTAATAGTGAAGAAGATGCTTTAGTAATAGAAGCTTCCGGTTTAACATCTCAAGGTTTAACACTTTTTAATACAAATTACAGTATTAGTTATGTAAATGGACCAAATTTAGAAGCATTAGATGATAATAATCCACAGGAAGTATATAAACTAAGATTATATCCTAGAAGATACACAGAGCCATTCAGTTTTATAATTATTTCAATATCTACAGATGGTTTTATTAGGAGATTACAATCTACAACCAGAACAGGGGAAGAGATAGTTTTTGATATTGTAGATATAGATACTTCTGTTAAATTAGACAAAAGCTTCTTTGAGTATAATGCACCTCCTAGTGCTAATACAATTAAAGACTTTTTATTTGATCAGGGAGATGTGGAATAATGAGGTCATTACGGGATGTATTGATAAAAGGACGTGAAGCTAAAGGGTTATCTATAAGTCAGGTAGCCTATGAAACAAACATCTCCAAAAGGTATATAGAAGCTTTAGAAAGTGAAAATTTTGATGAATTCCCTGCAGAAGCCTATCTGTTAGGTTTTCTTAGGAACTATTCAGACTTTTTAGAGCTGGATTATAATTCTATATATTCAGAATATAAAAACTGTTTATTACGGGAAGAACCAACCCCTCTAAATGAGTTAATGGGAACCAAAAGAACTTTTGTTTTTAAACCGTGGATGGTTGTTCTTCCTCTGATCCTTCTAGTTCTAGGTTTTGGAATTCCCGCAGTTGTTAAAGGTGTTGGAAACTACCTGGAAGATAGAAAGGAAGCCTTAAGACTTTCTGAAGAGCAAAAGAATAAGATTATTCCAATAACTACCGAGTTTTCTGATATTAAAATAAAAGAGGGTGACTCTTTTACTATGGATATTGGTGGAGATACTCTGGTTTATATGATTCGAGAGATAACTTCCGATATTATTTTAACAGAAACCCTTGGTGAGACAGAAAAAGTTATAAATTTAAAATTAGGTAACGAAGTTATTAGGGAGTTTACCCAGGAGCGGAAAAAACATTTAATAACACTCTTTCTTAAAGATATTGGTGGATTCGCAGATAATAGCGCAATAATGAAACTTAAATACGAATCTAAAGAGACTGGGGAATTTTCTTCCAATGAGGTCTCTTCCGAAGATGAAGTAATAGGTAAAGAGTCCAGAGTAGTTATGGTAAAAAAAGGTTCCCCTGATCCATACTCAATTTCTGTTAAATTTGAGGGTGATATTTTATTTAGATATCAGGAAAAAGGGCAGGAATTAGTTGAGAACTTTTATCAGGAGAACAGTGTTTTTAACATTGATGTGACTAGAAGTATTCAGATCTGGACTAGTAATGCAGGGCTTACAAAATTAAAATTAAATGGGGAAACAATGGTTTTAGGAAAAACAGGACAAATACATGTTTTTGATCTAAGATGGATTTACTATAAAGATAAGGATGAATATAGACTTGAATACCAAACAGCATATTAAATTTTATATAGAGACATTAGGCTGCTCTAAAAATCAGGTAGACTCAGAATCTATGTTAGCTTCTGTTGAGTCATACGATTACAGTTTTACAAAAGATGCAGAAGAAGCTGATTTTATAATTGTTAATACTTGTGGTTTTATCAAATCTGCAAAAGAGCAGTCGATAGACACTTTTTTAACTTTAAAGCAACAATATCCTAATAAAAAAATAGTTATAGCAGGGTGTTTTGCCCAAAGATATTTCGATAATATAAAAGAGTTATTTCCAGAGGCAGACGGTTTTTATGGTAGTCAATCCCCATCTAAAATTGGAGAAATAGTTGAATCTGTTTTAAATGGGGAGAAACCTGCTGTAAAAAACGATGATTCAATAGTTCAGATAAAAAGAAGTACTATTTTAAATTTTAAGGGTTCTGTTTACGTAAAGGTTGCAGAAGGGTGTAATAATAACTGTAATTTTTGTGCCATACCAATTATTCGAGGACAGATAAATAGTCGTAGCTTAGACGATGTATACTCGGAAATTGTTTCATTGATAAATGATGGATATTTTGAAATTAATTTAATTGCTCAGGATTTAGCTGCGTGGGGTAGCGATTTAGGTGAAAATAATTTAATTCCATTACTTAAAAAAATTATGGAGTTAGAAGGGAAATTCTGGATTAGATTATTGTATATACATCCTGATAAATTCCCGGTACAACTCCTTGAATTGTGTAAAAGAGACCCAAGGATTTTACCTTATTTTGATATTCCATTTCAGCATGCAAGTGAAACTGTTTTAAAAAAAATGGGTAGAGCCGGTTCCTATGAGAAGCACTTACAACTAGTGAAGAGAATTAGACATGAATTACCAAATTCTATAATTCGTTCAACTATAATGTTAGGACATCCAGGGGAAGGGAGGAAGGAGTTTAACGAGGTTAAGCAATTTCTTGAGACTGCCCAGCTTGATTGGGTTGGATTTTTTGTCTATTCAAGGGAAGAAGATACACCTAGTTACTCTATGCGGAGTCGATTAGCCGATAAATTAAGTAAGGGGAGTGCGAATAAAAGAAAGGCTGAACTGGAATTAATACAGTCAGAGATTACTCCCGAAAGATTAAAGTGCTGGTTAGGCCAAACCATAGACGTTCTTATTGAAGAGGATGTTAAGGAAGAGAATTTATATATTGGTAGAGCAGCTATAGATGCACCGGAAGTAGATGGATTAGTTGTTGTAAGAGGAACTGGTCTTAAAGAGGGTGATGTAGCCAAAGTTAGAATTCAGAGTGTTTCTGAAGTCGATTTAATAGGTGTAAAAGTATAGTAATGAATTACCTTGATGGTTTAAATGAGCAGCAATATAAAGCAGTAACATACGAGGGTGGACCATTACTCCTTTTAGCTGGTGCAGGGTCGGGTAAAACAAGGGTTATAACAACAAGGATAGCCTACTTAATAGAACATTTAGGGATTAGCCCTTATTCAATACTTGCTGTAACTTTTACTAATAAAGCAGCTGGTGAGATGAGGGACCGGGTTTCATCCATGGTTCCGGGAGCCGAAAATGTTATGATTAAAACATTTCACTCCTTTGGTGCCTGGTTGCTAAGAAGAAATGGTGAGAGTCTTGGTCTCTCTTCATCTTTTTCCATCTACGATGATGACGATGTTAATTCACTGTTAAAAACCATAGTTCCCAATGCTGCAAAAAGTGAGATTAAGCAATTTGCAAAGGATATTTCCAGGTGTAAAGACGACAATTTACTCCCAACTCATGACCTTCGATCCATAAGTTCATATCCTGAATTTTCAGAAATATATGAAAAATATCAGAACAGATTAAAAGAGATAGGAAATGTCGATTTTGGGGATCTTATATCACTTCCTAATAAGCTACTTACAAATAATAATCTGGTTAGAGAGAGGTTTCATAATAGGTTTAAAGTAATTCTTGTTGATGAGTATCAGGATACAAACAAGGCTCAGTTTGCTCTTTTAAAAAATCTGGCTGGTCCTGATAGTTGGGTCTGTGTTGTTGGTGACGATGATCAATCTATATATAAATTCAGGGGTGCTGAAGTAAAAAATATTTTAGACTTCGATAAGATTTTTCCTGGAACTAATGTTATAAAACTGGAAGAAAATTATCGAAGTACAGGACATATTCTCTCTATTGCATCTGCAGTTGTTAAAAATAATATTAATCGATTAGGTAAAACCCTATGGACAAGTAAGGGGGATGGAGAGAAACCTCAGATAAAGTATTTAGAAAACGATGAAGCTGAAGCTCTTTTTGTTGCAGAAAAGTGTAAATCAGGTGACTTAAACCAAACAGCAATATTGTACAGAACTAATGCACAATCTAGGCAATTTGAATCATCTTTTATTAGAGAAGGAATACCATATAAAATTATTGGAACCCTTAGATTCTATGAAAGAGAAGAGATTAAAGATACATTAGCTGTTCTCTCTTTTCTTATTAACTACAGAGATGAAATTGCTTTTAGAAGAATTATTAATAAACCTGCCAGGGGAATTGGTAAATCATCGGTAGAAAAAATAATTGAAGCAGCTCCCGAATACGATAATGACTATATGGTTACTATTGCTAACTCGAATATTTTAAAGGGCAAAGCAAAAAGTGGTGCAGAGGATTTTTTAAAATTTATAGAGTATATGGAGACCATCGACCATAAAATTGATCTAGGCCACTATATACGTGAAGTAGTTGATAAAAGTGGACTACTAGAATATCACAGGACACAGGATCTTGCTATTGGTTCTGGTAAAGTTGAAAACCTTGAGGAGCTAATAAATGCTGCTAGTAAATATACCGGAGATACAGCGTTAACCGAATTTCTCGAGGCTGTAGAACTTGATCAGTCATCTTTTAATAGAGATGAAGATGATTTTAGACCAAAGGTTACTCTAATTACAATGCACAACACTAAGGGGTTGGAGTTTGATAGAGTATTTATTACAGGTATGGAAAATGGTCTATTCCCTAGGTCTGAAAAATTGGAAGATGAAGACGAAATAGAGGAAGAGAGAAGGCTATTTTATGTAAGTATTACCAGAGCAAGAAAAGAGTTATATTTTACTAGCTGTTCTAAAAGAGTTATACATGGGAAATTTATGAACAGTACTCCATCAATCTTTTTAAATGAAATACCTGAGGAATATGTTGTTGGGGATAAAATGCCAGAAATTGTTCCAGATTCTGGATTTAAACGTGGAGATAATGTCTACCATGACGATTATGGCTCTGGTTATATTATTAAAGTAACAGATAATGGAAAACATACCCTGGTTCTAGTGAAATTTGAAACTGGGCATGTAAAGCAGTTTATACCTGAATTTACACCATTAGAAAAAATTTCTTATTAAGGATACTAATTTGATTATTAAACGTGCAAGAGGGCATAGGTTATATACAACAAAAGGCGAAAAGATTTTAGATCTGTATATGGATAATGGCAGGGCCGTTTTAGGACACAGACCTAATGGTTTATCATTAACCCTGAAAAATAGTATAGAAAGGGGCCTTTATGCTAATTATCCTAATATCTACTTAAATCGGCTGGTAAAAGATTTAAAAAAGAGATTTCCAGCTTTTACATATTTTGCAATACTTGAAAATGAAGATAAATTAAGTAGAATTATCCCAAATCCAATAGATGATCCACTGTTTACAGATTGTTCAAATTCAAATATTGCTTATTGGAGACCTTTTTTAGAAGTTCCAAATACTAATTATCTTGTCCTTTTATATCCATTCCCAGGTTTAAATTCTGTAACAATAGTTGTAAGTAAAGAACCTTTGGCAATAGAAAATGATAATATCTCACCTATATTGTTGTCTGGAATTGTTAAATCATTTTACGAATATGATATGGCTTTAAAAGAGTTTAATCCAAATAATTATTC
>JAFGYD010000055.1 GCA_016936295.1 Spirochaetales bacterium | reverse complement strand
TTTATATCCGATATATGATTATTAAAGTGACCAATTGATTAAAGATTATGATTCTATTGATGATTTAATCAAAGATGGATGGAAAGTTAGTACCTATAAAATCCAAGTAATTAACGAAAATTGATTTTTTTTAAGGTAATTTACTTTATTTTTCAACACAAAAAAAATATCTTAAGAAAGATGTAATATTAGTTAAGCTTTCAATCAATTGTTGAAGTAATTTAATATTTTAGCAGATAATATTTATTATCCAATTTATTTTATTATTATAAATTAAAATTTTTTATCAAGATTAATAATCTTTTCAAATAAGAATTAATACAGTAGTATTAAAAAAGTTATTATTTAATGCACAAAATTATTGAGGGAAAGAAATGATTATCTATGAAAACACAAAAAATGGATTTATAAATGATGTTAATTCAGGGCTATATGTTCAAAAAATTGAAAGAAATGTTTTTGAAAAAATGCATCGTAAAACTAGTAATAGTGAAATAAATTCATGGTTAAATTCATTGAGAAATATGAAAGATATCATTGATGATGTTGAAATTCCAGATGACGTTGGCGTTGCTGTTGAATATAACATTCCTGCTACCTCAAAAAGAGTTGATTTTATTTTATCAGGTTATAATAAAAATAAAGAAATGGAGACTTTATTTGTTGAATTAAAGCAATGGAAAGAAGTTTCTGCAGTTAAAAATCAAGAAGATGTGGTAAAAACTCTTACAGGAGGAGCAAATAGAGTAGTTACTCATCCATCATATCAAGTATGGTCTTACACTGAATTATTAAAAAATAGTAATAAAAATATTCAATTTAATAATATAAAGTTAAATCCTTGTGCTTATTTACATAATTATACTATTGGAAATAATGATCCAATAATTGATTCAAAATTTAATAAAATAATTGAAAAAGCTCCTATTTTTACTATTACTGATAGAGAAAAATTAAAACAATATATAAAACAACATATTAAATATGGTGATAAATTGTTATCATTGGAAATGATAGAACAAAGTGAGTTATATCCAGCAAAATCACTTCAAGATAGTATCCTTTCAATGTTGAATAAAAATCCTGAATTTATAATGATAGATGAACAGAAAGTAATTTATGAACAAATAATTGATTTAACAATACACTCTAAAAAAGATAATCAAAAAAGAGTAATTATTGTAAAAGGTGGTCCAGGTACTGGAAAAACCGTTGTAGCAATAAATTTACTAGTTCAAACACTTAATAAGGGAATATTTTCTTCTTATGTTACAAAGAATAGTGCTCCAAGAGAAGTATTTTATCAAAAATTGAAAGGAAAAGATTTTACAACAAAATATATTAAAGGTTTATTTGTAGGTTCTGGTTCATTTGTTAATACTCCAAATAACAGTTATGGGCTTCTAATTTGTGATGAAGCACATCGGTTAAATGAAAAATCTGGAATGTATCAAAATTTGGGAGAGAACCAAATAAAGGAAATAATTGAAGCATCTAGAACATCAGTTTTTTTTATTGATGAAAATCAAATTGTTACTTCAAAAGATATAGGCTCAATTGATGAAATAAAAAAATGGGCAAATATTATAAATGCCGAATGCTATGAAACTGAATTAACTAGCCAATTTAGATGTGGTGGTTCTGATGGATATTTATCTTGGATAGATAATACTTTACAAATAAAAAACACAGCTAATATTTCTTTAGATGGTATTTCATATGATTTTAGAATATTTGATAATCCAACAGAACTAAAAAAAATTATCATAGAAAAAAATAAGATAGAGAATAAATCTAGATTAGTTGCTGGATATTGTTGGGATTGGATTAGTAAAAGAAATCCTTCTGAAGAAATAAATGATATTGTCATAGGTGATTTTGAAATGCAATGGAACTTAAATCAATCAAAACTACCTTTTGCTATTGATGATACTTCAGTAAATCAAATAGGGTGTATTCATACTTGCCAAGGTCTTGAATTTGATTATGTTGGTGTTATTATCGGGGATGATTTAAGATATGAAAATGGAGAAGTCATTACTGATTATACCCAAAAAGCAAAAACTGATAAATCCTTAAATGGGATTAAAGGTCTTGCAAAAAAGAATAATCCTAAAGCATTAGATAAAATCGATTTAATTATAAGAAATACATATAGAACGTTAATGACTAGAGGCTTAAAAGGTTGTTATATCTATTGTACTGATAAAAATCTTTCAGATTATTTTAAAAAATGTAAATCTAATTTTTAAAATATTAGAAAAAATGAAAATAAAAACTCTTTGAATGCCTTAAACTTAAGAAGTGTATCGAAGCCTCCATAAGAGAGAAAATAACGTGTTAATCTAAGCATTTTTTTGATGCAGATAATGTATCAATTGAGATAATTGTTGACTTTGAAAATCTTTGTGAGTATAGAGTAGCTCTCTATACAAACAATCACATCAACCTGTATCACTTAGATGTAGAATAATTCTACCATTAACTCGAAATGTAACTTCTGATGAGTATATAGCTATTTCTAGGCATTTTACTAATGCCCTAGGAATAGCTATGTTTAATGAATGTTCCAATAGACCTCATCAATTAATGTATTGGCCTACAACTCCATCTAATGGAGAATTCATATTTAAAGAAGCTAATAAAAAATGGTTAAATCTTGACTTATTTTTAGTAGCTTATACAAACTGGAGAGATTGTATTTTTATTCTAATATTTAGTAGAGAAAGTTCAGTCTATAAAACATCAAGCAAAAAGCAAGAAGACCCTTTATCTAAAAAAGGTATAATTGGTGCTTTCTGTTGGACTTCTGGAATTGAAGAAGCTATAGCTAAGTTTATACTAGATGTTTATGAAACATCAGTAGTAGCTGGAAGGTATTAGTGTTATTTTTTATAAAATCATAATTAATATGATTTTAGATAAATAAAAGTCTCAACGAAAAAATAAATTAGATTAATAAGCTCGTGGAAAGTATTTTTAAACATATTAATATTAATTAATTATCATAAATAATTAGTAAATTTAATAAATAGTAACTATGCATGATTTATTCAGTATTAATATGAGTTTTTTGAAAAGAACCACGATATTGAGAGGGACTAACGCCAACCATTTTTTTAAAAGTGGAACGAAAATAACTGACATCATTGAAACCACAAGCTCGTGATATTTCATTAATATTTAACTCATTTTCTAATAATAATTGTTTTGCATGTTTAATTGTTTATTATAAACTAAAACTCCACTTTATTTGCAAGTAAATTCCAACTCTTAAGCATGGAAAATCCAATAAAATAGCAAAGGGAC
>JAFGYD010000261.1 GCA_016936295.1 Spirochaetales bacterium | reverse complement strand
CATATTTTTTTCCCAGATCCATGGCCTAAAAAGAAACATCATAAGCGTAGACTTATACAGACTGAATTTATAAATAAAATCTTAAGGGTGTTAAAACCGGGGGGTTATATCTATGCAGTTACAGACTGGGAAGAGTATGCCCAGCATATATTAAGTGTTTTTGAAAATATATCTATTCTAGAAAATCCATATAATGGTTTCGCTACATCCCAGGATTGGAGACCAAGAACTAAATTTGAAAGTAAAGGCATTAATAAAGATCATATAATTAATGAAATACTATTTAGAAAAAAACAGTAACAAAAAATAATGATATTTGTTATTGCATCAATATTGTTGTGAAATATTTTACAGGAGGAAACCATAAATGACTAATAAAAGGGAAATTGAAGAATTGGATTCATTGCCATTATTGAATGATTATTCTGGTTTGGCTATGGCTCATAACAAACTTCCAAGAGAACTTTACGAAAAGTATAATGTAAAAAGAGGTTTAAGAAATTCCGATGGAACTGGAGTTGTTGTTGGTTTAACGGAAATTGGTGAAGTTCATGGTTATATCATGGAAGAAGGGGATAAAATTCCACATCCAGGACGTTTGAGATATAGGGGTTATGATCTATATGATTTAGTAGAAGGATTTCAAAAAGAGGATCGATTTGGATTTGAAGAGACAAGTTTTCTCCTATTACTTGGAAAATTACCTACTAAAAAAGAATTAATGGATTACAATTACTATTTAGGACACCATAGAGCACTACCTGATGGCTTTATTGAAGATATGATTTTAAAAGCTCCAAGTGAAGATATTATGAACAAGCTAGCAAGATCTGTCTTAGCCAGTTATACATTTGATAAAGATCCTAATAATTTAGATATTGCTAATATTGTGAAACAAAGTATGAATCTTATTGCTCAATTACCTGTAATGGCAGCATATGCTTACCAGGCAAAAAATCATTACTTTGATAGAAATTCTCTACATATTCATGCACCTGATCCAGATTTGTCAACAGCTGAAAATTTATTACGTCTATTACGACCTAATATGAAATTTACTAAACTTGAAGCAGAAATATTAGACTTATCCCTAGTTATTCATGCAGAGCATGGTGGTGGTAATAACTCTGCCTTTACTATTCATGTAGTTTCATCTTCAGGAACAGATACTTATTCTGCTATTTCTTCTGCTATTGGATCTTTAAAAGGTCCTTTACATGGTGGAGCAAATATTAAAGTTCGAGAAATGATGGAAGATGCAATGAATACCATTTCCAATTGGGATGATCCTAAAGAGGTTGAGAATTATATACGTAAAATTTTGAATAAAGAGGCTTTTGATAAAACAGGTCTCGTGTACGGAATGGGGCATGCTATTTATACAATTTCAGATCCTAGAGCTGTACTTTTAAAAAAGAAAGCTAGAGCGTTGGCAATTGAAAAAGGTAGGGAAAAAGAGTTTCAACTTTACCATTTGATTGAAACTATTACTCCTAAAATATTCCAGGAATTTAAGAAGACAGATAGAGTTATGTGTGCAAACGTGGATTTATATTCAGGATTTGTTTATAACATGTTAAATATTCCAAGAGAGATGTTTACACCTATTTTTGCAGTTTCAAGAATTGCAGGATGGTGTGCTCACAGAATCGAAGAGATTGTTTCTGGAGGGAAAATTATTAGACCAGCATATAAAGCTGTTGCAAAAAAACATCTTTATAAGCCAACTTCTGATAGATAAAAAAAATCACCGTTTTTACGGTGATTTTTTTTAATTTTTTAGTAACGCTAGTGCATCATCATATTTAAGTGATAGACCTAAATCGTATGGTGTCTCACCATCTTTATTTATACTATCTTTGTAAGCACCTTTCTCTATTAAGTAACTAATAACTTCTGTATCAGCTCTGTACTTAACAGCTAAATGTAAAGGACTAAACCCTTTATTATCCATTGAATTAATATTTTCATCATTAAAGAAATCTTTAACAGTTGCTAATCCATATGTTAATGCTATAGATACAGGTGTATCTCCATATTTGTTTTCTGCATATATATCAGATTTTTTATCAATAAGAATTTTTACTGTTTCCAGGTTTTTCCCAAATACAGCAGCATGTAACATTGTATTACCCTGTTTATCTCTTAATGAGATATCTGCTCCAGCAACAATAAGATTATTCATAATTGTTGTTAAGTTGTTTTTTACAGCATAATATAGTGGTGTTTGTCCATTATTATCTCTAGAATTTAAGTTAGCTTTATTTTTAATAAAAAATGTAACAATTGAACTATCCTCTGTTAAAACTGCTTCATGAATAGGAGTACGTTCTTTTATGTTTTTAGCATTTATATTTGCTCCTTTCGAAACTAATAGTCCTGCTACCTCAGAAGCGTTCCAGTAGACACATGTATGAAGAGGAGTATTTTGTTGATTATCTTTCGATTCTAATGAAGCACCCCTTTCAATTAGTAATTCTGCTATATTTTTATTGTCTGTAGTAACCGCTTGATGTAAAGGAGTCTCCCCATTAATATTTTTTGCATTTATATCAGCACCTTTATCAAGAATTACTTTAACAATTTCCAAATTTCCCCAATCGATTGCGTAAAATAAAGGAGTATTATTCCTATTATTTCGTAAATTAACTAAATCTGATGTAAGAATCTCAGTTGTGAAACTTACACCTTTAGTAAATATCAAGTCAAAAACATTATCACCATCATTATTTATAGCAAAAAAATCCGCTTTATTACTGTATAATAAATTTATTATTTTCGAGTTACCTAATTTTACAGCTTCGTGAAGAGGTGTTGAACCATTTTTATTTCTATTATTTACATTAGCACCTTTTGCTATAAGAAAGGAGATAATTTCGTCTGAAGCATTTTCTCTAATAGCTATTAGTAGGGGAGAATCACCATCATTATTTTTTAAATTTATATTTTGGCCATTAATTAACCAATCTAATACAACTGTACCTTTTTTTATACCAATTGTTAAAGGGGATTCACCTTTGTCATTTTTGTCATATATTTCAGCATTATTTTTTAATAATAATAGTGCAATTGTTTTGTTGTTTTTTGTAACAGCCTCGGTTAATGCTGTATTTCCTGCCTTATTTCGAATAGTTACATCTGCATTATTCGATAAAAGAAGCTGTGCTATAGAACTGTCTAATTTTAAAGAAATTGTTAAGTGTAATGGTGTATTTCCAAAATTATCTTTTGCATCAACATCTGCATTGTGTTCAATTAAATATTTAGGAATCTGAGAACTATAACTAAACGCAAGTGCTAAATGCAGTGGAGTATTGTTGTTAAAATCCCTTGAATTTATATCTGCGCCACTTTCCAGTAGTAATTCAATTATTTTCTGGTGGTTACTAACTACAGCACTATGTAAAGGTGTATTTCCAGGTTTATCTTTTAATTCTAAACTCATTCCTCTTTCTATAAAAAGTTTTGCAAATCCAAGATGTCCATATTCTGCTGCTATATGAAGAGCTGTTTTGTTGTAATCATATCTAAATTCTAAATCATCTGTTTTTAAAACTCTGTAGATATAATCAAAATTATCATCTGAAGCATTTAAAGATCTATTTTTTATTAGAATTTCTGCTGTTTTTGCATGTTCTAATGAATCTTTATTTTGAAGTGCGTAATCTAGAGGAAGAAGTGATGCATTGTCTCTTTTGTTAACATCGGCATTGTTTTTTATTAGATAATCTGCAATTTCAAAATCTCCTGCTTCTGCTGCCAAATGTAGCAGAGTTCTGCCTTGATTATCAATACTTGAAATACTCTCGATAGAGATTATTGATTTTACAGCATCAATACCCATTTTAACAGCTTCATTATATGGTGTACGCCCAAGATTATCTTTAATAAATATACTTGCGCCATATTTTACCAAGTCTTTACTTATATCGTAGAATCCACCTTTTATAGCTAAATGAAGTGGCGTATAACCCTCTTTATCCTGAAGGTTCAAATCTGCTCCCTGAATTATGAATAATTTAGCAATATCACTATTCCCATTAACACAGGCTATATGTAATGGAGTTCTTCCGTTACTATTTTGTTCGTTAATGTTCGTATCAACTTTGAAAATTTCATTTAATTTATTTTTATTTCCTGCTTCAACAAGTGCATGTAATGATGTTTCATCTTTTTTTACAACAGGTTTAACATCATCATTAGTATTATTTATATCCGGTTGCGTTAGACAGGATGTAAAAGAAAGCACCGTTGTCAGTAATATAAAATTTTTTATTCTAGACATACAATCTCCTGATTTTTTTTTAAAAGTATCGGCATAAATTATATTTAAAAGAGTAAAAAAGTTATATAATCATCAAATGAATATAAATTTACAAATATCAAAAGAGTTGAATATATTAGAAAAACAGGTTTTTAATGTTATTAATCTTCTTAAAGATGGCGGAACAGTTCCATTTATTTCAAGATATAGAAAAGAACTTACCGGTGAGCTAGATGAAGTTGCTATTTTATCAATTAAAAATTTAATGGAAAAATATGAAGAACTTGAAAAAAGAAAGATCTCTATTCTGAAATCCTTGGAAGAGAATAATTTTTTAACTAAAGAATTAAATGATAAAATAGAAAAAACATTGCTTATTGCAGAGTTAGAAGATTTATATCTTCCTTATAAACCAAAAAGAAAAACTAGAGGGGTAAAAGCCCGAGAAGAAGGGTTAGAGCCTTTATCTGAAAATATATTAAAAGGAAAAGATTTATTATTAGATAGTTTTTTAACAGAAAATATAAAGACCCATCAAGAGGCTTTAAATGGAGCTAAAGATATAATAGCTGAAATGATTAATGAAGATCATCAAGTTCGAAGTGTTTTAAGAGAAAAGTTTAATAAAAAGAGTGTTTTATCCTCAACTGTAATAAAGGGAAAAACTGAAGAAGCAGAAAAATTTAAGGATTACTTTTCTTATAGCGAAAGTATTAATAAGATTCCATCTCATAGATTATTAGCAATATTAAGAGGTGTCTCTGAAGGATTTTTAAAATTTTCAATTAACATTGATGAGGATGATGCCAATTATTATGCAAAACAAAAATATGCAAAAGGTGTACATTCCAAAATTATTGAAGAAGCAATAGAAGATGGATATAAAAGATTATTGCAACCTTCTTTGGAAACTGAAATTAAGAATTATTATAAATTTCAAGCAGATTCAATTGCGATTGATGTATTCAAGGAAAATTTAAAAAACTTATTACTTTCTCCTCCATTAGGGGAGAAAATTGTGTTAGCTATTGATCCAGGATTAAGGACGGGAAGTAAAGTAGTTGTTTTAGATAGATATGGAACTTTATTGGAGAATACATTAATAAAACCATTACAACCACATAATTTAATAGATGAGTCTACTAAGGTTATAAAAAGAATTTGTGAAAAACATAAAGTCGAATTTATTACAATTGGGAATGGTACTGGTGGACGAGAAATGGAAACTTTTATCCAGAGTTTAAATTTAAATATTCCTATTGTGATGACTAATGAAGCAGGTGCTAGTATATATTCTGCATCACAATGTGCAAGGGATGAATTTCCTAATCTGGATCTTACTGTTAGAGGTGCAATATCTATTGGAAGGAGACTTATGGATCCTTTAGCCGAATTGGTTAAAATTGATCCTAAATCCATAGGTGTTGGGCAGTATCAACATGATGTAGATCAAAAACTTTTAAAAGAATCTTTAGTAGAAACTGTTGAAAGTTGTGTAAATAGTGTTGGAGTTGAAATAAATAGTGCAAGTAAAGAACTTTTATCCTTTGTATCTGGTTTAAATATGAATAATGCAAAAAATATTATTGATTACAGGGCAAGTATTGGAGGATTTAAAAGTCGTTCTGAAATTTTAAAGGTTAAAGGTATAGGTCAAAAAGCATTTGAACAATCTGCAGGTTTTTTACGTGTTAGAAATTCCAAGAATATATTAGATAGCAGTGCTGTTCATCCTGAAAGATATCAACTTGTTGAAAAAATTGCTAAAGACAATAATGTAGATGTTAAAACTTTGATTGAAGATGAAAAAGTTAGAAAATCTATTGATATTAAAAAATACATTTCTGAAGATGTAGGACTTCCAACTTTAAAAGACATTTTTATTGAGCTATCTAAACCTGGAAGAGACCCAAGACAAAAATTTGAAATGTTTGAATTTGATAAGGGTATAAATGATATAAAAGATTTAACATGTGGAATTACCATACCTGGTATTGTTACAAATGTTACTGCCTTTGGAGCATTTGTTGATATAGGTGTACATCAAGATGGATTAGTTCATATAAGCCAGCTTTCAAATAATTTTGTTTCAGATCCTTCAACTGTTGTAAAAACAGGTGATAAAGTAACTGTTAAAGTTCTTGAAGTTGATATTAAAAGAAGAAGGATTTCATTAAGTATGAAGAACTAATGGTAATTTGACTAATATTATTTCACTTAGTATAATCCCAAGTATGATTGGTTTTATAATAAAAAAAGCTTTTTTTGATACTTGGGATAATTTAATTAAATTTGTTGTGTTAAATCTTATGACTATACCATTTTTATTTATTATCTATTTAGGTTTAAATTTTATAAGTTCTGGTAATCTCTTGGGTGTATTACTAATTGCGATTGGACTTATTTTATTTATATTACACTTAGGAACAATTGCTTATTTAATAAGAGATATTGGAAATAGTTCGTTTGGTTCAATGAAGGATTATATTAAATATTTTAAGGAAGAATTTAATATTAAAATTAAATTTGGTGTGTCCTGGACTCTTTTTATAATATTAACAACTTTTTCAATTGGATATTATTTAAATGGAGAAGGTTTTTTATCATTAATCCCGTTAGCTTTAGTTTTCTGGTTTTCTATGACAACTTCTTTAGCCGTAATTCTGTTTTTTCCTATAAAAACTAGATTCAGCGGTAATTTTATTAAAATAGTTAAAAAGAGTTTCATTATTCTCTTAGATAATTCTGGTGTAGGTATATTTGTATTTATATATACTATTATATTACTAATTCTTTCTATTCCTACATTAGGTCTTTTATTTCCAGGGGTATCTTCAATTATGTGTGTGTTAGATACAACAGTTCATATGTATGAATTAAAGTATGATTATTTAGAAGCTAATCCAGAAGCTGATAGAAAAAAATTACCTTGGAATGAATTATATTATGAATTAAACGAAAATATAGGTCCAAGGTCATTAAAAGGGATGATTTTCCCCTGGAAAGATTAAAATAATAATTTTTTTGTATAATTGATGAAAAATTTATTGACAAAAAAAAATGAGTTTGTTATATTCATCGAGCGTTGCAACAGCAACTCTTACGAGAGAAGCTAAAGCAGCTTGAAAAACAGT
>JAFGYD010000054.1 GCA_016936295.1 Spirochaetales bacterium | reverse complement strand
CCATTTGATATGATTTTATTGAATTTAAAAAAAGGGGATGAAAAGTGAAAAAGATTTATTTAATTGTTTTAACACTTTCAATATTTTATATTAATGGTCAGAGTTTATCAGATTATAATCTACTTATAAAAAATCAAGAGCAAAAAGGTTTAAATCTAGAGACTATTATATCGACTCCTCTAAACCAAGATATCACCATTATTTCAAATGACAAACTTAATGCTGAAAATATTGAATTAATAGGGAAAACATATACAACTTTTTTTACTTGGGACGAGCTAAATATTAAAGAATCCAAGTTGATTTTTAATAATAACAAATTAAGTGTTATAATTATTCCAAATTCATTTAATTACAATGGTGTTGATTTTTCTGATTTTTTACCTTCAGGATTTCAAATATATTACGATACTTTTTATGAATATGACTTTAGAATGTTCAAGGATTCATTATTTCTAAGATTAAAGGGTCAGTTTTATTCTAAAGAGGAGTTTCTTGATGAATTAATTAAAGCAGTTGATGATCCTCTACTCTATGTTCAAATTCATGATCCATCCTACCTTGTTAGACAGATAGATGAATTGAAGGCTATTAATAGTCAACAAAATAACGAACTTAAAGAGACAAAAGAGTTATTACAGAATTTAATAGAGGAGCATAATAAGTTATTAAATGCTGTTGTTACATTGGATAATAGGTCTATATTTGGAGCTCTTGAGCCTTACAGTAAAGAAAGTATAGAAAAGATAATTGATATTAAAATTAAAAAGCCTACAGCTACTGTAAAAGATGTTATAACAGAATTAAAAAATAGTGGGATAAAAGCTTCTAATAAGCTGGTTGAATCAATATTTATTGTATACTTCACGGAGTTTCCACAAAACGAGTAGAAATTAGCAAAAAGAGTTGACAATAAAATATAATTTATATATCTTACTAGATGTTCGGGCCTATAGCTCAGTTGGTTAGAGTCCCTGACTCATAATCAGGTTGTCCTTGGTTCAAGTCCAAGTGGGCCCAAATTTTTAAGCACCTTTCAACTGAGGGTGCTTTTTTTATATCTCCTTCATAAGATACTTGAACTATATTTCCTTTGACATAAAATATAACTTTTCTTATTATAATAACTGTGAATTTTAAAAATAAAAAACTTATTATATTCGATTTAGATGGAACACTAATAGATAGTATCCCGGATTTAACACTATCTCTAAACAACATGTTGGCACATTATAAATTATCGCCTTTAACAATTGAACAGGTGATTCCATTTATTGGTAATGGTGCTAAATTACTGGTTGAGCGAGGGATTGAATTTTCTACAAAAAATAAAATTACACCTAAAATCGATTTCGAAGAAGCATTTAAATTGTACTATGAATCGTATAGAGAAAATACCTGTATTAAAACATATGCATATCCTGGAGTTGTTGAAACTCTTAGATATTTAAAACAGAGAGGGTATAAGTTGGCAATTTGTACCAATAAACCCCTTGCTTTCATTGAACCTATCCTACTTAAATTAAATATAAAGCAATATTTCAATCATTGGATTGGTGAAGACTCTTTATCAGAAAAGAAACCTAGTGCTACTCCCCTACTCTATCTTTCAGAAAAAGAGAATGTAACTATTGATGAATGTTTAATGGTTGGAGATTCTAAAAATGATATATATGCAGCACATAATGCTAATATGGAGTGTGTAGCTGTAAGCTATGGCTATAACAATAATGAAGATATTTCAGTTTATAATCCAACACTAAGAATAGATGAATTTTCAGTTCTTCAGGACATATTGTAATATGAATAAGGTATATGATGTAGGAATAATTGGAGGAGGCATTTCAGGTACGGTTACCGCTTTACAATTAGCCAATAATGGAAAGGATATTATACTTTTTGAACAAAATAATAGTATTATAAATGGGCCACCATTTTGTCATTTACATGCAGGGGGGAATTTATATCCAGATATTTCAGATGAACAATGCAGGATATTAATGAAACAATCCATAGAAATGGCCAGACTATTTCCTCAATCAATAGATGAAAGACCTACTTTGATAAGTATACCCAGAACTGAAAAACTTGAACCAAATGAAATAAAACGTCGTTTGACGATGTTGGTAGGATTTTACAAGCAACTGATAGATGAAGATAGAGGGAATGAAATCCTAGGCCAAGTAGATGATTATTTTAAAATGTATGACATTATTGATTTAAGGAATTTAAGTAAGAAACCAAGAGTAGAGTATCCAAAATCACTTGATGATTGGCTGTGTAATGCAATTAAGGTTATTGATTATAGTAAGCTGAAAATGCCACTATTTATGGTGCGGGAGTATGGCTGGAATTTATTTCGTTTGGCTGCTCATGCTCAGTTAGCTTTAGAATCATCAGAATATTGTGACTTAAAAACCGAAACAAAAGTTACAAAAATTGAAGATGTTCGTGGAAAGTCTTTGGATCATAATTGGACAATATTTGCTGACAAGAAAGTATATAAAGTAAAATACCTTGTGAATTCAGCGGGTTATAAAGCGGATAGCATAGAAAAGACATTTAATTTTAATACTGAATCTTTAATTGAATTTAAAGCTGCATATATTTCAAAATGGGATAAAAATCCTGGGTTACTGCCAGAAATAATTTTTCATGGAGAGCGAGGTACTCCTAATGGAATGGCTCAACTAACACCTTATAGTGGAAATTATTACCAGATTCATGGAATGACAAATGAAATAACTCTGTTTGAAGGTGGTTTGATTAAAAACAAAACGGCTAAAGGCTTTTTTAATAAAAAAATATTAAAAAAACTAAATGGGGAATGGAAAAAAAGAGAAATTTATTCAAGAACAAGAAAAGCTATTAAATTTGTAGCTAGATTTGTTCCTTCATTTAAATTCGCAAAGGTTGGTGGCCCTCCAATGTTTGGTGCACAACAGATAGTAGGAAATGATTCAAGCTTAAGAGTTGCAGAAGTTAGTTTTCCTGAAAAATTTTACGCTCGTAGCGAGATAATAAAAGCCTCATCAGCATTAACTGTGGCAAATAAAATAGTAAACGATGTTCTTCAGGAAGATCCTACTTTTACTAGTAAAAGAAATACAGGGAATCCATTACTAGAAAGTGTTCTGAAAGAAGAAATTGATCACTTAGCCAAAGAAATTTCTACTAAAAGAGGGTATTCTGAAACTATGGCCAATTTACTTGTTCAAAGTCATAATTTTTAAGTATATAGTAGTAGTATTATGCATGAATTCTTTGTCCTATCTTTTTCTGTATAAAATCGGAAAATGGTAGTTTATAATAAAGGGGTAAAGTGTTGTGTTTTTTCTTAAGACATAAAAAGACCCATTTATGCTCAATAAAATTCAAATTTGCAGCTATATCATATATAGGAGGAACAACAATTGTTACTTCTTTTCCTACTCGAGATAGTTCAATAAAAAATCTATCAGGATCATCAACATGCTCCATTGTATGGGAACATATTACAGAATTAAATTGATTATCTTTAAATGGAAGATTGTAAATATCTTCAATTTTTACAAAATTTGGTAGATCTATGTGCTGATAGATATCGGCATTAACACCTCCACCATCGGTCTTTCCACAACAAATATTTAAGTCCCATTTCTGACTGATAAAAATTATCTTATTTATTACTCTATAGCTAATGAAATTCAGTAACCATATAACAAAAAATATAAATACAATAAATAGTATATAAATCATTTCTAAATAATATATGCGATTTGTAAATTATTTATATCAAATTGGTTAGATTTTTGTTAAGTGTTAAAATTTTACAGTTACTCCTGCTGTTAAATAATTAAACATTGAGAAGGTATAAACATTACCACCACCATCAGAACCACCCTCTAAAAATCTATAACCAACTCTTAACTGAATATTTGGTTTTGGACTATACATTAAGGCAAGATTTATATCTTCAGCTCTACCAAAGGGAGTAACTAAAGCGGCACCATCAAGGAGGACTCCCCAATTATTATAGAAAAACCATTCAGTTCTAAAATTTATAAGTGGAACAACCCCTAAATCTTCTCGGTTTACATATCCAGTATCATCCATTAAAGAGATATCAGCACTTCTCAGTTTACCTGTTAAACCTACACCAACGAGTAAATCATCGTTTTTAATAAAATCCCACCTATAAGAAATCCGATATGAATCAAATCTATATCTGGAGGTTAGCATTGAACCACTTAAAAAGGTTTTATCCTGATAAACTACATCATTCTCAAGCCGACCACTACCCTGGGCAGTTAATTGCGCAACCAATATAGAGATATTATGACGCTCGGCAAATGTATAACCAATTCGATTTCGTATAACAAATATTGGCCCTGGAGGTGTTTCATCAGCTAGTGAGAATTCTGTTCCTCCATCAGATGGGATTTTAACATCATTATACACAGTAAAAGCTACACCACTCTCAACATCAATAAATCCTTGAGCTGAAATAGTTAAAGAAACACAACATAGAAAAACTAAAATAAAAAGTTTATTATTCATAGACCACTCCATGTGCAAAAGTATAATTCTTAAAACCGGTCAAAACAAGAAAAAATAGAATACATAACTTTTGGGTTTTAAATTTAAGTAGAATAGCACTACATATAGAAAATAATTGATATTTATATTATTTTTTAATTATGACTATAACAACACCGGCACTTTTATTTTCTGCAATATCACTTCTTATGTTAGCTTATACAAATAAGTTTTTAACTTTAGCTCAAATAGTTAGACAGATGTCAGGAAATAAAGAATTATGTTCCATTGAAGATGGGAAACAGATAGCAAATTTACTATTAAGACTTAACCTAATTAAGTATATGCAGGGGTTTGGAGCTGCAAGTTTTATATTTTGCACATTATCAATGTTTGGAATATTTTTAGGGTTTATATTGTTTGGAGAGATTTTATTCGCCATAGGATTAATTCTTTTAGCTATTTCTTTAATCATTTTATTCTATGAGGTAACAATATCAACTAAAGCTTTAAAAATACAACTGGAAGGGTTAAATAATGGAATAAGTCATAATGTTGACTTATAATTAGTGTAAGAACATGAAGGATACATATATGAAAAAAGTATTTATAATTCTAGCAATAACTATTCTATCATTACAGACTCTCGCATCGGAATCAAAAGAAAATTTATCTCACTATATAGGTGCTGGTGCCGGTTTTTCAACAGGGTATGGATTGTCATACAGATATTGGCCTGGAGATTATGGAACACAGATTGTGTTTACACCATTTTCAGACGGGGAAACAACTATTATCAATCTAGGATCAGGTATTTTTAAAACCCTACACGAAACAACATATACCAGATTATTCCTATTTTCTGCAGGAAACATTACTTATACAAACTACTTAGAAGATACAACCGATTACGAAACATTTTATGAAGAAAATCCAGATGAATCATTTCCCGAAGATGAAATTACACACGAAAGAGCCCAAAAACTTGAAGGGACAGTAGGAATAGGCCCTGGATTGGAAATTTATATTTTTAAAAACATCGTCCTTGATATTATGTTTGGATTTAAGTATGGAATAAGTAGCCTAAACCCAGGATTAGGTTTTACCGGTGAAATTGCTCTTTATTACAGGTTTTAAAAAAGAACCCCAGAAGAACTGGGGTAATAAGAAAAATCAAATGTAATTGAGTGGATAATAGTAAGTAATTTTTTTACATTTCTTATGAAAATAGTCGAAAATTAATACGTCATTTAAAGATCTCCATAGATTTTTAAGTTCTGTTTATCTCAACTAATTATAATGTTAATTTAGGTTCTGTTGAATTTCAAATAAAAACTATTCTTTTAATTTAAATTTATTAACATAACTATTAACTCTACCTATGATATCCTTATTAGTTTCTGCAAGATTAACAACATCAACTACAGCTGTATTAATCTGATTATTACCTACTGATATTTCCTCTATACTATGTAAAATATTTGTTGATATTTCAGATAAATTTACAACATCTCTAAGAATCTGTTCATTACCCATCATCATTTCTTCAGATCCATTCTTCACTCCGGAAGTTATATTTTATTATTACTGTGTTAAATGAATTTTAACTATAGTTTAAAATTATTTATATAAAATACTAAATTTGATATAATAACCTATGCATAGAGATAATTCAGATAATCATAATCCAGAAAGCAAACAGAGCATTTTTATTAAGAAATTTCTTACTTTAACTAAAATGAAAGAAACAACTTTAAAAAATATTGTAGATAAGAGAGTATTTATAGATAAAAAGAATGAAACACCTATTCCATCACATAAACTTTTTAAGAAATATAATATTACCCAAACTTTAATAAACAAAAGAAATGTTTTTACAATATCTCCACTAAATAGTGAATCTGATATTTTAGTTCTATTTATACATGGTGGTGCTTATATGGCTAATTTCCAACCTATGTACTGGAGTTTTATAGATAAAATAATTGATAAAACAAATACAACTTTTATCTGCCCAGATTACCCTCTAGCCCCGGATAACACCTGGAAAGAAGCTTTTCATATGCTTAATAAAATATATGACGAAAAAGATCTAGTAAATAAAAAATATATTTTAATGGGAGATTCCGCTGGGGCAGGTCTATCTCTATCATGGTTGATTAGTAGAAAGGGTTCAAATTTTAAAAAACCTGAACAGTTAATTTTTCTATCACCTTGGTTTGATATTACATTAAACAACCCGGAAATAGATTTACTAGAACATAATGACCCTTATTTAAGCAGGGAAGCTTTACAAAAAGCTGGAAAGTATTGGGCAGGAGAAATATTAACGGATTCATGGGAAGTTAGTCCTCTAAATGGAGATTTAAATGGCCTTCCACCAGTAACAATATTTACCGGAACTGCAGATATTTTAAATAACGATGCAAAGGTTTTTAAAAATAAAACCGAAGAATATATAGATTTGAAGTTAAACTATCGAGAGTATAAATACATGATCCATGACTGGATGTTTTTTAAAATGCCTGAATCTGACCAATGCTGCAATGAAATTGTAGCCTTAATTAAAAGATAATTATTTTACTAAACAATGGAGGTAACGGGACTCGAACCCGTGACCCCTTGAATGCCATTCTTTACTGTACAATTTATACGCTTTTGTACGGATTTATATTTATTTGTATAACTATATGCTATAAAAGGAAATAATTTATTTTATCTTTATACGCTTTTATATTTTTTTACCACATTTTGTATATCAAAGTGTGTCTATTTTAGTGTCTACATAGGAGATTATTTTAAGTATAGGATGGAAGTAATATAGCTGTAGAACTCATGGAAGATAAACAAGAAAAACTTATAGAACAACAAGCTATTAAATAACAAAAAAGTGAATCGTCAATAAAAACTCCATATATAGTACTCTAGTTAAAAAAAATAGATCATACCAATATACTACAATTTAATACTAGTCAATAAAAAGTAGATTTTCCTGCAATAAGTTCTTCATAAAATGTACTAAAGTCTTTTAACTCTCTATAAATTAGATTACCTTTTACTTTATTTACTGTTTTAAAGATATATTTATGACTATGTAACAATATTTCTAAACTATCAAAATGTATTTCATCTGAGATATAATCAATCTCATCCCAAGAAAAATCTCCATTATTTATCCGCTCAAACTCATTAAGAAAATCAATAATAAAATAACCATTTGCATCATACCATTCTCCATTGGAACAATATTCCTGAAATCTATAATGAAGATATTTCTCAATACCATTTATTTCATCTTCATACTCAGAAGATATAGTAAATATTTTGCTTATTCTAAATGGACATCCTGTCTGTATATTACTAATCCGACTTTTGAGGCTTCTTGATTTTCCTATTTTTATAAAATTTAAATCTTTAAAATTGCACTTAATAACATATAAAAAATATAGAGACTCTTGCTTTTCCATTATTGTCTCCTAAAAATAAACTCATATCTCAGGTAATCACCTTCGGTGAAGAACAGAACACTGGTTATTGTCAGTGAACTTAGTTTACACTCAATAAAGACTATTTACAGCATTTTAAAACTGTAGCGGTAAATAACCCTAAACTAAGTTAACGGTTCGTTACGGCTTCGCCTCCACCCAATAACCATATTCTGTTCACCTGGGTAAGGCTAAAACCTTAAGTGTCACATCACCAAAAAATATCGGGTAACTTATATCGACTTTCCAAACAGTCGTAAAAACAACCTCGGTTCTCGGTCTTCCTTTTTTACTTGGTTTCAAGTGCAAATTTTAGTTTCTATAAATTCAAAAAGGCTACCCAAACGGATAGCCTATTAAATTAATTGTTACTGAATTCACCATAAGGACAAGGTGAGCTGACCAACTTGTTGGTTCTATTCCACCGTTATCTTATGGAAATAGATTATTTTTTAACATCAAAAATAGTGCATTGGATTGCATTAATGCAAGTATCAGAGTATTTAGTCCCTTTGTACACATCTAATATTTCAATACTCAATTCCCATTCCTTCAATTCACCTAGTTTCAAAAGCTGTGGATTTGGAGTATCATCAATATTAAAAATAATAAATTTACTAGAAATTGTATCAGTTACTTTTATTTTTTTTACTCGGCTATTTTCTTCATATAAATTTGGCTTTTCAAAAGAAACAAATCCATTGAAGAAATACAAACCATTACCTCTGAATTTATTAAGCTCTATAAATTCACCAATACCATAACCAGGAACACCTTCAACCCATGACTTCTCTAAATCAAGAGAAGTAAGATTATCTGCATTATAACTAATTTTACCTTCAGTCAGAAATGAAGATACTTGTTTAATTTCTGGAGAAAACACAGGCTCCAAACCTCCTCCCCCAACTAAAGAAGTAATATTCTCAGAATAACCGAAGAAAACAATACGGCTTCTGCCTGGGATATACGAAATCGCTATATTTTGATCTTTTAGAATCAACAAACTTTTATCCCATGAATCAAAATATATAGGCACAAGTAAATTGTTTTTTTTGTATTTTTTTAAAGTTATTTTTTGTGGGATATTATCCCAATCTACACCTTCATTCATAGAATATGAAATATCTTGATCATCAACTAACAATCTCATGAGGCTAGTTTTATACAATACTGAATTTGAATAAGAAAATTGTAATGTTGATATAATTAGCATAGCAAATAAAGCATATTTCATTAACAACCTCCACCTTTCTTAATCTCTTTACCATCAGTAGTGGTATGGATGCCTACTGGATCTTTAATATTTATATCAATAGTATCTTTTCCGTTAAAGCTATACCCAGCCGATTCAAGTGTTTCTGTAAAGTTATTATAGGATTCAGCCTGCCCTTGTAGAATTTGACAGCCAGCCGAGTTTCCATTAAGTGACCACTTTTGTCCTGCTAAATCACCTCTTGTTTTCTCACTTCCATGTATCATGAACCAGTCATCATTACCTGTTCCGACTCCAGTTGTTTCATTCTGAAACTTTATAGGCTTATCATAACTACCTGTATTTTCAAGCAATGTTCCAGTATATGTGTCAGCTGGGACAGTCATATCATTTGTCTTAGGATTAGCGATATCAGCCCAACTTTGTACATCTTGTCCGTATACAACGATTCCGTCAATCTCAACTGTTAAGTCAGACTTAAAATGCCCATTAGTATGACCAGGTGTTCTTTGGATCTCAATGGTTGTGTTGTCTTTTACAGAACGCCCATCGGTAAATGCAAATTTATCATTTCTATCATTATAGGTTAAATCTCCAGCAACCATTTGTACTAACCCATTCGGATCTATATAGTTAATCGGATCATT
>JAFGYD010000260.1 GCA_016936295.1 Spirochaetales bacterium | reverse complement strand
TTTGGTGGGCATGGAAAAGATGCACTAAGTAGAATTCTGGCTCCTATGGTTATGGAGATTCCAAACCTGATTAATAGTGATTTTACCCATAATGTTACACAAATGGATGCACTGGATTTTGTTAAGAGTAACTCGGGGGATATTTGTTATTTAGATCCGCCTTACAATATGCATCAGTATGGAAGTAACTATTTTATGTTAAATACAGTCGCTTTATGGGATAAACCAAATGTTAACCAGAAAAGAGGGGCAGATGGCAGGTTTGTTGAAAAAGCCGGTATAAGAAAGGATTGGAAAAATACTAAAAGCCCTTATTGTTACAAGTCCCAGGCACCTGGTTCATTTGCAAACTTAATGGATAATATAGATTCTAGATATATTGTTTTAAGTTATAATACCGAGGGAATTATACCATTTGAAGAGTTATTTGAAATAATGGAAAGACACGGTAAGGTCGACTTGCATATTAAAGATTATGTTTTGTATAGGGGAGGGAAACAGAGTCTCTCTCGTAAAAATCATAATATGGAACTACTTTTAGTTGTGGATAGACAGAGTAGGAAGGGTGTTAGTGACCGTACTAATGTAGAAAGATTTTTAAATAATAGAAAAGTGTTAAATCAGTTAAAAATGCCTTATAATCCAGGTAGGCTTAGGGCTGAATTTCAGTTCGATTCCAAGGGATTATGTATTTTAAACCCAACTTTAGGTGGGGTTAAGGTTTTTAAGGACTATACTTTTTTAGAGCAACCCGATAATTTAAATAAATTGTCGGAGACGGAATTTACCGAACTTTGTAATAAGTTAGACAGAGCACAGTGTACTAATAACAACGAGGAGTGCGAAGTTTTAATCTCCCTTTTAGAGAAAGAGGAAGATTTAAGGATTGTAAGCAAACTGCAAAAGAGATTTTTAGTAGTTTATAAAAAGCTTGCATTTAAAAAATATATTGCTGTTTTTAATGATATCACCAGAATTATCGAGGGTAAAATAGGTTTACAGGAGAGTAATTTCATTGATCTTAAGGATAAAACTCATGAAATTAAAGAAATAGCTAAATTAAGATTTGAGGGATAATTGTGGAAAAATTAGTATTAACATCGGGTAAAGAGTTAAATATAGAGTCTAGTGATAATTTTAGAGGTTGGGATGCTGCAGATGAGTACCTTCTTGGTCAAGATATTACTGGAAAAGAAATTTTAGTTATTGGGGACTTAAATGGTGCTTTAACATGTGGGTTTTATAGTGATGGTAGAAATATTACAACATATACCAACTCTTGTTTAAATGAGAAATTTATAGGATCTGCAATTAATTCAAATGGTGTAAGTGCGCAAATAATTACAGATTTTACTATGTTTCCAGAGAGGGTGGACTACATAGTTGTAAAACTTCCTAAATCATTAGATATGTTAGAATACTATCTGCAAAAGATTGTGGTGGCATATAAAGATGTTCCAGTTGTTTTTGGTGGAATGGTTAAGTATATGCCTATATCTATGATTCGGCTTTTAGAAAAATACTATAAAGAAGTTAAAACATCCTTAGCTGTTAAAAAGGCAAGGCTGGCATTTTGTAGTGGAGTTTTAGAAGTGGAGCATAAAAATCAGTTTCCCAAGGGATACGATGCTTTCGATGATATTAAAGTTCTCTCCTACCCAGGTGTGTTCTCTTCGGAACATTTAGATTTGGGAACAAGGTTTTTACTTAAACATATAGAGCCAACTATTCATGGTAGTGTTATTGATCTTGGGTGTGGTTCCGGGGTTATTGGTGCAACAGTTAAAAAAAGATACCCTGATACAGAGGTTGTATTAACCGATCACTCATATTTAGCAGTAGAATCTGCAAGAGAGACCTTTAGGGAAAATGGTGTAGATGGAACATTTTATGTAATGGATATACTGGAGAATATGGAGAACGAGTCTGCCGATTATATTCTTTGTAACCCTCCATTCCATATGGACACCAGAATATTAACTGATGTTGCATTAAATATGTTTAAAGAGTCTAAACGTGTACTAAAAAAGGGTGGTATCCTCTATGTTGTGGCTAACAAACACTTAGGATACCACAAAAAATTGAGATTACTATATCACAATTTAAAAAGGGTTGCTGATAATGAGAAATTCAATATCTTTTCTGTCAGGAAGGTTTAAGCAATCCATTTGTAAATTGTAAATATTGGGGCAGGAGAACAATTCTCCTGCTCTTTTGAACTACAACCCATTGGGCATCCGCTACATTTCGATGTAGATTCAACAGGGGTTGGCAGTTCGGGCTTAATAAGATTTTTACTTATTAAAATATTTATTGGTCCTTCCAACTCGTCGCTTGTTAAATTAAATTTTACATTTAATTCGCTCATAGTTGTTGAGCCTTGTTCCTTAATATAGTCCCTTAATGTACTTATCATCATCATGATAATTCCTCCTAGACCTTAACTTTTTTCCCTAAAAGTTTAAAACCTCCATAAAGTAGTACTAAAATTGATAGTGCTACAACAATCCATAAAGTGCTGTGCATTAATGTAAACTGAAAGTAAAGAGTTGCTACTGACCAACCAAGTAGTGTTAAATATGTTACTAATACAACCGTTAGTTTCATTCCTAACTCTTTAGCTCCTGCACCTAGGGCCGCAAAACATGGGAAGTATAACAGTATAAAAAGTAGGTAAGCATAAGCACTATTTGGATTAAAATATGTTTTTAATCTCTCCAGTGTTCCAGAATCTGCACCACTTTCTTCGGCTAACTCATTGGCATCATCGATATTTGTTACCATACCTACGCCTAGAGGATCTGTTAAACCGCCAATAACACCGGATAAACCCTGGGGAATAGATGCGAATGCATCGCTTATTCCGCCCCAAAAATTAAATTCAGTTTCATCTTGGGAACTTTCTTCAATATCTATGTTCTGGCTGTAGAGTGAACTCAATGTTCCTACTACCGCTTCTTTTGCAAATAAACCTGTAAAAATACCAACTGTTGCAGGCCAATTCTCTTTCTCAATTCCCATTGGTTCAAAAATAGGAGTTATTGCTTTACCCACAGTAGCTAGTAGTGATGTTTGACTATCGGAGTGACCAAAGGATACCTTCCCTTGTTCATTTAGACCAATAGAGTTTAGTGTCCCAAGTATACCAACAGCAATAATTATTACTGACCCTCCCCTAATACAGAAGGATTTAAGTTTACCCCAGGTATGTATTAGAATGTGCCTAATTCTTGGAGCGTGGTATGGTGGTAACTCCATAATAAAATGGGATGTAACACCTTTAAATAGTGTCCCTTTAAGCATTAACCCTGTAAGTATTGATAGAATAATACCTACTAAATATATACTAAATAGTACCCAGGCTTTCTGCTCTGGGAAGAAAGCTGCTAAAAATAGGGCATAAACAGGCATTCTTGCACCACAAGACATAAATGGTGTCATAAAAATAGTCATCATTCTGTCCCGTTTACTCTCTAATGTTCTTGTAGCCATAATTGCTGGAACAGTACAACCAAAACCAACTATCATAGGGATAAAAGATTTTCCGGGAAGTCCTATTGCCCTCATAAATCTATCCATTACAAAGGCTGCTCTAGCCATATACCCCGAATCTTCTAATAAAGATAGCATAAAGAACATAAAGAAAATTATTGGGACAAAAGTTGCTACAGTTTGTAACCCGGCACCTATACCACCAGATAGTATGTTAATTATCCAGTCCGGTGTATGAATTGTATTTAATAGAGCTGCAAAACCATCAACAAAAACTGTTCCAAACAGAATATCAAAGAAGTCGATAAATGCTCCACCAAGGGATATTGTCACCCCAAATACCAAAAACATTGCTAGCAGGAATATTGGTATCCCAAGGAATTTATTTAAAACAATTTTATCAATTTTTTTTGTAGTCGATTGCCTGTTTCCCTTTTTCTTAACAGTATCCTTTACAATACCATTAATAAAAGCGTACTTATAATCCGCTATAATTATATCTGTTTCATCGTCTAATATTTTTTCTATATTTGTAATTTCCTGGTTTATTTCGCTATCTGATAAAATTCCGGACTTTACTACCTGGTCATGGACAAAGGAGTCTCTCTCTAAAATTTTTACACCAACCCACTTACTTGGTGCGCCTATCTCTTTTGCGCAGCCCTCTAATTTAGGTGTCCATTTTTCAATAACTTCCATTATTTCGTTAGGGTAGGTAATTAAACTTGTAGAAGGGGATGCCCCTGTTTTATACTGATTGATTGCTTCAATAGCTAAGTATGAGCTTTTTTTATCTAAAGCTGATATAGCAATAACCTTACAACCCAGGTGTTGTTCTAAATGGTTAACATCAATTTTAACACCCTTTCTTTCTGCTAAATCCATCATATTTAAAACAACCAGTAAAGGTACCTTCATCTCCACTAATTGGGTTAATAGGTATAGGTTTCTTTCAATATTTGAAGCATCGATAATATCGATGACTAAAGAACTCTCCCCACTTAAAATATAGTCCCTTGCAACTTTTTCATCTTCGGATGATGCTGAAAGGGAGTAGATTCCAGGTAGATCAACAATATTAATCGTGCTATTCGATCCCTTTAGAAATCCCTCTTTTTTTTCAACAGTTACACCGGCCCAGTTTCCAACTCTCTGATTCCCTCCAGTTAAAAAGTTAAACAGTGTTGTTTTTCCGCTATTTGGGTTCCCTACTATTGATATGTTACAAATCTCGCTCATTACACCTCTCCAATAATTAGTATATCAGCCTCGGATTTTCTTAATGATAGGTGGAAATCTCTAACTTCCAGTTCTATTGGATCCCCCATTGGAGCAATTTTAGAAAGTGTAAATACCACGCCTCTTGTTAATCCCATGGATAATAATTTTCTTTTATAATCATTATTTCCTTTTTCATATCCAGAAACTACCGCTTTTTCACCGACTTTCATGTCTCTAATTTTCATCATCTTCTCCCTGTTAGCTAATGCTAATAATATTATGAATATGTAATTGCAATATGTCAATATGTCTAAGCTAAAATAATTAGTTATGCCTAACTTATAATAGCTTTTTTAATAATTTAATTACACTTGTTTCGTTCTTGTATGGTGGAAATTTAATTTTTGGATCAAATGTCCCTTTGTACAGAACAGATTTATTATGTGTAAATGTTTTAAAAGAATCAATTCCATGGTATGCCCCGGTTCCACTATCACCAACCCCACCAAATGGTAGATTACTCGAAACCAAATGGGAGATAACATCATTTACACAAACACCTCCGCTAGATGTATGTTCAACAATATACCCAATATTTTTTATATTTTTACTAAATATATAGAGAGCAAGGGGTTTTCCCGATTTTTTAACATATACTGGAATCTCTTTAATATTGGAAAATGTTATTATTGGAAAAATAGGACCAAAAATTTCCTCGGTCATAACTCTACTATCCTGTGGACAATCTTCTAGTAGTGTAGGATGTATCTTTTGATTCTCTTTATGGACACCACCTCCATATATTACTTTTCCATCCTTTAAGAGCTGGGTTAATCTATCGTAATGTTTTTTTGTAATAACCTTGCAGTAGTGGTCGTGGGTTCCAGGGTCTTCCCCGTAAAACTCCTTTGCATATTTAATAAAAAGATTAATAAATTGTTCTTTAACATCGTTATGAATGTATAAATAGTCTGGAGCTACACAGGTTTGGCCTCCATTTAGGAGTTTACCCCAAACAATTCTTTTGGCCGCTAATTTTAAATCGCAACCCTTATCCACAATACATGGACTTTTTCCCCCTAATTCAAGGGTTACCGGTGTTAAATTTTCTGCAGCAGCTTTTGCCACAATTTTCCCAACCATTGTGCTCCCTGTAAAGAATATATAGTCGGTTTTTTGTGATAATAACTCAGTTGTTACATCTACACCACCAGGTATTATTGATACAAAATTTGGTTCAAAAGCCCTCTCTATAATTTTGATAGAAACTTCGGTTGTAGCTTCTGAAATTTCAGAAGGTTTTAAAATAACACAGTTTCCACCTGAAATTGCTCCTACAAGAGGGGAGAACAGAAGTTGGAAAGGGTAGTTCCATGGTGATATTACAAGGACAATACCGTATGGTTCGGTTTTGATAAAAGCTTTTGATGGGAAATTTAATAGACCAGAAGTTACTCTTTTAGGTTTAGACCATTTTTTTAAATGTTTTAATGTATGTTGTATTTCGGCTAGAACCATATGAATCTCTGTCATATAGGCTTCCTGTCGGTTTTTGTTTAAATCTGTCTTTAAGCTTAGGTAGATATCCTCTTCGTAAAAAAGAATTGCTTCTTTAAGTTTTTTTAGGGCAGAAATCCTGAAATTAAGTGATTTTGTTACTCCGGAATCAAAAAATTTTTGTTGTTCCTCAATTTTACTATTAATATTCATACTCTTTCCTTGCTAAATTGATCTTTGACTGATATTTTATCAGTTAAAGGAGTTTTAATGAATCAAAAACTATTAAAACAGGAATATTTAAAATTGTTATCAAAACAGTATCCTACAATATCCAAGGTAAGCTCGGAAATAATTAATCAAAGTGCAATGCTCAATCTTCCCAAAGGAACCGAACACTTTGTATCCGACATTCACGGAGAGGATGAAGCGTTTAATCATGTACTAAAAAATGGTAGTGGATCAATTAAAATAAAAATAGATGAAGTATTTGAAAGTTCATTATTGGAGAAGGAAAAAAGGGTTTTAGCAACTCTAATTTACTACCCAAGAAAAAAATTGGCTATGTTACTTGATAATGTCCCGGAAGAAGATAGGGACGAGTGGTTAGCGGTAATACTTTTCCGGTTAGTTAAAATGTGCCGATACGCAGCAGTAAAGTATACCAGATCAATGATTAGAGAGGCTATTAATAGTGAATTTACTCATATAATTGAGGAACTTTTACATGAACAAGAGGCACTTGATAATAAACATGACTACTATCAGTCAATTATTGAGACAATTATCTCCACAGGGAGAGCCGAGGCTTTTGTTGTAGCTTTAAGCGAGTTAATACAGAGAATGGTTGTATCCCACCTACATGTAATTGGGGATATTTTTGATAGGGGAGCTGGTGCTCATACTATAATGGACAGACTGATGAGTTACCATAATGTGGATATCCAGTGGGGGAACCACGATATAGTTTGGATGGGAGCCGCCGCCGGTTCTTATGCCTGTATAGCCAATGTAATAAGGGTATCTTTAAGGTACGGAAATATGGAAACCCTGGAAAATGGCTATGGAATAAGTATGCTACCTTTAGCATCATTTTCTATGGATATTTATGGTGATGACCCATGTACAGAGTTTGAAACCAAGGCTAGTGACGATAGTTCTTTAAGTACAAGGGAAAAACTTATACTAACCAGAATGCATAAAGCTATTACAATTATTCAGCTAAAACTTGAAGGTCAAGTAATAAAAAGAAGACCTGAGTATAAAATGGAAGACAGGCTTATTTTAGATAAGATAGATATTCCAAATAAAAAGGTAACAATTGATGGGGTAGTATGTAATTTAAAGGATTGTAACTTCCCTACAATTGACCCGGAAAATCCATACGCACTAACTAACGAAGAGAAGGCTGTAGTTCGAAAACTGCAAAGTTCATTTGTTTATAGTGACAGGTTACAAGAGCATGTCAGATTTCTTTTTTCAAAGGGGAGTGTATATAAAATACATAATAATAACCTGCTTTATCATGGGTGTATTTTAATGAATGACGATATGAGTTTTACCAGAAAGGTCATTGATGGAAAGGAGTTAGCTCCAAAGGATTATTTAGACTATGCGGATAGAATTGCAAGACAGGGTTATTTTTCAAATAACTCAATAGAACGACAAGTCGGTCAGGATATGATGTGGTATTTATGGAAGGGTAAAGAGTCTCCTCTCTTTGGTAAGGAGAAAATGGCTACATTCGAGAGATATTTTACTACAAATAAAGACCTCTATGCAGAGAAGAAAAATCCTTATTATAAATTCAGGGATAACGAAGATGTTTGTATAAATATTTTAAAAGAGTTTGGTCTGGGGCCAGAGGCACATATTATTAATGGCCATGTTCCTGTAGCTGTAAAAAAAGGAGAGAGCCCTGTTAAAGCTAATGGCCGGTTAATTGTTATTGATGGTGGTTTTTCTAAAGCGTATCAGAAAGAGACGGGAATTGCAGGTTATACCTTAGTAAGCAACTCCTGGGGATTTATTTTAGCATCCCATATGGCCTTTGAATCTACCCAGTCTGCTATTGAACACGACCAGGATATTCATACATCTAAAATGATATTGGAACGATCTGCAAAAAGAATAATGATTAAAGATACCGATCAGGGTAAAACTATTTTAAAACATATAGATGTGCTTAATGAACTTTTACTGGCATATAGACGGGGTGATATTAAAGAAAGGGGATAATTCCCCTTTCAAATATTCCTAAATATTTTCCAGGATTATATCTTTTACTTCTGTTGCCGATTTTAATTCAACTATTTTAGCAAGTGTCTCTTTTTTATTCAAAATGGAACCTATTGCGGATAAAAACTCTATATGTGGTCCAGGGTTAGATTTGGGAGATACAATTAATACAATTATTTTTGTAGGTAATCCATCTAGGGATTCAAAATCTATACCTTCTGAATCTATGGCGATTACAGTTCTTATAGAGTCTACCGAGTCTGTTTTACAGTGCGGTATTGCAATACCGTTTTGTAAGCCGGTACTCATTAAACGCTCCCGTTCCATAACTCCATCCATAACTTCTACAGGGTCTTTAATATCTCCATTTTTATAGAGAATATCAATCATCTGTTTTAGAACTTCCTCTTTATTTCTACTTTTCAGTTTTAATGTAATTGTTTTAGGATTAATTGCAGTTTTTAAAAGATTGTAATTTTTTCTACTCTGAGTGTTACTTTCAAGAATATCTTTTTTCATATCCTCCGGTTTTGCCATATCCTGTAGCTTTTTAATAGTTCTATTTAATTCAAGCAGGGCCTCGTAGACCAATGTTTTTAAGAAAATAATATCCTCCTTATCGGATACGAATTCAATTTCCGTAGCTAACTGTCTAATTGTAAAAAATATCTTGTCCTTTCTAAGTTGATAAATTCTTACATCATCAATCTCCATATTATGACTAAAAAACCCTTCTGATGTAAGTGATGTTACAATACTTGTTAAAGCAAGGTCTGTAAACGCATCGGAAGGAAATGAAAACTTTGTTGAAATTGTATCACTACCCTTTATATCTATCCTAGTACCCTTTTTATCAATTTTAAAAAGTTTGGTTAAAAGTGGAGGTGCCATTATTGTACTTGCTAGAGTCATAAGTACTGCAACACCAAACATTTCCGGGTTTAAAATTCCACTACTTACACCAATACCTGCAATAATTAAGGCTACTTCTCCCCTGGGAATCATACCTGTACCTATTCTTAATGCCCCAAGAAGATTGAAATTTAAGAAAAGTGATGGTAACCCACACCCAACAACCTTAGCTATAATTGAAATTATTGAGTATATAAGACCAATGAAAAGAACCTCTTTACTAAATAAAACTCCAACATCAACCATCATACCCATTACACAGAAGAATACAGGGACAATAAATTCAACTATAGGGTGTATTGCTTCCTGTATTACAAAGCTGATATCGGTTTTAGAAAGACTTAAACCTAATACATAGGCTCCAATAATCAGGGCTAAACCTGCAGATTCAAAAATACCAGCAAATAGAAGCGCCAGTGCTAGGGCTGCAATTGAAATATTAATATTATCCTTAAATAATTTTAGAAATGAACCAATTTTACGGGCAAAAATTAGACCTAAAGCTGTAAACCCTAACCAGACAGCAACAGCTTTAAAGGCAATAAAGCCAATTGCACCCCAATCTACATGGTCACCTCCACCAGTTAAAACCCCTACAATTCCAAGTACTATTGCTAAAATAATAATACCTAAAACATCGTCAATTACTGCTGCTGCTAAAATAGTAACACCCTCCGGAGAGTCCATTTTCCTCTGTTCCGAGAGAATTCTAGCTGTAATACCAACACTTGTAGCAATACTTAAAACTCCAAGAAACATGGTTACAGGGTGTAGAAGTGAGTGGTGCAAAAATACCATGGAGGTTAAGACTCCTCCTATAAATGAGAAAACAACTCCAGCTATACCAACAACTGCTCCTTTTAAAGAGTATCTCATAAAAAGGTTTAAGTCTGTTTCCAGTCCTGCATGGAAAAGAAGCAAAATAGAGGCTATTACCGATATTGCCCAAAGTTCTATTGTTACCGGTATGTTTCCTGGAACTAATGGGAAAAGCCCATGATGCAAAATGGGAAGGTTTATACTTCCTAAAAAGTATGGGCCAATAATTATACCAGAAGTTAATTCTCCTAATACCGAAGGTAGATTTATCTTTGCAAAAACTTTACCTAAAAACTTTGAAAAAAAGATAATAACACCTAACTGAATAACTAAAAGAGTCATTTTATGGGTTATATCCAGTCCCTCTCCTGTGGAAGAAAAGAGTGGATTTGTGAATGAAAGAAGTAAAAATGTAATAAGAATTCGTTTTTTCATATAAAAGCCTTAATTATGATCTAAACACTACTTTAGACCATAATTAACTCTCTGGCAACTGTTACTCTTTAACTCCACCTAGAGTTAAACCGGTAACAAAATATCTTTGCAGAAATGGGTATACTAGCATAATAGGAACAGCTGCAATCATGGTCATAGCGGCCCTGATAGATTTTGGAGTTGTACCGCCACTCCCAGAACCACGCCTTGCTTCTGCCCCAAGTTTTCCAGACTTTGATGAGTTTGAACTTGCTAATTTTTTCATTAGTTCGTACTGTAAAGTTGTTAATTCCTTCTTTTTAGGGTTAAACAACCATGTGTCAACCCATGCATTCCAATGGTCAACTGCAGCAAATAGAGCCATAGTTGCTAATACTGGAATTGCTAGTGGTAGAACTATCTGCATGAAAATTCTAAACTCTCCTGCTCCTTCAACTTTTGCTGCTTCAATAAGGGATTCCGGTAGTCCAGAAATATATGTTCTAATAACAATAATAGCAAAAGCAGATGTTATTCCTGGGATCCAGTAGATATTAAAGTTGTTTAAAAGTCCTAAGCTTCTCATTAAAAAGTAGTAGGGAATTAAACCTCCACTAACATACATTGTAAAAATCCAGAGCAGTGATAGTGGTCTTCTAAGTGGGAAACTCTTCCTGCTTAGCACATAGGCAATCATAGAACATGAAAAAACCTGTGTCACAGCTCCAATTACTGTCCTTAATACAGAATTTATAAAACCAGTTAACAGTTCGGGTAATTTAAATAGTGTAGTATAGCTAGCTAAACTAAAAACTCTAGGGAAAATTGTAATACCACCTTTTGCTGTATCCTGGGCATCGTTTAAGGAAATTGCCATAAGGTTTACAAATGGATATAGAGTGATAATTAGTAAAAATACTAATATAAAGTTTTTGATAGAATCAAAAATTAGATTGGATGTCTTCTCTCTCATATTTTCTCCTAGAAAAGTGCTGTTTCGCCAAGTTTATGGGATAACTTATTGGTTACTGTTATTAGTGTAATACTAACAACACTGGCAAAAATACCACTTGCTGTTGCAAAGGAATATCTTAACTTGTTTAGACCCCACTCAATGGCAAATAGCTCAAATACCTGGGCTACATCCTGGGTTAAACCACTTTTTAATAGGAACATCTGCTCGTAACCAGCACTTAATAGGTACCCGATATTCATAATAAGTAATATTAAGAATGTGGATTTTATTCCTGGAATAGTTACATGTATTATTCTTTGAATTCTACTTGCTCCATCAATTTTAGCAGCTTCGTATAACTGATCATCTATACCTGTCATTGCTGCTAAATAGATAATTGCACCCCAACCAACCTCTTTCCAAACACTTGACCAACCCATAATCCACCAGAAGTATTTTTGTACTCCAAGCCATAAAACAGGTTTATCTATTATGTGAATAAACATAAGAAAATCGTTTACCATACCACCATCTGTAGAAAGCATCTCTCTAACAAGGTTAGCTGTTACAACCCATGAAATAAAATGGGGCAGAGAAGTTATTGTCTGTGTAACGCTTTTAAAATATTTATGTCTAGTTTCGTTTAGCAGTATTGCAAGGAACAGGGAAGTTGTAGTTCCAAGAACAAGTTTAATTGTGGATATTGCTAAAGTATTCCTTATTACTTTTATGAACAACGGCTCTGCAAAAAGAGCTTTAAAATGTTTTAGTCCAACCCAGGGGGAGCCTGTTATTCCTGCTATAGGATTATAATCCTGAAATGCCATTACCCATCCCCATATAGGTACATAACAAAAAATTATCAAATGTATAACGAATGGCGAAATCATTAAAAGTAGAGTTTTATTTCTACCAAGCTCTGATAATAGAGTGGTCTTTCTATTTTTACCCATCTCTCTCTCCTGAATGTTTTATTTTATAGGATCCCCCCTATGTTTCGGGGGGGAAGGAAATATGCTTGCGCTATAGTAAACTATTCGTTGTCTACACCATAACCAGCAAGTCTTTTGTTAATTGCTTCTTGGTAGAAGTTAGTTTGAATTTTAAGGTCTTCGTCTGTTAATTGTGACATCCATTCATCCCAAACACTTTGGAATTTTCCAGGTTCTGCTGTAATTGTTAATGCACAGTATTTTGTTCTTAAGTCATATATTTTTGTACTTACAAGGTCTTCATCTGAACCTGTAACAGCAGATATTGACCATAGTGGTGAGTACATAGCTCTTTCGTTACTTGCAGGTGTAAAGAATTCGTAGAAAGTTTCTTTATTATAAGCTTCAAGTACTTCTTTTTGGCTATCTCTTAAACCTGCTTTAAATACAGAAGGTTGCATACCAAATCTTGTTGCGTTACCATCATCGAATGTACCGTCCATAGATGGTAGGAATTCGTAGAAGTATTTACCACCCCATACAGGATAGAACCAGTCACCATTCTCGTCCATTGCTTTTACTTGATCAGCATTTTTAGAGAATTTTCCTTTTGCATCAACTGTATAATCAACACCAGGAACACCCCATGTTGCAAGTTTTTGAATTTCATCTGTTGCTAATACATCAAGGAATTTAATTGCAGCTACAGGATCTTTACAAGATGTAGTAATAGAAGTACCAAGACCTGTTGCTAAAGCTTTTGCATAGTGATATTGGTCTGGACCACCATCCCAAGTTAAAGGTAGAGCCACAAAAATTCTGTCCGGATTTTCATCCTTTAAAATCTCTTGAGCTTCGTTCATAATCCAGTACTCATCGAATATACCTAAAACTCTTCCAGATGCTAGTTTTGCAATATATTGATCTTTATCGGAAACAAAACCTTCTGGATCTATTAGTCCTTTGTTATATTGTTCGTTCATAAATTTAAAGTATTTGTATTCAATATCTGTTCCGTCAAGTGGAGACACTCTCCATTTTCCGTTTATTTTATTAATAATTGGGTTATCTGAGTACATACCGGCTAGTAGTGGTGCAGCTGTATATAAGTAATCTCTATACCAGTCGTATGTTAAAGGTTCAAAACCAATTGTTTCATCACCACCAATCTCTGGGTGTTTTAATTTATATGCTTCAATTAAATCCCAATATTGTTTAAAAGTTCTTACTTCTGGCCAACCAGCTTCTTTTAAAACAGCTTTCTGTATCCACCAACCTTTATCTGCATCGGTATAGTTTGTTTCACCATAAGGGATTAGGTCCGGGATAATATATATGTTTCCATCCTCTTCTTTTAATGCTTCAAAGTATTTATCACCAAGCATTTTTTTAAGATTTGGAGCATGCTCTTCAATTAAATCATTTAAAGGAATAAGGGCACCTGCATCAAGAAATCTGTCTTGTTCACCTCTAGCATTAATTAAGTCAGGGAAATCACCTGAAGCTAGCATAATACCTGTTCTTGTTTGTAATTCACCAACAAGAAATTCAAATTCAAAATCAACATTTGCTAATTCTGAAACTCTATCACCTACAATAGTTCCTGCAGATGGGTAGTCTGGCATACTTTCACCAATAAAAATTGAAAGTGTTGTTTTTTCTGTTCCTTTATTTTCGCTGTTGTTACTAGCAAAAGCAAGTGCAGAAACAAGTGTTAGTGCTAACATAGCAATTAACTGTTTTCTCATTATATATCTCCTAAATAATAATTATATTTTATTATCTCATGTTTATTTTAACGTGCAACAAGAATAAATATTGAAAAAAACTAACTTTTTTTAGGGAAAAGTAGTAAAAATTATAGAATGTTGTAATTATTATAGGTTTGAACAATTTCTTACAGTTCTTCTATATTGTCCTGGAGTAACACCAAAGGTTGCCTCAAATTTTTTCATAAAATAGTTAACATCGGTATACCCGACTTCCTGTGCAATTTCATATATTTTCAAGTGGTTTAAAGATAACTCTTTTTTTGCAACTTCCAGTCTTTTCTGGTGTAGATAATCATTAAAACCAACATTATACTCTTTTCTGAAAACCTGGCCTAAATATGCAGAATTTACATCCATCTTGTCGGCTATACATTTTAAACTAAGCATCTCTTTATAGTGTTCATCTACATACTCTTTTAAATAGAGACTTAAATTACTTTTATTTCTATTATAGTAAAATAGTGATGTAGCTATTTGCCCTAATTTAATAAGCTTGGTCTCCAGTGAATAGAGATATATTTGTGAATCTCTGTTTAAAATAAATGATGCTGCTGTTATTATCTCGTTGGTAGAGGAATTAACAGATGAAACTAATTCAATTATTCCATTTAACAGTCTATTTAAATGCATGTTTATTATATAAGCCGATGAGTAGTTTGTTATAAAGTAATCAATAATATTATTAACCGACTCTTCGAGTTCATGGTTGTTATTATCTTTTATACTCTGGATATAACTGTTTATATAATCTAAATCCTCATAATTATTATTAAAATCCCGGTTCTTAATCTGGTTATACTCAATAACTCGACCTTTTTCGTAGTAATATCTATGGTTTAATGTTTCCAGGGCTTCATCCCTTGATTGACTAATTTGGTTTATGTTTCTAACTCTGCTCCCTGTGTATACTGAAACATTTATTTGGGTCAGATTAAAAATAATTGAAATAAGATTAATTGCAAACCCGCTGATACTTCCGTTAAAACGGCTTAAATGTCCACTATGAACTAAAAAACCATAGTATGACTCTTTTTCATAATTAAAGGTACTTGGAGAATCAGAGTCTAAATTTTCAATAATTAGTTTTTCTATCTCAATATCGTTAATACTTATTCCATGAAAATCGAAAATGATGTAGTAAAATGAGTTAAACTCATTTAATTTGAATTTCTCTTTTATTAATAACTCATCTACCAAGCTACTGTTTAGAATTAAATCTTTAAAAAGAGCTTTATAATTGTAATTTGATGTTCGTAATCTTGATTCTGATTTTAGTTTTGAATCCTTAATTTTTAATAGAGTTGCCGTTAACTCCTCTTCATCAACTGGTTTTAGGAGGTAGTTTATAACTCCTAAATTTAGAGCCTTTTTAGCTAGGTTGAATTCATCGTAACCCGAAATAATAATAAAAGAGATATCCAAATTTCTTGCTTTACACTGTTCTATTAGATCAAGACCAGAGAATTCCGGCATATTAATATCGGTGATAACAACATTGGGGTTCCATTTTTCAATAAGTAAAAGAGCTTCTCTACCGTTTGATGCTTCTCCCACAATCTCGAAGCCAAGTTTATCCCATTCAATAATAAAATTTAAACCCTCTCTTATATTAGGTTCATCGTCAATTATAACTACTCTAAGCATTAAAGCCCCCTGTTGCCGATAATATAAGCGTTATTCTTGTGCCAAATCCAACTTGACTTTCAATATACAATTTAAATTCCGGGTCTAAATTTTTAAGTCTCCAATAGGTGTTTGAAAAACCAATATGGCTAGCGTCCATATTAATATTTTCCATTGAACTTTTTAGTTTTTCAAGAATATCAGCAGAAATACCTACACCATTATCAATAATTTCTATTTGTAGTAGATTTCCAACAAGATTAATATTAAGTCTTATTTCCCCATTTAAAGAACTTTTTTCTAATCCATGAATTGCACTATTTTCTATAAATGGTTGAATGGAAAATTTAGGAATTTTGTAAGAGTAAAGTTTTGGATCAACAGTTATTGAATATTCAAGTTTATCACCAAACCTGTATTTTTGAACAATTAAAAAGTCCTTAACTATTTCTAACTCCTGCTCAAGGTCAATAATTGTTGAACTCCAATTAATAGAAGTTCTAAAAGACCTAGACAGATGTTTTATAATATTTGCAGTCTCTTTCTCATTCTTTACAATAGATTTCATTCTAATTGACTCTAAAACATTGAATATATAGTGTGGATTTATCTGACTTATTAAAGCCTCTAGCTGAGCTTTATTTCTTGAAAGTTCTATATCCTTGCTTTTTACCTTAGAATCGGTAATTTCATGTATTAAACTATCTATTTTATCTACCATAATATTGTAGCTTTGTGATAAATCAAAAATTTCATCCTGTTCCTGAAAGTCTAGCTGTACAGGAATAAATTGCCCTTTATTTACAGCGTTCATACAGTGTGAGAGATTATAAATCCTTGTATAGAAGGATTTTGAAAGAATATATATTGATATTGTTCCAAGAAGAATTACACCTAAAATTAGTAATAGAATTTTAATTCGTTTTATGTCTAAAAAATATTCCCAAAAGGATTTTTGGTGTAATCTTCCCTCTAAATACCACACTGATAGAATTTTTACATCCAGTAAGCTGGAGAGATACCTATAATCGAAGAGTGTGACTTTCTGGTTTGAATATATAACCTGATTTTTATGGCTGATAAATGAGATACCACTATCATTTGGGAAATTATTAAGATGTTTAATAATTTTTGATACAGGGATCTCTATTACAAGTAGATTATCCATTCTATTCTCTTTCTGTCTTCTGTAGTCGAGGGTACGGATAAATGTTATGTAGTCAGGGGTTTTGTTATTGTAAAAAATATATCCATTCAAACTACTATTTATAAACTCTCTATACCAAATTTCATTCTTTATAGCATTAACACTCATAATTATAGGGTCTGGTGTAAAAATTTTGTTTTTAGTGTAGATTCTAAAGCCTACACTCAAAGTTCTAAGCCTATTTAATACAGAGTCTGTTTGAAAAAATTTAGTTCTAGCCTTTAAATAGTCGTTTAAAGAGCTGTAGTTACTATTAATAAAAGTATATAAATCTTTATTTATATAAAGGGAGTTTACTAATTGGAACACCTCGTTGAACTCATTCTTTACTAAAACAGATACCGTTGACAGGTTGTTGATTAAGCTGCTTTTCTCATACTCATATTCATCTAAATATATTTTATAGGATAGAAGTATATTTATAGTAAAAATTGGCATTAGAAACCCGGTTATATATATGGTTAAAAGTTTATTTTTAAGTTTTAGTTTCTTGAAAGTTTTGTGTGCCATACTTATTTCTATCACAAGGTTTTGGAGTTGTCATCTTAAATAACCTCGATATTTAGTATATATTAATAATATGAAGAAATTTTTTGTTAAAATTCTAATAATACCTGTTAGATTATACCAACTTTTAGTATCTCCACTATTTCCGCCAAAGTGTATTTATTATCCTAGTTGCTCTACATACTGCATTGAATCTTTAAAGGTTCATGGACCTATTAGAGGATTAATCTATGGGATTTTAAGAATTTTCAGGTGTAGTCCTCTTTTTAAAGGTGGTGTAGACCCTGTAACAGATAAAACAACTTTTAAATTGCAATTACATAAGTACAAAGAGTTTATACGTGGAGTAAAAAATGAGAAAAATTGATGGGGAGTTACTATATAAAAAACTATATGACTCTATTTTAGAGTCTGGTGTAATTCTTCCAAAGGATGTAAGTTCAGAAATAATTAAACAGAGAGATATAGGTAAAGGCCTGTCTAAAACTGTACTATCAAAAATTGTAGAAAATTTGGAGTGTGCAAAAAATAGTTGTACCCCTATGTGCCAGGATACCGGTATGGTTCTCCTTTTTGTAGAGATAGGGCGAAAAATATCTTTAGAAAATATTGATTTGGATAAACTTATTAATAAAGCAGTGGAAGATGCATACAGGGATGGATACTTTAGAAAATCCGTAGTTTCAGATCCTTTAAATGGTAGAGAAAATAGTAAGAATAATTTACCGGCTGTTATATATTACGACTTTATTGAGGGTGATAAACTTAAAATTTCCGGTGTTTTAAAGGGCTTTGGATCTGAGAACTGTAGTAAAGTTTTTATGCTTAAGCCTACAGAGGGTAGGGAAAAAGTAATAGATGTTGTTCTTGAAACAATTAAAAGTGCGGGGGGGTCTCCCTGTCCACCAACTGTATTAGGTATAGGTATTGGTGGAACCATGGATTACGCTGCAAAATTATCTAAAAAAGCACTTTTAAGGGAGTTAAACGACGAAAATCCCAATCCTTATTATAAAGAGCTTGAAGATGAAATATTGGAAAAAGTTAATAGCCTTAATATAGGTCCAGGTGGTTTAGGTGGAGGTGTTACATCTTTGGGTGTTAAAATAGAACACTATCCTACGCATATTGCCGGGTTGCCAGTTGCAATAAGTGTTAATTGTTGGGCAGATAGAAAGGTTAAGGTGGAAATTTAATGAAAAAGATAGAGTTACCATTAACATTAGATGATATAAGAAATTTAAATATGGGGGATGAGGTTCTACTCTCCGGGGAGATTTTAGTAGGCCGAGACCAGGCCCATAAAAGACTTTGTGACCTATTAGAGAATAACCAGGAACTACCAGTAAGTTTAAATGGCCAGGTTATCTATTATATGGGTCCATCTCCGGCAGGAGAGGGTAGGGTAATAGGAGCATGTGGCCCAACTACATCATCCAGAATGGATGCTTTTGCCCCTAAGCTTTTAAATGCTGGTTTAAAAGGTATGATTGGTAAGGGTCCAAGATATGGGGAAGTTGTTCCCTCCATTATTAAAAATGAAGCTGTTTACTTCTACTCCTTTGGTGGGTGTGGAGCACTATATGCCGAGAAAGTTATAAGTAATCAAGTAGTTGCCTTTGAAGAGCTGGGGCCTGAAGCAATACGAAAACTGGTTGTTAAAGATTTTCCAGTTATTGTAGCTATAGATAGCAAAGGGAATAATATATATTCCTAGGTGTGGAATATTTTACTAAGATCTACACGCTTACTTAATACATAATGTAGATAGAGTAGGAAAAGAGCTATAGGAATAAGGGTAACACTGGTTATTAAAGACCA
>JAFGYD010000259.1 GCA_016936295.1 Spirochaetales bacterium | reverse complement strand
ATGAATAAATATTGGGATATTATAGTATTCCCTTAAATCGTTAACTGCTCCAATATGATCAAAATGACCGTGGGTTAAAACTATAGCTGTAGGTTCCAGAGCTTTTATCTCTACCATGTCCCTTATTTCCTGGGAAAAATCCCCTGGATCTACAATAACTACTTTTTTATTTTTATAATTGTATAGATAGGTATTAACCCCTAAATCGCCTGTTATTATCTTATGAATCATAGTATTATTGTAATATGTTTTATGCTGTTGTAGGAATATCTATCTATATTTTGTTTTTTATTTTATTTCCAGGTATGGGAGCTATTAATCTTAGAAGAAAGTGGGGGCGATTTAGAGATTTAGTATTTAAATATTCTAATGTTCCAGATCTAGGTTATCACAATATTCTTGAAGGAGAAACTTACTGCTTTAGAGGAGAACTTGAATCTTTTAAAAATGATGATGTAGTTTGGCTAAAAGGGGAAACACTCTCAGTATGTATAAATCTAAAAAAACTAGATGTCTATACCCTCTCTGAGAGAAAAGAAATATTAAAAAAATATAATTGGAGTGATATTTCTTCTATTGTAGAGGGAACAAAATTTTATGTTTTTGGAAAACTTGAATTAATAAGCAGTGTGCCATATCTTGTTGGCTCTAAAAATGAAGAGTTGTTAGTAGTTATTTCTGAAAATGAGAAATCGATATTTGAAATGTTAATAAAAAAAGGCAGGGATAGAAACGAGATATGGAACAATAGTTCTCCTTATTTTTATATAACAGGAGTATTGATTTTAATTATAATAAGTTACGTCTCATATAAGACTAATTTTAATAAAACAACTGCTTTTTATCTACTTTTAGCTGCTGGAACTCCTTTTTACTTTATTCTCCCCCCAGGGCTCTTTTTCTATTACAAATATAGGAAAACCTGGGAACAGTCTATTCGTTATTCTATTTTAAAGGATTTAAAAAGGTTACGAGGAGATTCTTTCTCTTCTTTTATTATGGGTCAAAAGGGGAAAAGCAGAGAGAGACTCTCTCTACTTTTTTATCTCACTGGGTATATATTGAATATATCTATTGCAGGGATAATTCTTTATAATCTTTTTCTTGTGATACTTTATCGTTAAATATCTTTTTTTGCGAAATTAACTGTAAGTTTTCTACCTCTGTAGTCGCTACCATCGAGAACAGATATTACTGCATCTGCTTTTTCTTCTGAGATATTGATAAATGAGTAATTATCTAGAATTTTAATGTTACCAATATTCTCCTTATCTATATTTGCCGATTTTGAAATTAGTTGTATTAAATCCGAAGGATAAACTCTCCTGTTTTTACCAATATTAATAAAAAGTGATTTCTCTCCAGCTTTTATTATATTAACTCTTTTTTTTGTTTTTCCTAAATATTCTCTTAATAGAAAGGCGGATAGGTATGACCGCATGTGAAGTGGTACATTTTTCTTGAAAATTTTCTTGTAAATTACTATTGAGTCAAGATCGGCCTCCGAAGTTATTGACTCTAAAATGTTTTTGATAGATGGCTCTAAATTCTCATTGAGTTTTGAGAATTCCTCTTTGTTATTAATCACCTTCTCTCCTTAATTATTGAAAAAATTGAATTTTTTGTTGGAATTATGATAATCTATAAAAGTGATAGTGGAAAGTGTTTGTTTATATTTAGATACAAAAGCTTTTGCAAAATTACTTGAAAATTTTCAATAATGAACTATCTTTACTATAGGAAGTAAACCCATGAAAGATAACGAAGTTGTAATTAGTATAAAAAAAGAGATAAAAAAAATAAATGAAGAGCTGGATGATTGTGCTGCACAGTTAGGAGGTGTTTTTTATGATTCTCCACAAGTTTATAAAGAGTCAAATACTATAGAGGAATTAAACAAGTTAGAAGAGAGTATTCCTGCTATAAAAGAGCGAATGCAGACTCTGCAGAGTTATAATCTATCCATTTCAGAAGCTACAGAAAGTATAAAAGAGTGTAATACAAAAATATCTGATATAAATTTGAAAATTGAGTCTGTTTTAGAAAAAATAGGTGTTGAACTCTACTGTTTTATTGGAGAAAAAGAACTAGCTTATTCCAAACTAAGTGGCGTGTATCACGAACTGAAAGAGGGTGAAGCGAAATCAGAATCTCTTGAAACTAATCTTTATAAATTGGAAAATAATGTTAGTAAAAATTTAGCAAATAATATTTTTTCCAAACCTTTTAAAATTAGATCAATAAAGGCTGATATTAAGAATAATAATAAAAAAAGTTTAAAACTTTTTAGAGAGTTAGGTCGGATATATACAGAAATTCCTCAGTTGATTGATCAGGAAACAAATGAATCACTACTTGATATTTTAAATGAATTTAATTCCTTAAAGAGTAGTTATAAGTCTCAGGATGAAAAAAGACATACTTTAAACGAACGTATTAAGGATAATGAAGAGAAATTAAAAGAGGGTAGCAACGGTATTCGATTAAAAACCCTATATAATAAGCTAGAACATGAGATTGTAGAGTCACAAAATAAAATAACAGAAAAACTTATTGAACTTGGACATGAAATAGCAAAAAATAGTGACTTGGATATAACGGATGAGAATGTTCTAAATAAATTAAGTCATTATAGAGCAATAGAGGAATCCCTTAATAAACAGGGACGTGAACTACTGTTTTATGAGAAAAGGATTTTAAGTAGCAAACTTTTAAATGAGATTTCAGAGCGGAAAAATGCAATAAAAATTGAAGAAGATCATATTGCATCCTTAAATAAGAAATTAAATTCAACAATAGAAGAGTTAAATAGAGTAGAAAAAGAGAGTGGTGATCTTCTTAATTGGTTGAATGAGAATTCTCTCGATTCCTGATTTTATAGTTTATATAAAATAGAAATATAGATATAGGGATTGCTATAGATGAGGTTATAGCAGCCCATGTAATTTTATTACTTATAATTCTATTTATTAAAATCAATAAGATATTAACTGTTAAAATTGTTATAATAGTCCTATAGAACTCAAGTTTGATATTTTTAAACACTATATAAAGAATTATTGATAGGATTTGTAATGAGATAAAACAGGGTAGAACGTATTGTGCAAACCATGGATCTCCCGGTGTTAATAGATCTAGGATAAAAAGAAAAATACCAAGTAGTAGATTAGAATTTCCATATAGAATAAAAGGGTTTTTCTTGAGATTTATTATTAGTATTAGCTGAAGATATATATAGATTGTTGATGCTGAAGAAAATAATGACCATGTTAAAGTCGTATTCAGAAAAACGTCAATTCCTGTTGTAAACAGTATAATCATAAAACATATAAATCCTGAAAAATGTATAGTAATCCAATCTTTTTTACTTTTGGGATTTTGGATTAT
>JAFGYD010000258.1 GCA_016936295.1 Spirochaetales bacterium | reverse complement strand
TAGTTAGTTAGTTAGTTAGTTAGTTAGTTAGTTAGTTAGTTAGTTAGTTAGTTAGTTAGTTAGTTAGGCCAAATCCTGATTTATAAGGAGGAAAAAAATTCTGAATAATAAAGGTGACATTACAAATTTTTGAGTTTAATATTTTTAAATGATATTAATATGATCTTTTTCAAGAGATCATTGTGAGCAAAAATCACAAATAAGCACAGATGGAATTATATAGCCTCTGTGCTTTTTTTTTGTTTAACACTTTTCTCCATAAATTACTGATTCTTAGATGAAAATTATCTCTTTTAGCCACGTTTTAAGTAGAAATCTAAATGTTGAAATATTATAATTACTTTATGCAATCTAAAGAGCATGGTATTTATAAAATTGAACTGACAGATAATATTCTTCTAACAGATGCAATAGGGCCATTTAATAGAGAGTTGATAGAGCATTATAATCGAGATCTTAAAAGCACTATTGAATCCATTACAAGTCCTGTGTGGGGGCAGATAATTATCCTGCACAGTATGAGTATGTTTACCCCCGAAGCAGAACTTGAATTTAGAAAGACTATGGAATACAGAAAAAACAAAGGTTTAAGAGTCATAGGGCTAGTGACAACTGATTGTGAATCTTCCATGTTGGTACAGTGGCAATTTTCAAAAGTATATTCAGATTTTGGAATAATTCACAATTTTGTAAATAGTTATGAAGATGCAAAACTTTTTGTAAGTTCCGAACTAAATAAAATTAATATCAACTCTTGAACCAACCTTTTGTACTATTAGCAATTTTTACTAGCATTAGCATTACAGGAACCTCTACAAGAACACCAACAATAGTTGCTAATGCAACAGGACTTGTAGCTCCAAATAGTGATATGGCAACGGCTACCGCTAATTCAAAAAAGTTAGAAGCACCTATCATCCCAGCAGGAGCAGCAATATTGTGGGGAAGTTTTAAAGCCCTACTTGACATATAAGCAACAAAAAAGATTAAAAAAGTTTGTAAAGTTAGTGGTATAGCTATTAATAAAATATGCAGTGGGTTATCCAGTATTACATTCCCTTGGAATGAAAAGATTATTGCTAAAGTTAATAGTAATCCTGTAATTGTAATATTGCTAAACTTTGGGATAAAAGTTTTTTCAAAATAATCAAGACCCTTTCTTTTTGTTATATAATTTCTTGTTAAAATTCCAGCAGCTAAAGGAATAACCACAAAAAGAATAACTGATAATAGAAGAGTATCCCATGGAATTGAAACTCCACTTACACCTAGCAAAAATGCAACAATAGGAGTAAATGCTATCAGAATTATTAAATCGTTTGTTGCTACCTGAACAACAGTGTAAGCAGGATTCCCCTTTGTTAAATGGCTCCAAACAAATACCATTGCTGTACAAGGTGCAGCACCTAATAATACAGCACCTGCCAGGTATTCTTTTGCTAATTCCCTAGGAATTAATGCTTTAAAAAAAACATAAAAAAACAAATATGCAATACCAAACATTGTAAATGGCTTAATTAACCAGTTCGTTATCCATGTTACATATAGACCTTTAGGGTTTTTACCAACATTCTTTATACTATGAAAGTCGACCTTTAGCATCATAGGGTAAATCATAAGCCAAATTAATACAGCTATTGGAATAGATACTCTTGCATACTCAAATTTACTTAAAAAATCTGGAATAATTGGTAGATACTTTCCTATTAGTATTCCCTCCACCATGCATAGGGCTACCCATAGTGTTAAATATTTCTCAAAAAAACTTATTCCTTCTAATTTTTCCTTGCTCATTTTATTCTCCTTTTATTTCTTTGCTACTTTTATAAAACTTATGACCACCAGAGAGGTTATAAACTTCTTTAAAGCCATGATTAATTAAAATATTTTGGGCTGCATTACCAGTTACACCCTTATTACAGTAGGTTATTGTAGGTTTTTCAGGGTCAAGATTTCTAATAGAATCCCTAAGTTTTCCATGGGGAATATTAATAGCACAATCAACATATCCTTTCTTTTGGTAATCATCAGAACTTCTGGCATCTATAATTTGATAGTACGATTCTAAACCCCTTATCTCAGATGATGTTTTTATTTTTCTTTCATTATTTAATTCGTTATTTAAAATCATACCTGAGTAATGAACAGGATCTTTTGTTGTAGAAAAAGGAGGCGCATAGGCAAGATCCAGGTGAAAGAGTTCCTCTACTTTTGCTTTGTATGTAATAAGAGTTGCAAAAACATCGATTCTTTTATCAACCCCATCTGTCCCAATTATTTGTACCCCTAATATTCTATGGGTTTTTTTATCGGCTATAGTCTTAATAACCATTTCTTCACCATTAAAGTAGGCAGGTTTATCGGGTTTAATATTGTGGGATATTACTATATCAAAACCTTCATCTATCGCTTCATTTTGTGAAAGTCCTGTTGAAGCAATTGCTAAATCGAACAATTTAAAAATCCCTGTACTTAAATTACCCATATATTCTAAAGAACCACCAGTTACCACGTCACCCGCTATACGCCCAGTTTTATTAGCTGTTGAGCCTAAAGGTCTGTATACAGGCTTTCCTGTTATACTCGAATAGGTTTCAATACAATCTCCACATGCATAGATATTATCTATACTTGTTTTCATTTTATTATCCACCTTAATAGCACCTGTAGCGCCTATTTCCAAGCCAATTTCTTTTGCTAATTTAATGTTTGGTCTAACACCTGTTGCCATAATGACCATGTCTGCTGAAATCTCTTTTTTATTACTTAAAATAACTTTATTTTCTTCGATTGAACTAATACTTGTTGATTTTATAATTTTACACCCTTTTTTTTGTAAAATATTTTCAAGATAAACAGCCATATCCTTGTCTAGGTTGGGTGTTATTTTATCTGCTACCTCAACTATTGTTACATCGATATTTAAATTCATTAGGTTCTCTAATACCTCAAACCCTATAAATCCAGTTCCAGCAATAACAGCATGTTTTGGTTTAAACGTATTAATATATTCCTTGATTTTCAGTGCATTTTGTACATTTCTAAGGGAGAATACATGGGATTTCTCTATCCCTGGAATTGGAGGGATAAATGAACTAGCTCCTGTAGCCATAATTAATATGTCATAAGAATCGGAAATAATCTCATCAGAAACTAAATTTTTTACTTTTAACGTCTTTTCTACAGGATCAATACCCATAACTTCATGTTGTGTCTTTACTAGAATGTCATATTTCTTCTTGAAAAAAACTGCATCTCTTGGGGTTAACTCATTTATATCAGTAACTTCTCCACCAATATAATAGGGTAGACCACAACCTGAATAGGATATATCTATATCTTTTTCGTAAATAACAATCTCTGCAAAATCGTTATTTCTTCTAGCCTTTGCTGCTGCTGATGTTCCAGCTGCTACTGCACCAATTACAATAATTCTCATTTATTCTCCTTCTTAGCATGAACAGCTATCTATAGCATTTTTATTTTTAGTTAGTAGGTTCGTTAAATAATCTTTAATATATGTTGTTCCATTCTCGGATAGGGAATAATATGCCCACACCTGATCCTTTCTGACATTAACTAAATTGCTCTCAACTAGGATTTTCATATGATGTGAAAGTGTTGATTGTTTTATAGGAAGACTTCCATTTAATGTACAAGCACATTTTTCTCCGCTCTTTAATTGTTCTAAAATTTTCAATCTGTTATCATCGCACAAAGCTTTTATCATTTTCATACTATCTATATTTAAAGATTCCATACTTCCTCCTGTGTCATTAAGTATAATCAATACATTGATGAGTATCAATGTATTATTTCTACGCTATTGATTTAAAAACAAAAAAAACACTATTATTTTCAATATAGGAGACTAAAATGGATAATTATCACCTGGTTAGACCAGAGCATTTAAACCATCATGGAACATTATTTGGAGGGCAATTATTGTCTTGGGTAGATGAATGTGCATGGATGGCAGCAGCAAGTGAATTCCCGGGATACTCCTTTGTAACTAGAGCAATGGATAAAATTGAATTCAATCACCCGGTTAATAATGGTTCAATATTGAGGTTTAATTCAACAATTAAAAAAGTAGGTAAATCATCGATAACATATTTAGTAGAGGTTTTGGAAGGGAATCAAAAACAAGGAAACGAGACTCTTGCATTTTCTACAACAGTTACATTTGTATCTGTAGACTCAAATGGGAACAAGAGAGAAATAATTTCCATTTGTTGACAGCTATTTTTAATGGTGTTAATATTTTTTTACCGACTTAATATGGAAATCATGGGGTTAAAAAATGTTTTTATTTGAATCTATACCTGCAAAAACCTATGCAATGTTTTTTATTGTGTTACTTTCCTTAATTGGAATCAATCAGTTAGCTAGAATGAGCAAAATTGTATCATTTGGAATTTTTCTTATTTTACCAGTTATCCTGACTTTTACTTTATGGCCTAAAACGGCTGCTGAAGGTTCCAGTGTTGGTACCTGGTTTGCATGGGCTAAGGCTTACTCCAGCTTAGCAGGCTGTCTTGGTTTTATGGCTTTGAGATATAGTAAAAAATTGAGTAAAAATAAATTCATGCTTATGTTTCCCCCAACTATTTTATCCATAAATATACTTGAAGCAGTAATTCGAGAGTTTGAGTTGATAAGTTCAAACGGTTTTCTTGACGGAATGATAATTTTAGGTGGACCATGGAATATTATGAATGGAATTGCTGGAATATTAAATATAATTACACTTTCTGGTTGGGTAGGGATAATTGTTAGTAAAAATAAAAGTAAGGATATGATATGGCCAGACCAATTGTGGTTTTGGATAATAGCATACGACTTATGGAATTTTGCATATGTTTACAATTGTGTTCCAGATCATTCATTTTATGCAGGGGCAGCTCTTTTACTATCCTGTACAATACCTGCTTTCTTTATTAAAAAAGGGGCGTGGTTACAACATAGGGCTCAGACTTTGGGGATATGGATGATATTTGTTATGTCATACCCTGGTTTTGTAGACACATCCCAATATGCGGTTAAATCTTCCCATAATAAAAATGCATTATTTATAATAGCGTTACTTTCTTTAGCTGCAAATGTGGCTGTTGCTATATATCATTTTTATAAAATATTTAAATATAAAAGAAATCCAATTTCAGCTGAAGTTCATGTAGATTTAAAAGATTATAAACTTCTTTTAGCACAAAATAGTTAACAATAAGGATGTATGAATGGACTTATACAAATGGGGACTGACAGCTCATTTTAAAGAGAGGGCAAAAGATCTACTTGAACAAGGTTATTATCTTGGACGAATAGTTAAAGAGTCTAGACATCTATATGAAATTGTAACAGAGAAAGGTCGAATAAAAGGAAAAGTTTCGGGTCATTTTATCTATACTTCTTTAAATAAAGCAGACTATCCAACTATTGGAGACTGGGTTGTAGTAAAAATTGATAGCGAAACAGGTGTAATTGAAAGGCTGATTGATAGACAGAGTTCATTTTCCAGAAAAAGTGCAGGCATAGAAACCGAAGAGCAAATAATTGCGGCAAATATTGACTATATATTTCTTGTTTTTGCTCTTGAAGGTGGTCGAAATTATACGGAAGGTGGGGTTGAGCGATTTTTAACCAGAGCATGGGATAGCGGAGCAACCCCTATAATAGTATTAAATAAGTCTGATCTTTGCGATAATACATCTGAATTTTTATATAAAACAGAACTAATTGCAGCAGGAACTCCAATTATTCTAACTAGCGCATTAAGTGGTGATGGGTTAGAAGAACTAAAAAAATATTTAAAACCAGGAAAAACCATAGGGTTTACCGGATTCTCTGGTGTGGGTAAATCTGCTCTAATAAATGCACTTTGTGGCGGTAATCTAATGAGAACTGGAGAAATAAGGGCAGATGATAAAAAAGGTAAACATACAACAACACATAAAGAGTTAATTTTACTAGATAATGGTTCTATATTAATCGATAGTCCAGGGTTAAAAGAGCTACAACTGTGGGGTGATGAAGATACTCTAAATTCTACATTTGAAGATATAACAGAACTTGAACTTTTATGTCGTTTTTCGGATTGTACCCATAGCGGTGAACCTGGTTGTAAAATTCAATCATCTATAGAAAGTGGTGATTTAGATGAAGCCCGATATAATCGTTATTTAAAAATGAAAAAGGAATTACAGTTTCTAGAAAGGAAAACTTCTGTTAAAGCTCAATTAGATGACAAAAAAAAATGGAAGGATATTTCCAAATTTGCCAAATCTTTAAAAAAACAGTAGCTGTAAAAATGAGATTAAATTTAATACAAGATTTTTTTGCAAAATATATTAACGATTATAGCATTAAAAAGAAATTCTTTCTTCTATATATATTATGTGTATTGTTACCACTTATTTTAACAGATAGTGTTGTTATTTTTACAGTACTTAAGAGAGAGAGTGAAGATAAAAAACATATAATGGAAAATATTGCCAATTCGGTTCAGTACAGTTTTTATAAAAGTGTAAACAGAGGCTCTGAAATCGCAAAAAGCATATATATGAGTAAATATATCAATGATTTTTTAAATAGAGAATATATTAATCCCCTGGATTATTATAATCATTACCAGGAGTCCTTTAAGGACACAATGATAGGTAATATTCTTGGTATAGATAATACAATAATTACAATTTATAGCGATAATAGCTCAATAGTAAATGGAAGAGAATTTAAAAGACTGGAAACTATAAAAGACGAAGATTGGTACAAATATTTACAAAAATCTGGTTTAGATAAAGTTATATATTTTGATTATGATACAAGTAATATTTCATCTACTGGAGCAAAAAGAAAAATATTATTTATACAAAGATTAAATTATTATAATTACGATTTAAGGGAAAAAGTCTTAAAAGTTGAACTAGACTGTAGTTCCATAACCAGAAATATTTCCAGGATGAACTACGACAATACTGTATATATTTGCAGTGGTGATTATATAATAATTTCAAATGGAAAATATGGAAGTATAAGTACTAGATTCTCTCAGTTTACTGAACATGATCAGGTAGGTTTTTCTCAAAATGTTAACCTGTATGGAATGGATCTGGACATTATTGTTATGAAGCCAAAATTTGAAATATCCACAGAGTTATTAAATAATTTACCAATAATAATACTGTTGGTGCTAATTAATACGGTTCTCCCATTTCTGCTTTTTAGTATGTTTAATAGATCCTTTACAGAGCGAATTGAAGAGTTAACTGAAGTTTTTAAAACAGTTGAGAGTGAATCCCTGGTTATGATTCCCCATGTTAGGGGAAAGGATGAAATAGGTTCTTTAATGTGTAATTATAATATTATGGTAAAAAGAACAAATTCACTTATTGAGAAAGTTTATAAAAATCAGATATACGAACATGAGATGACCGTAGCAAGGCAAAATGCAGAGTTACTTGCCCTTCATAGTCAAATTAATCCTCATTTTTTATTTAATGCATTAGAAAGTATTCGAATGCATAGCATTATTAAAAGAGAGTTGGAAACAGCAGATATGGTGGAAAAACTCTCAATTATGCAGAGACAATATGTTGATTGGGGCGATGATTTAATTGATGTATTAAAAGAGATTGATTTTGTTTACGCCTATTTAGGCCTGCAAAAGTACAGGTTTGGAGATCGACTCTCATACGAAATTCATGTTGATGATGACTGTACAAAATTTAGAATACCCAAGCTTTCTATTGTTACATTTGTAGAAAATGCCTGTGTTCATGGAATAGAGAGCAAGATTACTCCTGGGTGGATATTTGTTAGGATTTATAAAGAAGACGATATGCTCTGTTTAGAAATAGAGGATACCGGTATTGGAATCTCGGAAGATTTAATGGTTAAACTTGAATATAAAATGAAAAATGCAAATATTTCTATGCTAAAAGAGAGATCTAGGGTGGGAATTGTTAATGCTTGTTTACGTTTAAATATGATTTCAAATAAAGAAGTTGAATATGAGCTAGATGGGGATGAGGGCAGTGGGTTAATTGTTCAAATAAAAATCCCTATAAACTATGTTTTATGAAATTTATATAAGAAAAATTACCTATGGTTCATTTACAAACCTGTTGTAAAGTAGATTATAGGAGTTTTTTTATGTTGAAAGTATTACTTGTAGACGATGAACCTTTTTTATTACAAGGACTTAAAGTTCTTATTGATTGGGAATTTGAAGGATACGAGATTGTTTATACCGCTTCAAATGGTATTCAAGCTCTTGAGTATCTACAAAAAAATTCAGTTGATCTGATTATTGCAGATATAAAAATGCCAGGTATCTCCGGAATAGATCTACTAGAAAAAATTCATAAAGATAATATATCCCATGCATATTTCATAATTCTAAGCGGGCATGCTGATTTTAACTATGCCCAAAGAGCAATTAGATATAACTGTACCGATTATATTTTAAAGCCCATAGAGAGAAACGATCTAATAAAAGTCCTTAAGAAAGTTACCAGTATAAACGATTCTTTTGAAAAGAATATTGAAGAAAACCGTAAAATGGAGCGTGCTTTTTTAGCTAGAAATATTATTTCCTTAATATCAGGGAAATATGATACAGGAAATGTAGAGTATGTTAAAGATCATTTAAAACTATCCAGTAGTTTAAGGTATATAAACTTTGAACTTGATTATACATCTCTTGATAAACTAACCGATGAAGAAAAAAGAGCAGATCAGAGAAAATTATTCAATGCATGTGTAGAATTTATAAAGGATTATCAAAATCATTTTATTTTTGATGTTTCAAGGCTAGATAATGTATTTGATGTAGGGTTTATTTATTGCGAATTTATGGACAAAAATCGATATGAAACAGAGAGCCTTTTTTTTGATTCATTTTTATCATATTTGAAAAAAGAGACACAACTTCCCGTTCTTATTTTCATAGGAGAAAAAGTAGATGAAATATGTCAAATATCTTCATCCTATAGAAGTGTTAATATTCTTAGATCATTTCAGGGTTTTCGAAAGAAAAGATCGATCTATTACTATGAAAAAGAGGCTCATATATCTAATGAAGGGAACCTTTTATGTAAAAAAACACTAGATGCCCTTATTAAGAGTATTGAACATAATAATCATGATGAAATTCTAAAGAATGTTGAAAATTTCTATAATAAAATGAAGAAAATAGATGTAGTAGGAGAAGTTGTTACATTAAATATAAACTATCTACTATTCCAACTAATAAATCTTGCATCTTTACAGGATGATAGTGTCAATCAGGAAGAGATTTTCAGGTTAATAAGTGAAAGTTCCTTTGAAGACGGAATTACCCATGGAAGTAAAGCTCATTTAACCGTTTTTGCATGTAAATATGGGGATTATCTACAACAATTAAGGTGTAATGTTTCAAGGGGAATCTTTGGTCGGGTAGAAAAAGAGATAGAGGATAACTACTCAAAAAATTTAACACTTAAAGATTTAAGCGAAAAATTATATGTTAATAGTGCTTATTTAGGACAGATATTTAGAAAGAAGTATGGGCACTCTTTTAAAGACTATTTAAATAACTACCGTATAGATCAAGCAGCCATGCTATTATTAAGAACAGACTTAAAAATTTATCAGATTGCAGAGTCGGTAGGTTATCATGATCAAGACTATTTTATTCGTCGTTTTATCTCATCCAAGGGTTGTACTCCTACAAAGTATAGAAAAAAAGTATGTAATATAGATGAGAAAAACTATATTTTGACATGATATCTCATATAGTTCCTAAGGTTGTGGATCTCTATATTCGGGGTAAAATTATTCAAACTTAAAAAAAGGGGTTTATATGAGAAGAAGTATTGTTAGTCCTTTACTTGTAATAGCAATGTTAACGTTATTAACTACAGGTTGTGCAAAAAAAAGTGTGAGCACAGATAGTAATGGGATTAAGGTTTTTACAGCATTTTTTGCAGTTCCAGGGTCTGAAATTAATGATGACAACGAAATTCAGGCTATTATAGCTAAAAAAACAGGGGCTAAAGTTAAAGAGGTTTGGTTAACTGGTCAAACTGCTCAAGAGGCAATTGGAACATTTGTAGCAGGTGGAGAATATCCAGATTTAATTGATGGTGGTGATGGTCAGCAACAACTTTATGCATCTGGCGCTTTAGTTGCTTTAGATGATTATATAGATAAATATCCAAACATTAAAAACTTTTTTAATAAACAACAGTGGGATGCTCTAAAACAGGATGATGGTCATATTTATTGGATACCACAGTTTAGTAATATTAAGGGTGAAGAAAAAACTTGTACCCATAACGATGAAGCTTTCTGGATTCAAACCAGAGTATTAAAATGGGCAGGATATCCTGAAATTAAAACAATGGATGCCTATTTTAACTTAATTGAGAGTTATAATGCAGCTAATCCTACACTAGCGGATGGAACAAAAAATATACCATATACAATTTTATGTGATGACTGGCGATATTTCTGTCTTGAAAATGCACCGCAATTCCTTGATGGATATCCAAACGACGGAGCTGCAATGGTAAATCCGGTTACTCTTGAGGTAATGGATTATAATACAACACCTACTGCGGTTAAATACTTTAATAAACTTAATGAAGAGTATAAAAAAGGAATTGTTGATCCTGAATCATTTACACAATCCTACGATGAATATATAGCTAAAGTATCAACTGGTCGTGTTTTAGGAATGATTGATCAATGGTGGGATTTTGCATATACAGCAGGTGATGCTATTAAACAAGCAGGTTTAGATGACCAAGGCTGTGAATATGTTCCATTACCAATAACAATTAGCGAAGATGTTAAAAATCAATGGCACTGTTCCGGTGGTGTTTTAAATGTTGCTAGTGGAATAGGTGTGACTACAAGCTGTAAAGATGTAGAGGGTGCATTACAATTTATTAACGATCTATTAGGCCAGGAAATTCATGATCTTAGATTCTGGGGAGTTAAGGACGTCGATTACTTTGTAGATGATAAAGGTGAATATAGAAGAACTACAGAGATGAGGGATAGAAGTTCAGATACAACTTATAAAGCTTCCCATACATGTACTTATTCATACTTCCCACAATATTCTGGAACAAGTGATGATGGAATTAATGCAAATAAACCAGAAGGTCAGGGAAGTGAATTCTTCGATGGTTTAAGTGACAACCTAAAAGAGTGTTTTGCAGCATATGGAGCTGAAACATATGTTGATATGCTTGGAACATCCGAAGCTCCAGGTGTTTGGTACCCTATCTGGTCATTTGCTGGTACTTTAACTACTGGAACACCAGGTGGTCTGGCTAACGAAAAAATTACAGAAGTTAAACATGAGTATCTACCAAGAGTTGTAATGGCAAGTAATTTTGAAACTGCATGGGCTGACTATATGAAGGTTTATGAAGCATGTAATCCTGAATTATATATATCCGAGTTACAAGCAGAAGTTCTTAAGAGGGTAGAAGCAGCCTCTAAAATAAAATAGCTTAGAGAAGTAAATAATAGATAAGGGCTGATAGATAAGTATATCAGCCTTTTTTTTAGGAGTAAGTATGCATTTAGCAACAGAATCAAGGTGGAATATCCCTTGGAAAGAAATTAAACGACAAAGAGTTCTCTTGATCTGGACAGCAATCATTGTTATATATGGAATTGTTTTTTACTATTTACCATTAGCAGGATGGGCAATGGCATTTGAGGATTATAAACCAAAAGATGGGATTTTTCACTCCGCATTTATTGGGCTTAAAAAATTTGAAATGTTATTTTCAGATAAAACATTTATCAGGGTAATTAGAAATACCCTCGCCATGGGAGTTTTGAATTTAGTTGCATCTTTTGTTATGGCAATTATATTTGCAATTCTTTTAAACGAAATGATAGCTCAAGGGTATAAAAAAATAGTTCAGACAATATCCTATCTACCTCACTTTCTATCATGGATTATTGTAACAGGTATTTTGCATGATGCATTATCAGGTAGCGGAATTGTAAATGAGTTACTTGTTAAATTCAATTTAATTGCATCCCCAATTAACTTTTTCGCCCATACAAACTACTTCTGGCCAATTGTTGCCTTTGCCAATGTTTGGAAGGAGACTGGTTGGAATGCCATAATTTACTTAGCAGCAATTACAGCTATTGATCCTAATCTGTACGAAGCAGCTATGATTGATGGGGCTGGACGTTGGCTTAAAATTAAACATGTTACAATTCCTGGAATTAGACCAACAATAATTATTCTTCTACTTATTAATGTAGGAAATATTTTAAATGCTGGATTTGAGATTCAGTACTTGTTAGGTAACGGACTGATTCAAAGTGTATCTCAGACCATAGATATATATGTATTAAAGTGGGGTATTAGTCAGGGTGACTATGCTCTAGGAACAGCAGCTGGTATTTTCAAGAGTCTTGTAAGTATCATTTTAATTGTAATTGTTAACCAAATTGCAAAACATAACGATCAAGAAAGACTATTTTAAGGGGTTATAAAATGAAAAAAACAATAATGGCCGATTCTTTATTTAGAACATTTAATACCCTGTTTATGATATCCTTTGTAATAATTACCCTCTATCCAATTATAAATACATTAGCTATATCATTAAATGATGGTACAGATGCTCTACGAGGCGGTATCTATTTGTGGCCTAGAAAATTTTCTATGAAAAATTATTATACGGTTTTACATAAAAATAATTTGATTACAGGTGCATTTATAACTGTTGCAAGGACTGTAACAGGAACAGTATTATCGGTTATAACAAATGCGATTCTTGCATTTATTGTAAGTAGAAAAAGATTCTTGTTTAGAAAACAACTCTCTCTATTCTGGGTTGTAACAATGTATGTTAATGGTGGATTAATCCCTACTTTTTTACTATATAAAGGTTTAGGACTTACAAATAGCTTTGGTGTTTATATTATACCAGGTATGATTAGTGCATTTAATATGCTTGTTATTAGAACATATATGAATGGTATCCCTGATAGTTTAGAGGAGTCTGCTCAGCTTGATGGAGCAGGGTACACTACAATTTTTCTAAGAATAATTGCTCCTCTATGTAAGCCGGTATTTGCAACGGTTGCACTTTTTGTGGCTGTAGGTCAGTGGAACTCATGGTTCGATGCAATGCTTTTTAATAGAATGAGTGCACATTTAACTACTTTACAGTATGAATTAATGAAGCTTCTGTCTTCTGTTACAAACCAGAGTACTTCGGCTGAAGTAATGAAAAATTCTCCTGGTTCTGTAACTCCTACATCTGTTCGTGCAGCAGCAACAATGATTACAATGTTACCTATAATTTGTATATATCCTTTTTTACAAAAGTATTTTGTTACAGGGTTAACGCTAGGTGGAGTTAAAGAATGAGTTTTAATAATAAAAAATATAGAAATGTATTTATGGACTTTGGATATTCAGAAATCGAGATAAACAAAAGAGTTCTGGAAACCTTTGAAGAGATTTTTTATGGTCCAAATCGTTTTTATTTTACAACTGAGGATTCAATGGGCTACTTGGTTGATACTGGAAATAATGATGTTCGTTCCGAAGGTATGTCCTATGGTATGATGATGTGTGTTCAAATGGATAGAAAAAAGGAATTTGATGCTATCTGGGCCTGGGCAAAAACCTATATGTATATGGAAGACGGGGTAAATAGTGGGTACTTCGCATGGTCTGTAAGAACAGATGGCGTTAAAAATGCCTATGGTCCAGCCCCGGATGGGGAGGAGTTCTTTGCTATGGCACTCTTTTTTGCTTCCCACAGATGGGGTGATGGAGATGGTATATTCAACTATTCCAGAGAAGCTAAAGATCTGCTTCATACTTGTGTTCATAAAGGAGAAACTGGAAATGGTAGATCTATGTGGGATGAGAATAATTATTTAATACGTTTTATAACAGAATGCGATTTTACTGATCCTTCTTATCATCTT
>JAFGYD010000257.1 GCA_016936295.1 Spirochaetales bacterium | reverse complement strand
CAAACATGTGGGTATAAAGCTGCAGATAAAAGATTGGATGTAATTGCAACAGCTGCTGCATGTAAAATGACAATAGAAGATCTATCAGAACTGGATCTATCATATTCTCCTCCTATTGGGACTGCAAATGACCCTGTTAATATGGCTGCTTTTGTGGCTCAAAACAGAGTTTCTGGATATAGTCCATGTATAACGGTTGCAGAACTTGACGAATTTTCAGGGAAGAATAAACCGGCATTCATAGATGTTAGGGACTATTTTGCATTTGAAAAATCCCATATAACATATGCAGATCATATTCCATATACTCAAATTGAGAACAGATTAGCAGATATCCCAACAGATAGACCTGTTTTAATTTACTCAGATAAAGGGAAGAAAGGACATCAGGTTGTTCGTCAGTTAATCCTAAAAGGATATAAAGACATTTACAATATTGCTGGTGGTTATCCTAGTCTTGAAAGATATGCCAGAACTGTTGGATTTAAACATCTTCATATGAATATTTTACCTGTAGAGAAAAAATCTATACACCATCAAGAAGTAGAAAAAGAGATTGAAGCAGAAGATGTTGCACCAGCTATAGATACAACTTCACCTATAGTTGTAGATGTAAGATCTCCTGGAGAATTTGCATATGGAGCATATCCTAATGCTATAAATATACCTTTAGACTATCTTGAAGATAAAATAGATGAACTTGGGGATAAGTCCAGAAGTATCACACTATATTGTGCTTCAGGAGCTAGAAGTGGGTACGGAGTAAGAATTCTACAATCTTATGGATTCACCAATGTTAGAAATGGTGGCGGATTAATGAGTATGATGGCAGGATTAAACTAGTCACTATTGACCTTTAAACAAAATAGGCTTACCTTGCTAGTATAGGATATACTAACAAGGAGGCCTAATATGAGAGTTCTATTTTACGACTCAAAACAATATGATATAGATTCATTCAAAAAAGAGAATGAATCTTTTAAATTTGAGCTAAATTTCCTGGAATTTAAATTAACAAAAGATAGTGTAGAACTTGCAAAAGGCTACGATGCTGTCTGTGTTTTTGTTAACGATATTGTAACAGAAGAGATAATTAATAGGCTATATGAAGTAGGTGTTAAATTAATCGCTTTAAGATGTGCTGGTTATAACAATATAAATTTCAAAGCAGCATTCCAAAAAATACATATAGTACGGGTTCCAAGTTACTCCCCCTATGCGGTTGCAGAACATGCCGCTGCATTAATGATGACATTAAACAGAAAAACACATAAAGCATACAACAGAACAAAAGAGAGCAATTTTAATATTGGTGGCTTAATTGGTTTTGACTTTTATAAAAAAACAATTGGTATTATTGGTACAGGAAAGATTGGTCAAATTTTCATTAATATAGCAAAGGGTTTTGGAATGAGAATTCTAGCTTTTGACAAATTCCCAATAAAAGAACTAGATGTTGAATATACAGACCTAGATACAATCTACAAAGAGTCCGATATAATTTCTCTCCACTGTCCACTTCTTAAAGAGACAGAACACCTTATAAATGAAAATAGTATTAGCAAAATGAAAAATGGGGTAATGATAATTAATACTTCTCGTGGAGGACTAATTAATGCAAAAGATTTAATTAATGGTCTTAAAACTAGAAAAATTGGAAGTGCAGGACTAGATGTTTACGAAGAAGAAGCGGATTATTTCTTCGAAGATTTTTCTAACGATATGATAAAAGACGATACTCTGGCACGTCTACTATCATTTCCAAATGTTCTGGTAACAAGCCATCAGGCATTCCTTACAAATGAAGCACTTAAAAATATTGCTAACACTACACTACAAAATATCCAGGATTTCTCCCAGGACAAAATACTTGTAAACGAAATCTGTTATCAGTGCCCACATGAAGGGAATTGCCCAAAAGTTCTTAATAAAAAATGTTTTTAATCAGGGTCTGGTAGATACCTGTCAACAATATTACTCATGGATTTATACAAATTATCTCTGACTATATTTCCATGGGTATCTGCCATTTGCTGAATAATATTCCTCATATCCCTTCTTTTAGAGTTATCTGCAAAACCACACTGACATGTGCATTTGGTAATACCCATATTGTCCGCCATCTTAATAATCTCATGCTCTTGAACATAGCATAGAGGCCTAATAATAGATTGTTCATATCTATCATATTTTAAAATTGGTAACATAGTTGAAATTTTACCCTTTAAAGCCATATTCATCATTAATGATTCTACAATATCATCCATATGGTGACCTAGAGCAATTTTATTATATCCTTTTTCTACTGCATATTTCAAAAGTTCTGTTCTTCTTTGCGTTGAACACCAGTAACAATTCATTTTTCTACCTGGTTTAAGTCTTTTGATAACACCTACTGGTAAAATCTCATAGTCAACACCCCACTCTTCTAAAAGCTTTATCATATTTGCTTTCTCTGCAGCATTACCGAATTCAGACTCTATATGCAGAACTTTAAATTCAAAATTTATGGGAAATGATTTAGATTTTTTTGATAGATGATATGCAAGAAGCATTGAGTCCTTACCCCCGGAGACACCCATTAAAACCCGATCTCCATCTTCTATCATTTTATATTTCATAATACCTTTAGTTATTTTTTTCTCAATTAAACGCTCTAATTTATTCAATTCAAACTCCCACACGAGTCTAGCAAAGGAGTCATTTTTTTTCCATCTATCTATTGTCATTTATTATTAAATAGTTAATATTTTTTATATGTTAAGAAAAAGATATAGGTTTTTAATTATCCTTGGGGCAGTTCTTATGCAAGTTAGTATTGGAGCTATATATTCATGGACCCTATTTAATGAACCACTCCATGAAAAATTTGGATGGGACTACAGTAGCATTTTATTAACATATTCGTTAACAATATTTGTATTTGCCTTTACAACACTTTTTTCTGGGAGATTACTAGACAAATATGGCCCCCGAAAAATAGGAATTATTGGTGGTATTTTATATGGGGTTGGGGTTATTTTAACAAGTAGAGCCACATCGATTTACCAGTTATACCTATTTTACGGAGTTATTGCAGGTATTGGAGTGGGGTTTGTCTATGTTTG
>JAFGYD010000256.1 GCA_016936295.1 Spirochaetales bacterium | reverse complement strand
CGAGGCGGTTACCGAGGTCAAGGTGGAGATCGGAGTAGAGGTGGATATCGAGGTCAAGGTGGAGATCGAAATCGTGGTGGAGAAAGAAGTGGCCGAAGCGATAATCGAGGAAGCGGAGATAGATCACGTGGAGGTGAAAGACCACGTGGCGAAAGAAGCGTCGAAAGAAGCTCTGAAAATCGAGGCCCAAGATCTCGAAGTGGTGAAAAAAACTACGGAAGTAGCAGAACCCGAAATAATAATAATAGAGATTAAACTATTTATAGAACCTGCAAATGCAGGTTCTTTTTTTTAGTAAAATTTTAAATTGTAAAAAAGAGTTTCAATAGGAAAAGAATCAATAATTTGTGGTAAATCGCTCTTGATATACTCTTCTGATACTCTATTTTCTAATTCATCGTATGTATATTTATATTTCCAAACTTCAGCATCTTTATCAGAATAGCTGGTTATAGAAGTTAAAAGATTTTCAGAATCCAATGCTAATACAAATTTTCCATTGTAGTTACCACTAGCGTCTAAAACCTTAATTTCTACAGACAAATCATTATACTCAAATGTGTAGTTCCCTATTAAATTCCCATCACCATCATGGTGAACTATTTTATTTATGTTGTCTCCACTATATTCATAGGTAAATTTCTGAATTACATTACTATTACTCTCAATTTCTATAGAATTAACAAATCCACTATCTTTATAGGTAAAATTATAGTTTAGGGGTGCTAGTAATACCTCTCCACTTGTAGATAGTTTAGTTAATTTCTTATCACTATTATATTCGGCTTTAAGATTTAGTAGTTCATTATTTCCATGGGTAGTAGTTTTAGAAATTAGCATAGAATCCTGATAATCCAACTCTATTTCTAAAGGGATATTATTAAAATATACAGGGGCATCTCTTTTTATATATGTTGGGAATTTATTGTTATTTACTATAACCTGAGTATAGCCATAATCGTCATATAACCATCTACTCTCCCAATTAAAATCCAATGTATCTTCCTTGAGTGCTGGAAATTGAAGTAGTGTTTGGTCAATTGCGCTTAAAACAGGAGGAGTTAATTTATTATTATTTCTGGATGTTTTATTTACACCTTCAGTGGTTGGAAATGAGAATGTTGAAGGTGTAGAAATATATGTTGTTCCCACACTGTTATTACCATAACCTGCTTTCATGGTTATTTTTTTATTATCATTGTAACTATATATAATATATCCATCTACAATACCAGATTTATTGTAGGATGCAGATTTAGTTCTGTTTCTACTAAAATCAAAATCATGGGTATATATGTTACTTATATCAGGTGTCTCACCTGTATAAATTTCTGTTTTTATAATATCCCCTGTGTTATTGTAGCTATATTTTTTTACATTATCTAGCTTTAAATTTTTATTGAACTCCTCTTCAAGCTCTAAAAGATTGTTGGTGTTATAAATAAATTTCTTTACCCACTCTAGATCTTTATCCAAGGAGTAATAGAATTGAGAAACAACTTTACTATCACTCCATTCATAGATATGAGACCAAATTGGTGTGCCATTAGGTAGCTGATGTTTTACATATATAACTTTACCATCTGTATTATAATCATAAACTTCTTTCCATATAAGTTTATCATTTTCGTAGTAGCTTTTAGTATCTGTTTCTTCGTCCCAATCATACCTTGAAACAACCTCATCTTCACCACTTTCCTGGGAGGAATTAAAATCATAGTCAAAATCACACGAGACAATATTAATTGCAATTAAAAATATTATTAAATTTTTTATTAGTTTCATAGTTAGCATCCTTCTGCATATAATGTATAATTTTATCACTTTTATGAAATATTCTGTAGTTATTTTCTATATCTTTATCTATTTAAACTTTATTATTATTAAGACCCATGGTGAGGTTGAGATAGAACTAACCATGCCTGTTTTTAAAGAGGATTATAGTAAAATAGAGACTCTTTTATTAGAAAACATGGGTGATCTTTCATCTGATTTTCAAATTTTATCTGAAGATACGTTAAATAAACCCCTAATAACATCTGCTTTTAGTAATATAAATTCAATAAATAGGGGTAGTTTATCCCTTTTATCCATAACTAACATGGATTTTTACTCCTTTTATTTGGGGAGTTCCCTTGGTGCTTATCTTGAAAATTTAGATATAGATAGTCTAACTTCTACACTTGAATCTATTACTCCAGAATTGGATTATAGTGTTGGTTTTACTGGAGATTTACTTATTATTGGTTTAACAATACCAAATTTTTCCTTAAATTTCTGGTATAGTAATATTGATATTGATGATTATTTTTTTAATAGTCTAGGGTTTTCCCTAGGTTACTCAAAATCATTTATTAATGGTTTAGGTAGAAGAAATATTTTTATATGGAACCCATTAAAATTGGGTAGTTCTCTCTCTTTGGGGTACAATAATTTAGGAGTTTTACTCCACCCTGGTTTAATTACCCAAAATTTTTCATTTGACCCTGACGATGAAGGACCCCTTCTTCCACTGGGTGTAGATATAGAGGTAGACCCTGAGATTAAACTTTCACTGGAAACATATTCTGGAGCATTTACAATCTTGGCAGCAACAGGAATTGAATTATTCAATCTCTTTTATATAAATGGAGGAGGTGGTTTTAATCTTCAAATTGGAAGAAGTGATATTTTGATAGAGAGTACTCAGGACATTGTTGTAAAGGGTTACCTCTCTAATTTTATAGAAACTCCACCTAGAATTTCCAT
>JAFGYD010000255.1 GCA_016936295.1 Spirochaetales bacterium | reverse complement strand
TGAAAGCAGACAATGAGTAATGAAGATTCTACGGGAAAAGGCCCTACAGAGGGGTTTAAGCCTTAAAAAGTCGCTAGGTATTATTATCATGGCGACAACCTCGGCAGTGCGCAATACATCACGGATTATGAGGGTGAGAGATATTCCCATTACGAGTATGCGCCCCATGGGGAATTGTGGATTGAAAAGACCGAAGATACATTTGACAAGATTCCTTATAAGTTCACTGGCAAAGCGCTTGATGAAGAAACTGGGAATTATTATATTGGAGCAAGGTATTTTAATCCGAAGACAGCGGTTTGGTTGAGCGCTGATCCGGCTGGTGGTGAGTTGGTTAATCCGAACCGGCAGGGATTTAAATTAATAGAATCACACCACTGGTATAGTTATGTAGATAATAATCCAGTGAAATATACAGATCCCACAGGTAAACTTGCTGCAAATGTTGCAGGTGCTGGAATTGGCGCGGCAGCAGGCTTCTTTACAAACCTTATTTTTGGTATAGCTCAACATAAAAGTATTAGTGATATTGGAATAGATGTATTAACCGGAACAATTGGTGGTGGTGTAACGGGATTTTTAACACCAACAATTGGGCTTACATGGGCCTCCGCTATTGGTAATAGTCTGGATTCCTTTTTTAATGTTTTGTTAAAAGGTGGTTCCATTGAAGATGCTCTTTTATCTGGCTTGGTAAACGGTGCTGCCGGAGCGGGGGTTGGAAGATTCGCAGGAAGCCAAATTGGAAAAGATTTAACATATAATTTATGGAGTGCAATGGATACCTTACTTTGCGATGTTTTGAATGATCTTGGTATTCAGATTGGTGCAACTGTAATTACTGACCAAATAATATCTGTAATCATTGAAGCAATTGGTAATTCAGCAGACCCAGCAGTCCAACAAATATATCATGAATTAGTAAACCAGCAGAACGCTTCAGCAACAAATACGACACAAGGGCAAACAAATACTAAACCTTTTGGTCCAATGCCAGTAGAAACAGAACCTGAACCAGCTTTTCAGATACCATTAAAAAAACCAGATGATACACAATCATAATGAATTTATTAAACCAACAAAGGATATAGAAAGTGGTAAATTATAGCTTGTATGATAATATTATGGTGATTTCGAAGAGAAATAATATAAAGTTATTTGCAGAAATTATAGTGATGATTTTATTTATTGGTGGATTAATATATTTAAAACAAAGGTTAACTTTAAATTCTTGGTTATTTTTTGGACTCCCAATTCTCCTCCTTCCTATATTAAATGCTGGCTGGGATGCTATTAAAACATTTGAACAATTAAAATTTACTGAGAATGAGATGATTATAAAACGAATTATTGGTAATACAATATATTCATTTTCCGAAATCCAAGGGCTTGAAGAAAGAAGTAGCGGTTCTTTACATCACCAAATGCACACACTTTATTTAAAATTATCGAATGGTAAAGTAATAACATTAAAAGGAATTAACATTAAAAATTATTTCGAGATACAAAAGTTTTTGAAAACTAAATTAAATACAATAAATGTAAAAAGAAAGTTTTCAATCGAAACTATCTTTTTAATATTATGGGGTTTGGAGCTTTTATATATTGCATTATTTTTAAAACTTATTATTTGAAGCAATAATAGCATGATACGTGAATAGCTTTAAATTACCCTTATGGCTTGCATAACCATTTGTTAAGAGGCTGACTAATTATAATAACATTTATATTTAAGGCGAAACCATAGTGAAATTTAAATTAGTTAATTTTTTACGATACATCAATCGACCATTTTTCTCTTATTTTCGAGACAATTTTTGTCCTGAATGTACGAATAAATTAGTAATTATAAAAAAGAAAGTTTATGTTAAACATATTAATGATTTCGAATATCAGGACATGATAGCAAGTTGTGACAAAGATTTTATAGGGCCTGTAAATGTTATTTATAAAAAATTCAGATGCGAAAACTGTGATAAAGAGTTTTTTTGTTGAAGAAATTTATAAACTTTATAGAGACAATCATGGCTTAACTTGGATGATTGATTGCTTTTTGCTTTTAAACAATTTAACCAATCGTATTGAATTAAATAACATATAAGCTAGTGCTTATAAATTAAATTTAAGAAATATCAAATTATAAAAATCAAAGGAGATTTTATGAAAAAAAGCAACTATTTAGTACTTATTACATTTTTAGCAATTGTATTTACTTCCTGTGGAAGTCCTCATCCAAATACAGATATAACAGAACAACAAAGTGAAGAAGACAATTTTCCCGTTGGAGAAACATTTTTGATTAAGGATATTTATCAAGGAAAAGGCTCCTCGGCGTTAAGTTCTTTAACTGTTTTTAAGAATAAATTGTATTTAATAGCTTGGGAAGATGTACTTTATTCAAATTTATGGATTTTTGATGGAAAACAGGAAACTATAATTGCTCCTTGGACTACTTCAACCGATGGTAAAAATTTATATTGTTTATCCGTTTGGAACGATACCTTATATTATGGAGCTGATCAATTTGTTGAAAATAAAACACAAGCAAGCTTCTGGAAATATACAGGGAATGGAAATCCAGAACCTATTTCTGATCTGAAACCTACGAAAAACGGTATTTGGTATAAAAATAAATTATACCTAACACAACAAAATGAAAATTCAGAATATGAATTATATAAATATCAACCAGAAACTGGTCTGCAATTAGCTGCTGATATAGGAATAGATACAAGTTCAAATCCGGAAAATTTTACAATATATATGGATAAACTCTATTTTACAGCCTTTGATGCAACGCATGGTACAGAATTATGGATGTATGATGAAGAAAACGGAGCAGAATTAGTTATGGATATCAATCCAGGTAGCAAAAGTTCTGATCCAAAGAATCTTTATGTTTATAATAATGAATTATTTTTTACTGCTAATAGTTCTTATTATAATTCCTTTTTTAAATATAATATAACCGATAAATGTGTTGATATGACAGATGATAATAATACAAAAATCGGAGCTTCTAATAATTTTCAAAATTTCGATGATAAGCTCTATTTTTTATCAAATCCTGGTATGTATAATACTTGTATATGGTCATATGATAATGAAGGGAATTTGAATAAGGTTCTTGATTTTAAAGATGGAGTATTTCTAAATGGTACTGCATATGAAATGACGATTTATAAAAATACTATATTTTTCTCAGGAGGAGATGCGTTGGGCGGTAGCCTCGAATTATATAAATATAACCCTGATGATGGAATAAAATGTCTTTCTGATTTTAATGTAACAAATGGCCCTCGTTTAGAAAAGCTTACAGTATTTAATGACATTTTGTGCTTTGCAGCTAAAAGCAATAGGTATGGTTTTGAATTATGGGGTTATCGTGAATAAAATATAGCCTCTAAAAGAATAATCAAATAATATGAATTGAAATATAATTAATATTGTTCAATAGTAATATCACATATAACAATAAAGGTGTATAAGAGGATTTAATGAAAAAAATATTTATAGGAATACTATTATTAACCACTATGATGGCATTCTCTTGGGATTATCTAAGTTTGGGAGTAAGCATGGGGTTCTTCAATGTTGTTAGAGAAAACCCGGAAGAGTCAAATAGACTTAACTACGAAAATTTTAATGAAATGAATTGTTCGAGTATTAACATTTCATTTAGTAATATTACAGATGGATACATCAGATCAATTATAGAAATTAATGGTGGATGGGTATATAGTGCCAAACGAACTGATACTCATAATATTATAGACATTTATAATACTACAGAATTAAATACTTCTATAATGTTTGATATTTTCATGGGCTGGGGAGTATTGCTTCAACCGCATGATTTGATTTTTATTTGCACAGGTCTTGGTTTTCATACTAATGGTTTTATTTTGACAGGAGAAAATGAAACTGATTTTCTTGATATAAATTTGGGATTTGGTGTATCCTTAAATATTAATTTAAAAATATCTGAGGAGAATTATATTAAATTGGGAATTATTACAAGCTATGATCCAATAATATTTAACCCTCCTTCTGCTGAAAAATATAAGGAAACATTAAACATACTACCCAGCATCGGATGGGTATGGAAATATCAAGTAAACAAGTATTATAGAGGATAAAGATTAATAAACGATTTTTAAAAACTCAAAGATGAAAGAAAAAACGAGGAAATTATGAAAATAATTATATTACTACTACTACTTATAAATATTTCTGGTTTTGCTGATAATTATTCTGGAATTGGAGGAAGTATAGGATTTTCTACATTCAAATTACCCGATTATTATGAAGATGATTATCTATCAGCCACTAGTGCTAATATTTGCTTTACATCTAGTGAGGGTGGAAACTTTATAATTATTAAAGAAATAAATTTTGGCTGGATTTTTAATGCGAATCTATTAAATAATGAAAAAGTAACATCGATTATTCAGAATTATCCAGTAGCAATTACGTTAAATTTCCTTTTAGGTTTGGGATTCCAGTTTTACATTAATAGAACGCTAAGCTGTGAATTAGGAATCGGAGTCAATTCATACTCGAATGTTATTAGCGGTCCAGGATCGAATGAAATAGGATATGTTGATAGTGATATTGGATTAAGTGGTATATGTGCAATACATTATTTACTTTCGGAAAAGACCCGGCTGAGAATTGGGATGGTTTGTGCTTATAACACATATAATATATATGAAATATTAGGTACATGCAGCAATTATGGCTTCGAAAATGCTTTATACATTTATCCGTCTATCGTATTAATGCAACGCATTATTAAATAGTAAGAGTTCATTTATTTCTATCACCGCTAAGTAAAGCCTGTGGCGTGGGGAACCAAAATACCATCCGTTTCTCAATAAACAACGGATGTGATAAAAATAAGCCTTTCTAAAAGCCAAAATGAATTTTAACCAACCAGGAATCACCATAAAAATGGTGATTCCTGGCTAAGATTATGAAAAAAAGACCTTTGACAGTTTAGAGAAGGGTACTACAGATGTTTCAGGAAACTACGCGGATGACTCCGTCGGCTGGATCTCTACGGATGAATTGAACACTTCCGATAAGCAGGATACGCTAACCGGGTTACCAATAGCACATCCGCGAAATCCAGCCGGTGAAGCGAAGCGGAACCATCCGCGTAACCCCAGGCCCCTGGGCCGGAGTATCCGTAGTATGAAAAACAAGAATAGCAACCAAACTCGGGATGGAAGATTATGTGGAAACAGAATATACAGGATATGAAAAAGTGAACACCTATTATTATCACGGCGATTTCCTCGGGTCTTCTCAATATGTTACAGACCACAAAGGTGAACGATATTCACACTATGAATACACACCCCATGGAGAAATGTGGATAAAGAATGAATCTGACAGTTTTGAATTATTACCCTTCAGACTGAGTGCTCTTGAATATGATACCGAAACGAACTACTACTACGCGGGCAAAAGATATTTTTCACCTAAAACCGGAATATGGATAAGTGCTGACCCGGCTGGTAGAGAATTAATTAATCCCAATCGCAAAGGCTTTTCCATTGTTGAAAGCAATAACTGGTATAGTTATTGTTCCAACAATCCCATAAACTATACAGACCCAACAGGTATGGCCGGTATGTTGGAACGAGGAGATCAAACCCCGGAAGAAAGATTAAAAGGCTGGGCACCATTTAGTTGGGGTGATTTCGCAGATGGTTATTTAATGGTTAATTTGGATGTAACTGGTTTG
>JAFGYD010000053.1 GCA_016936295.1 Spirochaetales bacterium | reverse complement strand
TTTTATAATAGAAAAAACAGGAATGGATATTAAACGTTTTACAAAATCAATATTACTTGCTCAAGGGAGTTTTTCGGCTTTCTTAAAGGCGTCTCCAGATGAAAGAGGACCTATTTTAGAGCAAATTACAGGTACTGAAATTTATAGTAATGTTAGCATTCAAATACATGAACAACAGAGACTTGAAGCTGATAAATTAGAATTATTACAAGCAAAGTGTCGAGATATTAAATATTTAAATGTGGAAGAAGAAGATAAATTAGTAAAAGAATTACAAGAATTATCTTTAAAAGAAGATGAATTAATTTCTAAAGTTAAGATCTTAAATAATCAAATAAATTGGATTACAAAGGTTAACGAACTTTCAAAAGAGTTGGACGGATTAAAAATAGAACTAAATAATTCTGAAGATGAAATTAAAAATAACATTGAAGAGATTAACAATTTTAAATTATCCATAAAGGCTCATGGCATTAGAGGGGATTATCAGGTATATCAATCCTTAAAAAACAGTCTTTTTAGGGATAGAGAGTTACTTTCAAATATTAAAAAAGATAATCCTAAAATTGAAAGTGAATACAAAGAGGGATTAGCAAGTTTAACCAAAGCAAAAAATGAATTTAACAAAGCAAAAGAGTTAGGGAAAATAGAGTTAGAGTTAATTTCCAGAGTAAAAGTTCTAGATATTAATATTTCAGTTTTAAAAGAAGAGCTTAATTCTAAATCAAATGAATTGAAATTGATTGTAGAAAGTAAAAATAGTTTAAATAGAGAGATAGCAACTAAAGAGTTAGAGTTAAAAGAGCTGGAAAGCAGTAATATAGCAACTATAGAATATTTAAAATTGAATAAAGATGATGAAAATTTACTCTCTGAATATAGTGGAATTGAAGAACTTTTTTTAAGGAAAGAGGAATTAAGTAACAGAAACATTGATGTTTTATATAAAGAATTAAATATTAAGATTAATAAATTAAAAGATGATTCTACTAAAATAGATGAGAATATTTCAAATAAGCTTAATGGCCGGCAACTTACTGAATACAAAAAAGATTTAAGTTCTTTAATTAGAGAACAAAAACTTATAGAACGAATAATAAGTTTAGAAGAGCATAGATCACAATTGATTGATGGAACTCCTTGCCCATTGTGCGGATCATTAGAACATCCATTTGCTTCAACTTTTAATGGCGAACAGGATAAAGTTGAAAGTGATATTTTTTATTTAGAGCAGTTCATAAATGATGTAGAAGAGTTAAGTAAAAAAGTTTTAGAAATAAACAATACTATTTCAATTTTAGAAAGTGATGCTCAAAATAAAAAAAATATTTTAAATGAGTTAGAAAATTTAAATCTAAAACTTAATGAAAAAATATCAAAGTACAGTAACGTTAATGAAATAAATGACCTTAAAGCTAGAAAAAATGAATGGTTAAAGCAGAGTAGTTTAATGCAAAACTTTAGTAACTTAAAAAGGGATTTGGAACAAAAAGTAGTATTATTAAGAAGTAAAATAGAAAATAAAAGCGAAGAATATTTAAAATTAAATACTAGCGTATCTACTCTAAAAAATAATTTAACAGAATTAGAATCTAAAAGATTTGATTTATACGGTGAGAAAAATACATGTGTAGAAGAAAAAAAAGTTAGCGAATTAATAACTTTAAATGAGAATAAATTAGAAAATATTGAGATTTATACTAATGAGTTATATAAAAAATTAACAGAAAATACCACAAGTATTAAAAATCTTGATGAAAGAATTTGTAAATCTGAAGAAGAATTTATCAACCTTGAGTTGGAGATTAATACAAAGATTGTAAATGAAGGATTTAAAGATATAGATGATTTTTTACAGTTTTTAATTCCCGTTAATGAATATATTGAAAAAGAAAAAAGAGTTAATGATATTAAAGAACGTAACAAAAATATAAAATTTAAATATCAAGAGAAGATTTCTCTATATAACATTGAAAAAGAGAAAGATCTAACCCAAAAGAGTAAGTCTGAATTATTAGTTGAAGATAGTGAATTAAACAGTTTAATAAAAGATGTTAACTTAAAAATTGGGGCTATACATCAAAGCTTGGAAAATAGTAGGGATGCTAAAAAAATTGTGCAGGAGAAAATTCTGGAGATAGAAAAACAGGAGAAGGAACTAAACGCATGGAAAAAACTTCATGTATTAATAGGGTCAGCCGATGGGAAAAAATTTAGAAATTTTGCCCAAGGTTTAACATTTGAACGTATGATATCCTACGCAAATTTTGAACTTGAAAAGATGACAAAAAGGTATCTACTTGTTCAAGATTATGTTAATCCCTTAGATATTAATATTTTAGATTTTTTTCAATCCGGAGTTATTAGATCTACAAAAAATCTTTCAGGAGGAGAGAGTTTTATTGTAAGCTTAGCCCTTGCATTAGGCTTATCTAAGATGTCTAGTAACAGAGTTAGAGTTGACTCTCTATTTTTGGATGAAGGGTTTGGTACATTAGATGATGAAGCTTTGGAAGTTGCCCTGGAAGCGCTCTCTTCACTTCATGGGGAGGGTAAACTAATTGGAGTTATATCCCATGTAGCAGCTTTGAAAGAGAGAATTTCTACTCAGATTACTGTTTCAAAAGGGGCTGGAGGAAGAGGTTTTATTAAAGGACCGGGAGTATCAAATGGTTAAAAAAAGTGTTGTAATTATAAGTCCTGAAAACATAGAGATCTTTGAAGTTGTTAAATATTTTATTAGTGAAGTTAACTTTGTTTTAGTAGGTAATTTAAAAGTTATTGATAAATTTATTAACGATACAGATTTAGATAAAAGTAGTATTGAGATTGTAGATATTGACGATCATGAAAAAGCTGCCAAGTATGGAGCCCAATTAATTATGAATAAAAAAGCAAATGTAATTATGAAGGGATTAATACATACAGGGCTATTTATGAGAATACTTTTAAAAAAAGAGTATAATCTTTTCAAAGAAGGACAGTCCCTAGTTAGTCTTGTAAGTAAATTTGATATCCCATCCTATCATAAACCTCTGTTTTTAACAGATTGCGGTATTAATATAAAACCAAATATAGAGCAGAAAGCAGAGATTGTTCGGAATGCAATAGGAGTTGTTAAAGCACTAGGTTTAGAAAACCCTAAAATTGCATGTATCACTCCTGTAGAGATTGTTAATAGCCGGATTCAAAGTACTGTGGATGCTAAAATTTTAAAGGATACTTTTGGAAATACAATTATAGAAGGCCCAATATCCTTTGATCTAGCGTTATCAAAGGAGGCTGCAAGAATTAAGGATTTCATCTCTCCTGTTGCAGGAGATGCAGACGTATTAATCTTTCCTGATTTGGATACAGGAAATTCAGTTTATAAATCCCTAGTTCTCTTTGGTGGGGCTACGGTTTGTGGAATAGTTTCCGGTTTAAAAGTTCCTGTTGTTCTTACATCAAGGGCCGATAGTATAAAAACTAAAATAGATTCATTGAAATTAGCTTTGTCAATTTGATATTCTCACTCTTCTGTATTAAAATTATTTTAATAAAAAAGTGAGTTAATAAATGACTTTAGAAAAAATAATAAAGGATCACCACAAGTATATTGATAATAATATATCAGATGAGGATATTCTGAATTTTATTGATAAAATGAATCTAAAGCTTTTTAAAGTGGCAGACCTATATTGTCGAAGAAAGTTTGCAAGTCTTAATGTTTTATATACCTCCTACGATATTGATTTTGAAGAATTTAGAACAGGTTTTTCTAAACAGATTCAAAACACATTTGAAGGACATTTAACTGAGTTTATTTTTATGATATATGAACTAAAATTTCTTTTAAAGTGTACCGATTTTTATGAAACTATTGATGAACCTATTTCTGATTTGAAAGATATAAACGATGAATTTATCTATATAGTAGAGCAATTAAATTTATTGAAAGGTTTATTAGATAATAAAAATGAGATGATATTACAACTATCTTCCATTTTAAACAGGGTTTTCCAAATATGTAAAATACAAAACATTGGAATTAAAACTCATTTAAGACTAAACTTATTATATAACAATTATTATTTATAGTTTTAATTTAAAATATAAAGGTAAAGGGATGCTTCAGGCAAAAAAAATTAAAGAAATTATACTCTTCATTTTACTCTCTCTGCCTAGCTTAGTTTTTACTCAAACAGATTATAGTAATTTCGATTTTAGTAAAAAAAATCTGCAGTTATATAGTGATTTTAATTTTTTCTGGGAAGAGTTCCTATCCCCTGATGATGATTTTTTGAACCCAACAGAGACTATATCCTTTCCTTTTAGTTGGTCCAGGGATAATAAGTACCCTTTATGGGGGTACGGGACATTTCAAAAAACAATATTACTACCTGTAAAGAACAAGGAATATGCCTTAAGAATACCTTATACCATGGATAGATATACCCTTTTCGTAAATGGGGAGATTTTATCCCGAAATGGAGAAGTCGAAAAAATAAAAACTAAGAGTAATACAAGGATTGCCTCTACATTAGTTAAACTTCCAAAGGTTAATGAGATAAATATAGTAGTTCATGTTTCAAATTTTGATGATCTTACAGGGGGATTTGCACATCCTTTTCTTATAGGTGAGTATGATAATGTACTTAACAAATATTATGGATATTTACTTCAGGATTCTTTTTTATTTGGAGCTTTAATTGTTATTGGGTTGTTATATTTAAGTGTTTATATTGGGAAAAAAGATGAACCTGCAACTCTTTATTTTGGAATATTTTCTCTTGTTATGGGTTTAAGAACTATATTATACGGTGAGCATATTTTGTTGTTACTTAATAATAGGTTTAATTTAGAAGTTGAAGCCGCTTTAGGTCACTTAACTTTCTATATCGCAGCTCCTATTTTTATGAAATACATATCACTATTATTTCCTTATAAGAGATCAGATCTAATTTTAAAACCTATGTACATTATAAGTCTCGCTTTCTCTATAATGGCAATTTTTACATATCATAGTTTTTATATACGTTTGCTATATATATATCAGATTTTTTCTACATTAGGAGCTTTTATATCCTTTTTTATAGTTGTAAAAAGAGCTCTTCATAAGAAAAGAAAAGCAATTGTTACTTTAGTAGGCTTTGTTTTTTTACTAGGAGCATATATAAATGATGTTTTAGTCTCTCAAGAGATGGTTTCTAGCCCAGAAATGGTTTCTATAGGTATGCTTGCTTTTATTATTAGTCAAGGAATTTTACTAAGTTTAAGCATTGCAAAATCATTTTATAAATCGGAAAGACTTGCACAAGAGTTAGCTTATACAAATGTTTCTTTTAAACGTTTTGTTCCTGAAGAGTTCCTTCGATATCTGAATAGAGATAGAGTTTCTGAAATTGAATTAGGGGACCATACAAAACTGGAAATGACTGTAATGTTTTGCGATATCAGGGATTTTACAACACTTTCTGAAAAATTAACCCCAGAAGAAAATTTTCTGTTTATAAATTCATATCTTGAACGAATTGGACCAGTAATTAGAAGAAATGGGGGCTTTATAGATAAATATTTAGGAGATGGTTTTATGTCTCTTTTCCCTAATGGACCAGATGCTGCAGTAAATGCTGCACTAGATTTACTAAGAGTTTTAAAAATTTATAATGAACATAGAAGTAATTCGGGATATAATAAAATAGATTTGGGTATTGGTATAAATACTGGGGATTTAATGTTAGGAACAATTGGTGAAAATGAAAGAATGGATAGTACCGTTATCGCAGATGCTGTAAATATCTGTTCTCGTTTAGAATCCATAACAAAAGAGTTTGGAATAAATATAGCTATAAGCGAAAATACATATTTAAATTTACAGAATATCGAAGAAATTGATCTACGAAACATTGGCAAGCTCTACTTTAAAGGGAAAAATAAACCTGTAAATGTTTATGAAATTTTTAGTCTCGATCCAATAAATTTATTTGAAAAGAAACTTACCTTTAGGGATGATTTTGAAAAAGCGGTAGATTATCATTCTATGGGTCTTTTTGAAAAATCAACACCTATATTTGAAGATATTTTAAATAAATTCCCCGAAGACAGTGCATTGGCATATTATTTAAAAAGAGGACCGTCTATTTGGTAGTTATTAATAACAATAGAAGTATTAGAAGAATAATAATCTCAAAAATGTTAATTATAATTTTATTGCCTCTTTTTACTCTATTTGTAATTTTTTCAGTTATCAATTCTCATTTTATAAATAGACTATATGATATTAATTATGAATCTGAAAACAAATGTTTATTTAAGGATATTGAGGGTGAAGCATTAGTAATTTTTAATAACTATAAATACTATAGAAAACTATATGGGAGTAGTGAAATTCCAAATATAGAAGTACTTGAAACAACCATAAAGACCGATTTAGAGGGGAATAAATATATAAGAAATTTTGAAATTAATGGTGATCTAAGTGGTTCTGGGGTATTAAATCTTGAAATTAATCCAAATTTAAAAATACGATATTTACTCACAACAGATAAAATAATTTTATCCATAAGTAATAGTGAGGGGAAAAATATAATACCTCCACCAATATCACAGTATAATTTAAAAAAATATAGATATGTAAGCGATAGTCTTGGATGGATTGTTACCATATATAATCCTGTACGTAATTTTGTTATACCATCCTCGGTTGTTTATTTCTTGATTATATTAATTATTTGTGCTGTCTTATCTGTGATATTTATTTATGTAATAGATGCTACATTCAAAGCTCCATTTAATATGTTACTTCACATAACAAGGGAGATAGGGTCTGGAAATTACAACTTTATTATTCCTGAAATTAGACTAACCGAAATTTACCATGTTGCAGAATCATTTAGTATAATGGCAGATCAGATAAAAACAAGAGAGACTGAACTACATGATTACAGGTTAGAGTTGGAGAAAATGGTAAATGAAAGGACCATTGAGTTGCAGGAAACTGTTGAACGATTAAAAATAACCCAGGCAAGGCTAGCTGAATCCGAAAGGATTGCATCATTGAGTACATTGGTGACAGGGATTTCCCATGAATTTAATACTCCATTAGGAGTGATTATTACAGGGGTATCGTTTATAAATGATGAATTACTTGAGTTAAAAAGCTTTATTGATAGTAAGACTTTAACTTCTAAAAGATTAACTAATTTTATAGAAAAAACATCTGAAGCTACACATGTTGTTCAAACTAACAGCAATAGAGTTTCTGAAATTGTAAAAAATTTTAGAACTGTTGCAAAAGATCACGAAAGTGATGAGATAAGATCCTTTGATTTGGTAAATTACATAACAATTATTTCGACAAGCCTTAGGCAGCAAATGCATAAGAAAAACATAGAATTGGAAATAAAGTCTATTAACGAGTATGAAGTTGAAACATATCCTGGGGCTATTTATAAGGTTATAACTAATTTACTGACAAACTCCTTTAAATTTGGCTTTGAAAATAAAAAAAATGGGAAAATAGTTATAGAAATATTCAAAGTTGAAGAGAATATTCAAATTATTTACAAAGATAATGGTGATGGAATGACGAGGGAAGTTCTCAACCAAATTTTTGAACCGTTCTATACTACTAATAGGGGAGCCGGAAGTTCCGGATTAGGTATGTTTATTGTGTACAATCAGATTGCACAGATATTACAGGGATCAATTGTTTCTTTTTCCAAGATTAAAGACGGTTGTGAATTTCATATAATCTTTCCTGCAAACCTTAAAGCATAACACTTTTTATTCTTGATTTTTTGTTTTAATATAAAAGTATGATTGAGAATGTAAATATGAGAGACGGTTTAACCTTGCCATTGGTTGTAAAAAATAAAGAAGGGGTTGTTCTTTTCGCTCTTTTAATTAATGAGAAAGGGTATAGGAAAAGTATAGAAAACAATGAACTTTGGGTAATAAATCCCGATACAGGAAGGCTTTTGCCATATGAAGGTGAAGGTAAATATATTTCCATAGAAGGTCATGGTACTTGGTATAGTGCGGTTATTGATACAGAAGCTATGAACGATTCAGAAAATTTTACAAATATTAGTATAAAAACCGAAACACCTGAAATATTACTTCATTTAACAAAGGTTATACATGAGAGAAAATTGAAAATGCCTGAGGGATCTTATACAACCCACCTTTTCGAAAAGGGTTTGGAAAAGATAAAAAAGAAAACAGGTGAAGAGGCAATAGAACTTATTCTTGCAGAGGAAAAAAAAGAGATTATATACGAGTCTGCAGATCTTATATACCACATGATGGTTTTATTAGAATATAACAATCTTTCAATAAGCGAAGTTCTAAATGAACTAGGAAGAAGAGAAGGTTAATGGCTAAATTAAGTTATTTAGAAAAAGTCGCAGCGGGAATTACTCTTTTTGATGGCGCAATGGGAACAATGCTCTATGATAAAGGTGTTTTTATAAATAGATGTTTTGAAGAAGTAAATATTTCTTCTCCTAATCTTGTGTCCGGTATATATAAAGAGTATGTAGACGCTGGAGCACAAGTTCTAACTACAAATACCTATGGTGCTAACAGGGTTAATTTAAAAGGGTATAATCTTGGAGATAAAATTTCAGATATTATCTCTGCGGGTGTAAAGTTAGCTAGAGAAGCTGCAGGAGAAGACCTGTATGTTGCAGGATCAATTGGTCGAGCTCCAGAAGGTACCCCTGCAAATATTGAAATTGATGCTTTAAAAGAACAGGCTGAATTTTTAATTGATAATGGTGTTGACTTAATACTATTTGAATCTTTTTCTAATATAGATATCCTTCTTGAAATTTGTGAAGTTGTAAAAAATATATCAAATATTCCAATTCAGGCACAATTTACACTACCCCCGGTTGCTCCATCTGAATACTTAAAACTTGGACGATTATATGCACAAAAACTTGATAGATCCAAGTATACAGATGTTATTGGAATTAACTGTACAATGGGTCCAAGTGAAATGCTTGATATATTAAAGGATACAATCAATTTTATTCATAAGCCATTTTCCGTAATACCTAATTCCGGACATCCTAAAGTTGTTGATGGTAGACAAATATATCTCTCTACTCCTGAATATTTTGCAGAATACGCTAAACGATTCCTTGATGGGGGAGCGTCTGTTATTGGAGGTTGCTGTGGAACCGGACCTGAACATATTCAAAAAATGGCAGATGCTGTTCTGAATTTAAATAGAGGGTATCA
>JAFGYD010000052.1 GCA_016936295.1 Spirochaetales bacterium | reverse complement strand
TTTTTATGTTGGCAATACATGAGTTAAATGTAATATCTGCTACAGGGTAAATCCCTGTCTCTCTTCGCTCTTCTGTTAAAAGTGCAAATTTATTTTTTATTGATTTCTGTGTAGATGAGTTATCAATTAGTTGGTCGTCGACATAGATTTCACATGTTTCTGTAGTCCTAGCACCAAAAATAGCTTCTACTAACTCTGTTCGTCCAGCTCCAACAAGACCAGCAATTCCTAAAATCTCACCTTTTCGTAAATCAAAATTAATATCTTTTACCTTAGGTTCATATTTAGTTGTTAAGTTTCTAACTGACATATGAATTCCCGATGGAACATTTGTTTTAGGAGGGAATCGATCTTCCAAATCCCTACCAACCATCATGTTAACTATTTTTTCCATAGTAAGATTACCTATAGGTTCAGTACCTATGTGGGATCCATCTCTTAAAATAGTTACTTCGTCAGAAACCTCAAATATCTCTTCCATTTTATGAGATATGTATACAATACCAACGCCTTCGTCTCTTAAAACCCTCATTATAGCAAATAGCATATCTACCTCATGGGTTGTTAAAGAGGATGTTGGTTCATCAAGAACTATAATTTTTGCATTGTAAGATACAGCTTTTGCAATCTCAACCATCTGTCTTTGTGAAACAGAAAGTTTATCTAATCTAGTTCTTGGGTCAAGATGTATATTTAGTCTTTTAAAAAGACTCATCGTATCCAGATACATCTTTTTTTCATCAATAAATCCATGTTTTGTTGGGTAACGCCCTAACCATATATTGTCTGAAATAGTTCTTTTTGTTACTTGATTTAGCTCCTGATGCACCATTGATACACCATTTTCCAAAGCATGTTTTGGATCAGTAAAGTTAAATGCTTCCCCCTGAAAGAAAAACTCTCCTGCATCTTGTTTGTATATTCCGAAAAGACATTTCATTAGAGTCGACTTCCCGGCACCATTTTCGCCCATTAACGAGTGTATCGTTCCTGGTCTTATATTTAAGCACACATTTTTTAGTACTTTAACACCGGCAAACGATTTGCAAACATTTTTAATACTTAATAAATAATCTTCTTGCAAAAGAAATACCTCTCTCAATCTCGCAGTCATATAAAGGAGTACTTTCGTACTCCTTTAATCCATAAATTTATCTCTTATTGAAAATCTTTATAGTTTAATTTTGTTACAGGAACGTATGCAACTCGTACAGCTTTTGTTCCGTCGTTTTTAATTACCCAGCTTGTTCCTTCTGTAGGGTTTTTACCCATTGCAGCGTTAATAGCTAAGTCAACTGTAGCTCTTGCTTGGTTAGCACCATCGTTAAGAACTGTTCCGTCTAATTCGTTGTCACCAATGTGAGTTAAAGCTTGAGCTAAAGCATCAACACCATAAGTTGGTAATCTAACTCCTGCTGCTTTTTGAGCTGTTATAGCACCAAAAGCCATTCCATCGTTGTTACAAATTACTAACTCAATATCTTTACCAAAAGAAGAAGTTAACCATGCAGCCATTTTATCGTTACCATGTTGAGTAGACCAGTTAGGGTCAGCTTCTAATGCTAATTGTTTAACAGAAATACCTGCATCTTTAAATGCTTTAACTGATTCAACTGTTCTTGCTTCAGCATCTGGATGTCCTGGTTCACCTTTTAAAAGAACATATTGAACAACACCATCACCGTTTTTATCCCAACTTGGGTTTGCTTTCCAGTCTGCAACCATCATTTGACCTTGAATAATACCAGCTTCTGCAGAATCTGTTCCTACATACCAAACTTTATCGTAAGAAGCCATTGCACCAGCTTCTGTAGCTTCTTTGTTAAATAATACTAAAGGAATTTTTGCTGCTCTTGCTTTGTTAATAATAGTTTGAGCCGCTGCAGGGTCTACTAAGTTAATTGCTAATACATCAACACCTTTTGTAATAAAAACATCTACTTGATCGTTTAATTTTGCTTGTTGACCTTCAGAGTCTACAATTTGGATGTCTACACCTTTTGAAGCTGCATAAGACTCTAATTCTGGTTTAACAACACCATTCATAAAGTTATCTGCGAAACTATAAATGTTTGCTCCGATAACAATTTTACCACTTTCTTTTTGACCATTTGCGAATGTACTAAATGCAACTAATGTAAGTAGTACTAATGAAAGAATTTTTTTCATTTAAATCTCCTTGTTTTTTTAATTGGATAAATATTATCCCTTACAAGAATAATGCTAGCACCGAAATAGCATCTAACAATGTAAAATTCTATTCAAAATTTGTAGTATTCTACAAAATTGTATGTTTTTTGTTATTTTTTTGTTTAATTATTGTAAAATTCTATAATCCAGCATGATGTATTTATTATCAATAATATCAAAGGTTAACTGGGTTAGACTCTTGTTATGAAGTAAAATATTTGCTAGTTCAACTATAGCTTTAGCCTGTAAAACAGAGTCATTAACAACGGTACCAGCCAAGTATCCATTTCTTACAAGAATAATTGCCTCTTGTAATCCATCTATACCAACAACAGGAATCCATGGTTCAGTTTCTTTATTAATAATTCCATTTTGATCTAAATCCTGAAACATATTCGATTCAATTAGGGCATCAATCCCTCCAATTGCCATTTCATCGTTATTAGAAATAACTAACTCAATGGAATTGCCATACTTATTAATAATTGCTTTCATTTTTTCGTATGCTTCAGATCTTTTCCAATTAGCAACTTCGGTTACTAAAATATTAAGTTTATACCCCTTGGATTTTAAAGAGTTAACAACCTCAGTTGTTCTAATTTCGGCATCCTGATGACCCTGTTCTCCCTTTAAGATTACTATTTCAATTTCATTATTAGAGTTTTTATCTAAATTGTTTAGTTTTAAAGGGTTAGAGCCAAAGAGATTATATATTATTTCCCCCTGAATTTGTGCCGACTGTTCCCCTTTAGTTCCTACATAAAATGCTTTTTCCCAAATATCCAGATCTTTTTTTAAAGGTTCCCTATTAAATAGAATTACAGGGATATTGTTCGCTTTTAACTTTCTAATTATAGGGTAGACCCCTAATCTATCTACAGGATTTAACATTATAAGGCTTGTTTTATTATCAATGCACTGATTAATAAACTCATTTTGGTTTATTTGGAAATTTTTAGAGTCAAATTTTTCAATATTAAATAGATCGCTTGACTCTCTTTCTATATTATTTGCCATTGAGTTTATAAATGGGTCATTCCCGTTATATATAATTAAGGAAACACTCTCTCTGCCTTTTGTACAACTAAAGAGTAGTAGGGTTAATATTAACATTATAAATTTTTTCATAAACTACCTTCTGTTTTTTCACTCAATGGAATAATGATTTTTATTGTGGTTTTTTCATCTAATTCACTTAGAATCTCTATATCTGCTTCATCGCCGTAAAATAATTTTATCCTTTGGTAAACATTTTTTAAACCAACACTTGTCTGTTCTGCATTTCCACGTAACAGCTCATAAATTTCCTCAATTTTCTCTTCACTAATCCCATATCCACTATTTTCAACTTCGAAGTATAGGAAATTGTTATCTTTATATGCTTTAATCCCAATATACTCCATATCATCACCAATACCGTGATAAATAGCATTTTCAACAATTGGTTGTAATATTAGTTTCATTACTTCTAAGGTTTTAACATCTTGATCAATTTCAATATTGTAAACAAATTTATTAATATATCTAATTTTTTGAATTGTTAAATAGCTCTCTATATGGGAAATTTCTTCAGCTACTGTAATTGTTGTTGCACCCTTTGATATGCTTAATCTAAAAAACTTTGCTAAAGCAACTACAGTTGTTATAACATCTTCTGATCTATGATTTTCTGCAAGCCATACAATTGAGTCCAGGGTATTATATAAAAAATGTGGGTTTATCTGATTTTGTAATGCTCTTAATTCGTTTTTTCTAGTTTCTCTCTGCTCTGTAACAACCTTATCCATTAAATCTCTAATTTTATCAATCATTGTATTAAAGGACATAGATAATCGAACAACCTCTTTTTGACCTTTAACAATTACCTTTGTGTTAAAATCACCATTTTCTAAACGAAACATACTATCTTTTAGTTTGTTAATAGGACTTGTTATTCTTTTTGATATATAAATGGATATTAATGTGGTAAGAATAAAGCTTACTAACAGGATAATTGTTAAAAGAATTATCATATCATTTTTTGCTTCAGCTATATCGTTTACATTACTAACAGTTACAATTCTCCATCTAGTATGTATTAAAGTATTTATACTAATAAAATATTCTGTTTTATTGATTTGAGTTTTTAGATCGCCAATGTAGTTTTTAATTGCAACTACCATACTTTCTGGAAACGGAGCTGTAATTCTGTTTCCTGAAAAGTAGACTAGGGAATCTTTATCGTCAAGAATAAGAATATGTCCACCATCTCCTAAATTGGTTTTTTCTGCTAAATCGGTGATGTTTTTAAAATTCAATTCAATTAACAAAATCCCTTTGAGATGAAAACCGTTTTTAATATAGTCTACAGATCTTGATAGAAAAATTACATCCTCGTCCCCACTTAGAGAGTAATTACTTGTATGCGGTGAAGAAAAATGGGAAATACTTGGATCATCCCTTGCATCCATAAACCATGGATGTTTTGAAATGGGGGTGCTTATATTCTGATTAAGGTCAGGACCCACAAGTTTGGACCCATTTAATGAAAAAAGGTAGATAGAAACAACATCTTTTTTTATTGTACTGTTATATTTAAACAGTTCGTTTATTTTTAAAAAAGATGTTTCTATATCAAGTTCCAGAGTTGTAAATTC
>JAFGYD010000254.1 GCA_016936295.1 Spirochaetales bacterium | reverse complement strand
GATGGTAGGGAGCTCTTAAGTCTTTTATCTGTTAAGTAGTAATACATCTCACCGGCATGGTGGTTACTTCCTTCATAAAGCTGATTATTAAGGTAGAGACCAAGCCCCATATTTTGTAGTGTAGAACCAATGAACAGGTATATGAAATTATTATATGTTATACCTTTTACATCGTGTACAAACCATTTTTCTGCCAATAAAGAGGCATTAACGTCGTTTATTATAGAAACTTGGTATGGTATAAGTTTTTCAATTTCATCTTTTAAATGAACTTTTGAAAGTCTAAGACCCTCACACTTATATATAATTCCTTTTTCGCTATTAACCTGGGCAGAAATACCAATTCCAATACCGGATATTTTGCTTTTTTTAATAGACTCTTTTTCAATTATAGTATTAATAACATGAATGATATCTTCTATAATTACAACTGAATCCTTTTTGTTCCTATAACCAGAGTAGTGTGTTTGAATAATTTTACCAGAGAAATCTGTTATGATTGCTGTAATTTGTTCAGGTTCTATACTTAGTCCAACGGTATATAATTTATTAGGGTTTAATTCTAGGAAAAGTGGAGGTTTACCACCTTTTTTTGTAGAATCTCCTGTACCTGCTGCTGTAATAAACTCTTCTTTTATAAGATATTGTATACATGGAGATATTGTTGATTTATGCTTTCCTGTAATTTGTGTTAGTTCCGTATTTGAAAGTTTACTTCTTTTTCGAATCAGATTTAGAATCATTTTCTCGGTATTATTCATAATTATGATTATATCCGTATATTTCATAATGGCAATAGATTGGTAAAATAAAAAAATGTTGACAACCCTTGTTAATAGTATAAAATAATTAGAGTATAGTTTTTCCAAATGATAAAATCATAATCCTCGCAGTTATGTTTTTAGATTTGTCTGGCAGCAATCTCTGATTGCTGCTTTTTTTTTAGGAGTTCATTATGTATTTAAAATTTATTCTTATGTTAATTTTAGGGGTTGTTATAGTTATTATCCCTAATTCTTTAATTTCAATTTTGATTTTTTCCCTTGGTTGTTACCTCTTTTTGTTAGGAATCAACTCTTTAATTTCATCGGTTTCATTAATTAGATATGGTAAAGGATGGAAATACGATGGGGTAAGAGCTATTCTATATCTATTATTTGGTTCTTTAATTATTTTTAATGCAGGGTATATCGCAACAATTCTGTCTGGTTTTATTTTTGTTATAATTGGTCTTTTTATACTTGCAGTAGGTATTATTGCGATTGTTAGAACAAAGGAGACCTCGGCCGGAATTGTATTAATTGTATTAGGATTATTAATAGCTCTATTCCCCCTAGGTGTTTCTAATTTTATTATTAGAATTATAGGGCTTACCTTAATAGGTCTCTCTGTTACTTTATTAGTTAATACTAAATCTTCTTAAAAATAACAACTGTCTCATCATCCACTCTAGCATGGGAACCACGGAATTCATCTATATAGTTCTTTAGCAGAACTGAAATTGTTTCAGTTCTGTTTCTAGAGTGTTCCAGTATAAATGCTTCAAGTTCATCAATACTAAAAATATCGTTAAAATCATTTCTAACTTCAAGAAGACCATCGGAGAACATATATAGGACATCATCTTCATCCATATGTATCTCTTTGTCTTCATATACAGTTGTTGTATCAATACCTACAGGAATATCACTATGTGATACTCTTTCTACAACATTTTTTTTATTTCTGTAAATAAGAATAGGTGTATCTCCAGCAATAGAAATATTTATTTTATTTGTTTCACTATCATAAATTAAAACTGTTAGTGTAGCTATATTATCTGTTTTAACCCTATCGGAAATACTTTTATTTAAAAAGTTTAATAGATCTTTAGAGGTCGATTTACTATGGGAGGCAAGGTGTAAAATTGTTCTGATTATTACAAGTACCAGTGCTGCAGCAACACCTTTACCCGCAACATCACAAACAGTAGCAACACTTTTTGTTCCACTTATTTTATATACATCGTAGTAATCTCCACTTATACCTTTTGCACTTTCAGAAAATGCAGAAATATCAACGTTATTAATTACAGGAATCTTTTTAGGAAGTAATTGCTTTTGAATCTCTGATGCAATATCCATCTCTCTTTTCATCTCTGATTTTTCAAGAAGTTCCAAGTATTTATATATATTATCTATAGTTAGTGATACATACTCAACAAATGAAACCAAGTTTGAATAATCTAAATCCGAGAATATTTCATCTCTATTTGTTTTTGCAAGAGATATAACTCCTAAAAGTTTATTAGAAACAACTAGTGGTATTGTCATACTAGATTTAATAAACTGAATATCTTGAGGATTAGAATTTAATGGCATCTCACCACCTTCAATTTCTGTATCCTTAATAAAAAGCGGATGACCTTTTAATACACTATCCTTAGCTAAATAGCAGCTATGGAAAGCAATTGGTGTTGATTTAAATTTTTCCATAATAAGTGAACGTTTAGATTTAACAGATATTGATACACTGTATGGTGGTGGAAAAAATCCATCTGTATACTCTACCCGTAGAACATCTGTAAATTTATCCACAAGAAGTAGAGTTGCAGCATCAGCTTTAGATGACTGTTTTGCAAGCTCTACTATTTTTATCATAAGTGCATCCATATTCATATCTTCCGATATAATTTCACTTATTTCGTTCATAATTGCTTTCATAGAGGCTGTTTTACTCAATAACATAGATGTTAAAGTATTAAAACTATTAGCTAATAGAGTAAATTCATCGTCACTTACATCAACTACCTGGGTTGTTAAATCCCCATCCGATATTTTTTGAAGAGATGACTCCACATTATGTATTTTACTAATTAAGTTTGTTGAAATTCTCATACTCATTAAAATGGACATAATTACAATTGCAGAGATAAAAAGTACCAGGAATAGTGCATTATTAGCAATATTAACAACAATTAAGTAATCAATTTCACTTTGTAGCTGTTCTTGTAATTTGATAAAATTGGGGTCATCTTCTATGTGTAGCTCAATATTCTCTATTGCTACTTCAATCTCTTTTAGTTTTTTATCATCCCCTAAACCTTCTTTTTGCTGTTCTTTTGCTATATCCAAACCGTAAGCAAGTCCATGGTTAGATATTAGGGGAATCCAAGTATCAACAGGGCTGGAAAAATCTTTAAACTGTTCAACCGTTGGCGTGTAATAATCCGTATTAATTTGGAACCAGGCATAATATAGCTTCATAAAACTAACCTGAAGTTTAGGGTATTTATCATTAATAATTTCATGGAGATAATTAATAGCACTTAACATCTCCCTGTTTTTGTTTGCAATACTGTAGGCATATTCTACAATCGGAACTTCTGTATATAATGAGTTATACAATAGATCCTGTAAATCTTTATTTGAATCTGAAAAATTAATAAACTCTACCTGTACTTTTTT
>JAFGYD010000253.1 GCA_016936295.1 Spirochaetales bacterium | reverse complement strand
TTGCATGTTAAATGCAGAAAACATTTGTTGTTTATCCATTTTTTTTTCTTCCTCCTGCGAAGCAATTGTTTGGTCTAAAGATTCAATAATTTTTGTGAGCCTTTCTTTTTTTTAAGTAGGTCTACTCTCGAATAAAGTGAATTATTAAGCATCTTTTTAATATTTTCCAAAGAAAAATCGAGCTCTCTTAAAAAAAGAATTTGCTGTAATTCAAATACATCTTCATCGTTGTAAAATCTGTAACCATTTTCACCTATATGATGAGGTATAAGTAAACCTATTTGATCATAATGATGAAGAGTTCTTACACTAACCCCAGCCATATCTGCTACTTCTTTAATCTTATACATTTCTCAACCCCTGAATATTAAAATAATCTATAACGTAACGTTAGTGTCAATAAATTTATTTAATATGACACAATGCTGTCATATTAAATGTTGTAATCTCTAAATATAAGGAGAAAACATGACTAATAAAATTAATGAATTAAATTCAAAAAACGACATGGAGAACAAAACATGTTATATTTATTTACTCAATGGTATTGCAGATTGGGAAATTGGATATTTAATTGCCGAACTAAATAGCAAAAGGTATTTATCAAAGAGTAGTAATATCGATTTAAAATTTGTGAGTTACAGTTTAAACCCAATTAAAACTATGGGAGGAGCGATAATGGAACCACAATTAGAACTTAAAAATGTGAAATTTAACTCTGGAGATATATTACTATTACCAGGATCTGACAGCTGGGATAGTGTTCAAGATGAATTTTTAATTAAAGTACTTAATAATTATCAAAAAGAAAATATAATTGTAGCTTCTATATGCGGTTCTACTCTCTTTTTAGCCAATCTTGGTCTATTAAATAATATAAAACATACTAGTAATGACTTATATTATTTAAAAATGGTATGTCCCGATTATACAGGAGAAGCTTTTTATTCAACAGATAATGTTGTTTCATCCTACAATCTAATAACTGCATCTAGTATTGCAGCACTTGAATTTACTTATGAAGTTTTAAAAAAACTGGAGGTTATGACTAGTGAAACATTGGAAGCTTGGTATAATTTATTTAATAATAAAGATCCTAAATACTTTATGGCTCTAATGAATTCTCTATAAGAATTTAGTATATGTAATAATGCTTTAGCTTTCATATATATTGAAAATTTGTAATTTATTACCTATTTTATGCATGTTGAACATACTTAAAGTTTAATTAATAATTAGTAACTCTTGACGTTGTTATCGCCAAACGTTACTATTGAAGAATGATTCAATCATTCAAAAATAAGGATACAGAAAAGATTTGGAATCAACTCTATGTGAAGAAAATTCCAAAGGATGTACAAAGAATTGGATTACGTAAATTATTTATAATGCATAGAGCTAGAAATATTAATGATCTAAAAGTTCCACCTGGTAATAAACTTGAAAAATTATTAGGTGATAGACAAAATCAGTATAGTATTAGAATTAATGATCAGTGGAGAATTTGTTTTAATTGGGATGAAGGAAACATAACAGAAGTAGAAATTATAGATTACCATTAGGAGGTTAAAAAATGGAATATATACCTAATATTACACCTGGAGAAATACTTTTAGAAGAATTTTTAAAACCAATGAATATAAGTGCATATAGATTATCAAAGGATACAATGGTTCCAGCTACTAGAATTTCAGAAATAATAAAAGGCAAAAGAAAAATAACTGCTGATACAGCTTTAAGACTTGGAGCATATTTTGGTAATAGCCCTGATTTCTGGTTAGGAATCCAAGATGAGTTTGATCTAAGAAATGAAAGATTAAAAATAGAACAGGAATTAATTAAAATACCACATGCAGCTGGATCATAATCATATTCTTGAATTATATTATTTCCATAGTTAAAAATTAAAAATAACAATATATAAAGAAATTAGCAAATATACTATCTATAATTGATTTTTTATATATAGTAAGATTTATCATGAAGCTATAAGGATGTTTATTGACTGATGGGCTCACTACACTTACAATAATGTATGAGAATTATTTTTGTTTTATTTTTTATTTCAAATATAACTTTCCTCTATTCAAATGATACAGTTTTAATAAGTATTCCTGTTGAACATAATTTGAATATGATGATAGCCCAGGAAATTATTTCTGAAGTTTATAAAAATGCTGGAATAGATTGTAAATTTGTTACTTATTCTTTGGAAAAGTCTATGGCTTTAATAACTAAAGGCGATATTGATGCAGAGCTTATTAGAGCAAAACAGATAATTTTAAATAACCCTGAAGTTTTAATTATTGATGTTCCTGTTCTTAATATAGAGACCGTGGCATTTTATAAAAATGAAACTATATCTATAGAATCATGGGATGATTTAAAAAACTATAACGTCTCATATGAAAAAGGTATTAAAGTTACAGAAAACAACTTAGTTAATTGTAACAAGTTATTTCCCGCAAATAGTATAAAAGACGCTTTTACATTACTTTCAAAAGGCCGTGTTGATATTGTAATTACTGGCAAAGTAAATGGATTATATAATGCTGGATTGTTACAAATTGATGGTTTGTATTATAGTGAGTCTCTTTCTAGCATCGCTTTATACCATTTAGTAAATAAAAAGTTAATTAATATTGTTCCTTTACTGGAAGAACAGCTTTTATTTATTGATAGAGAGTCTTATTATACCAAAATTATTAATAGAGAAATTAATAAATAGAGAATTATTAAGAATAAATAACAGAATTGTTTATTAATATTTTTTGAGTTAATATAAATTTATGAAAGTAGGTAGAAATGATTTATGTCCCTGTGGTAGTGGGAAGAAATATAAGAAATGTTGCATGGAAAATGGAAATATTATCCCATTCCCTTCTAAAAAAAATAGTATAACAGACCTTACATCAATGGAAAAATATGGCGAGTATTGTGATTTTGCTATTAAAAATAATCTTCCTATACCAACCTATAATGAGTTTTTTGGTGAAATAAATAGTGCAACCGAAGCTTTAGGCGACTTTAATAATGAAATATCAAATATGAGTTTTAATTCAGAAGAAGAGTTAAAAAATTATTTTGATAATTATATGAATAAGCAAAATAATACCCCTATCGAAGACTTTCTAGGTTTAACTTCTACACAGATGAATAATATAATAAACTTGGGCTTAAATGATAATAAAGATATATGTACTATTAATAGCCTGACTTATAATGATATCAAAGATGTCTTGGTTATAAAATGCGCTGTCATTTTTATGAATATTTTACTAGAGAATCAAGGAAATATGCTACTAACATCTACAGGAAATATGGGCGTAAAATTTTGTAGAGAGTTTGTTAAAAGATTACATGGATTAAATGTTCTCCCTAAACATATTAATTCCGAATATGATGTTCCTCTTATAACTTTAGTTAAAATATTATTAGTGACTAATCAGAGCATCGATTTATTAAAAACCAAGGTAAAAATTACTACAAAAGGGGAAGCATTACTTACAAATAATGATAAACTCACTGAACTGTTTTACGGTTCTTTTCACTTTTTTATAGATAGATATAACTGGCTTTTAGACTTTGACTTCCCAGAAGAATGTTCAATAATACAAGATACTGCTCTATTTTCTCTGTTGATTTTGCATAAAAAAGGTAATAAACCCTACAATATGAATGAACTGTTTTCCACGTATAAAATAGCATTTCCAATGCTAGAAGAGGTAGATGATATGTATTACTCAAATATAACAGAGATAGCATACGAAATAATGTTTGTAAAAGAGTTTTGTATCATATTTGGATTACTTGAAGTTCATATTGGAAAAAATAGCTTGGAAATACAAGATAATGAGCAGCTAAAATTTAAAACTACTAATCTTTTTAAAAAGCTGCTTAATTGGAAGATCTAAAGAGATCTTTAATATACTTATGGATTACAAAAAGAGAAAATGATTAAAATAAAATGAACACTGAATTACTATTTAGAGAATTATCTGTATTAAAGTCAGAAAAAATATACTTAGGTGAAATAACCGCAGTAGATATCGATGAACTATTTGAAATCTACAATAATGATAATGTATTCAAATACTGTGGAATATTTCCAAAACATAATAAAGATACAGTATCAAAAATGGTTGCTCATTTTGA
>JAFGYD010000252.1 GCA_016936295.1 Spirochaetales bacterium | reverse complement strand
ATAAGAACCGATGAGAATTTTAATATAATAGGAAAGCCTTTAGTTATTTATTGTAAAATAACTCCAGACTATCTCCCCGATCCTGTAGCATGTTTTATTACTGGAATAACACCTCAAAAAACATTGGAGAGTGGGTTGTCTGAGTATGAATTTATTAAATTGATTGATAAAGAGTTCTCTGTTCCAGGAACTTGTGTTGTTGGATATAATTCAATTAAATTTGACGATGAGTTTATTAGAAATTTATACTATCGAAATTTTAAAGATCCATATATAAGGGAATGGAGTAGAGGAAACAGCCGTTGGGATATTTTAAATTTGGTTCGGGCTGTACATGACTTTAGACCGGAAGGAATTAATTGGCTTAGTAGTAGCGAAGGTAAACCCAAATTTAAACTGGAAGAGTTAAGTGTTGCAAATGGAATTACCCATACAAACGCTCATGATGCACTCTCTGATGTTGAGGCTACAATTGGTTTAGCAAAAAAAATATTTGAAGCTCAACCAAAGTTCTTTAAATTTTATTTCTCATTAAGAAAAAAGGAAAATGTAAAAAAGTATATAGATATATATAAAAAAACACCATTTTATCATACATCCAGTATGTTTACTTCCCATTTGGGATGTACAACTATGTTAGTCCCTCTTGCAATTGATCCTAATAATAAAAATTCTATTATTTGTTACGATTTAAAATATGATCCATCAAATATGCTATCGTTACCCGTAAACAAAATAAAAGAAAAGCTATTTTCATCAGATAGCGACAGAATACATTTAAAATGTGTACATACAAATCAAAGTCCATTCGTTTCTCCATTGGGTACACTAACAACAGAACAATCCCTTAAACTAGGGATAGATAGTGATATCTGCTTTGAAAATTTAAACAAAATATTACAGGATAAAACAATCTCTCAAAAAGTAACAGATGTATTTACAGATGAAGATAAAAGAGTTTCTATAATAAAAGACCCAGATTTTCAAATTTATAATGGTGGTTTTTTTAAAGATGAAGATAAAGCTAAATTTACTCTTATTCATAATACTAGAGAAGAGGATTTATTAAATTTAAATCTAAATTTTGAGGATATACGAATTCCTGAAATGCTGTGGCGTTTCATTTGTAGAAATTTTCCACATGTTCTCCCTATAAATGAGTTAGAAAAATGGAAAGGATTTTGTGCTACAAGAACTCTCTATCCACCAACAGAGGATGGACTTGATATATCAAATTTTGAGAAAAAATTGGAAGCAATAATAAATAGTAAGGAATCTAGTAATAAAGAGAAGCAAATTTCTGTTGAATTACTAGATTATGTTAAGGTTTTAAAAAGAAAAATATTATCATAATTTTAATAATAGACCTAAATTAAATCCCCAACTGAATTCATCGTTAGCAAAGGATCCTACACCTTTTAATGGTACTTTTATGAGGTGTAGTAATAATCCGGCATCTATAGAAATGTTTTCTATCGCTAAAATTGTAAATTTTGTATTAATATACGCAGAACCTGCCTGTTTTTCATCTATTAAACTTGCTGATAAATTATTTGAATCATCTGTTGAAAGTGTAGTCATTATTCTACTTATATAGTTCCAGCCCAGATCTATACTAATTCTGTACTTAGAGTATTTATTAAACAGGTCGATATTAAAAAAATATTTATTTATAGCATTGCTTGTAGATGATAATAAATTCCCTTTTGTATTATTTTCAGAAATTAAATTCAGACTTAAGATCGCATCTCCCATATAAAACCCTAATTTAATATCATAATTACTTATACTAACACCTGATTCAAGTGGAGATGTATTAGGTATAGTATTATTTAAGTCCAAATTTAATATAATTATTCCTGGAATAGTGAAATTTAAACCATAGTTAAGCCCGGGAGTTAGAATTTTACTACTATCATTCAGGAAATTTGTAAATATACCAAGGTTAAAACCAAAAAGATCATTTGTAATTCTAAAATCTGTATATATGGAGTAATCACTAATTAAAGTTTTATTAAATCCTGCATCTAAGTATAACCCGGGTGTAATTAGTTGTGAAACATCTTCTCCATAAATAAAATCATAATCATTACTTGAAATAACACCATTATCATTGAAATGAAAATTATCCATATAAAAGTGAGTATATAAATCAGCTCCAAAAAGGCTTGAAGCAAAATAGATAAGGTAAATAGATATATACTTTTTCAAATTAAAACCCCTTATTTTTATTATAGTATTAATTAACTATATATGGGTATCAATTTTTTTGAAAAATATGGTCTATAAAAAATATAACATTTAGATATTGTTTTTTAACTTGACTTTCACTTCTTTTTGCAAGAAAATTAACTATTATGAGCGATTACTTAGACCCGAATAACGAAGAGTTATTAAAAGATTTCTTTAATGAAGCGCAAATGCAGGTTGAGCAGTTAGAACAAAATATTTTATCAATAGAAAATAATCCTGATGATAAAGATTCTATAGATGAAATATTTAGAGCTGCACATACACTAAAAGGTGGTGCTGCTACAGTGCAAATGGCTGAGTTAGCATCTTTTACACACATAGTTGAGGATTTACTTGATGATATAAGAGCTGGTTCAATATCGATTAATGGTAACGTTGTTGATAGTTTATTAAACTCTTTAGACATTATAAAACTTATGATTGAAGCCCGGATGGATGGAGATATATACAACGAAGATATATCATCTATAGAAAATCAACTACACTCATTTAAAGATGGGCAGAGTAGTCCTGGCAATAATACTCCTAAGAAAGAAAAAAAGATAGAATCCCCAAAAGCTGAAAATAGTATTTCTTTAAGTGAATATGATGTTCTAGAGTTAAAAAATGCTGCAGGAACAAATGATTTATATGAAGTACTAGTAACATTTGATTCTGAGAATCCAATGAACAGCGTTGGAGGAATTCAAGTTTTTACTGCCCTTAAATCACTTGGTGAAGTATTAAAAACAGATCCCGATTTTGATGTTTTATACGATGATAATTTCGTAGAAACAGTTAAATACTATCTATCAACCACAGAAAGTATAGGTAAAATTAAGGATAAATCAGAATTAGCAGATGTAACTTTATCAAGTGTAGTAACATTGATTTCCGATTCTACGGTTACAAATCAGGTTAAACCTAAAACAGTTATTGTTCCTGAAGAAAAAATAGATTATCAGCCTAAGAAAATTCAAGAAGAAATTCTTGAAGAAGAAGATGATGAAGTTTTTAGCTCCGATGATTCAAAAAATGAAGAATTACACGATTCTAGCGAAAAGAAGGGTAAGAAAAACGCTGCAGCTCAACAAGGTTCTATTTTAAGAGTTGACAGTAGGAGAATTGATGAAATATTAAATTTAGTAAGTGAGGCTGTAATTACAAAAGCTACATTTAACCAGATAAGTAATCAATTTGCCGATTCATTGTCTACATTTCAAAATTGTGAAACTCAGTATAAAGATCAATTAAAAAGATTTTTTGATCAGTTACCTGAATTAGTTGAGAAATTTAAAAGAGAATCAACATCATCCAAAGATATTAAAAAATTCATAAGTGAAGAGTTTAGTTCATTAAGTGGAGTTTTTGATGACTTTGAATCAAACTTAAAAAATACTGTTAATCTTTTTAGAAGTACAGCCACAAATCTAGGAAGAACTACTGGAGATCTACACGAAAGTGTATTAAGAGTAAGAATGGTTCCTATTGGACAGGTTTTCTCACGTTTCCCTCGATTAGTTAGAGATTTGTCTAAAAAACTTGATAAAAATATTAATCTAATAATTGAAGGTGAAGATACAGAACTTGATAAATCTGTAATTGAGGATTTATTAGATCCTTTAATGCACTGTGTGAGAAATTCAATAGATCACGGAATAGAAAGTAAACAGGAACGACAAGCTCAAGGTAAGTCTGAAGATGGTCATATATTATTAAAAGCGAAAAACGAAGGAAACATGATCGTTATTGAAATAGCTGATGATGGTGCCGGAATTGATGTTAAAAAGATCATGGCTAAAGCTGTAAAAAATGGCATAATACATGAAAATAAAAATTTAACTGACCTTGAAGCATTTAATCTAATATTTGAGCCAGGTTTTTCTACCGCAAAAACAGTTACTGATATCTCCGGTCGAGGTGTTGGTCTAGATGTAGTTCGTAGAAAAATTGAGAAACTTAACGGATCAGTAAGTGTTTGGTCAGAGTTAGGATCAGGTACTCGATTTACAATT
>JAFGYD010000251.1 GCA_016936295.1 Spirochaetales bacterium | reverse complement strand
TATAAGCATTTGAATAAAGATGGCCATCAGCATTTTCATTATTAATAAACGCCCTCGCTATTTGATTGGCTTTAAGAATTGTTGGATTTGCATGGGATGCAGGAATGGCTGATACATCAATATTTCGACAAGCAGCAGGATTAGAAGGAGTATTTAACATTCGCTTATCAGTTTCGTTAGGAAAAAAAGCAACACCGGAAGTATCTACCAAAGGATTTTTGCTGTTTTGCATAATGACTCCCTGGGAATAAAGAAGTTTTTCATTTTTCTGTGCGTTGATGTGAAAAAGGTTATTATATTTTAATTGGTCGCGTGAATCATAAAGTTTTTTTATATAAGAGTCGTCTATAAACTTTGTTGGACTAACCAGATATTCATAGGGAATATTCAATGGGCCTTCGATGACATTATTATCCTTATCCAGTTTTGCGACCATAGTGACTCTGCTTTTTATAGGCCAGAAATGAGCGGTGCTTCCTGTTAAACACCACTGCCCGGTTTTAGTCGGAGTGAGAAATAAAAAATAGGTGTAGGCTTCAATATCTTCTTTAGAGGATTCCTTCGATAAAAGCGAATACATATAATTCCAGAACTGCCCTTTATCATTAGTCGGATTATAAATAATTTCAGTATCTGAGGTAGTAAAACCTGAATCTGTTAGATTAAGGAATTTAACGTATTCGCTGTTAAATTGTTTTGAAAAATTTGCAGGTATTTGTCCACTTACAAATATGCGAACATAAAAATCATCTTTTGCTTTCGTTATTACCAATTTAACAGCAATAGATTGGTTCAGATTTAGTCCATTATTAAATGACATTTTATATTCTTTATCTATTGGTGGAGTATTATTTTCAATATTGTCAGAAATTGGATTATAATAAATAGTATTATCGAGACCAGTCCACCGGATTTCCTCAACACTGTGACTATCTTTAAGTGTCGAAAATATCAATGTCTCATTGCTTAAGTAATCCCATTTATCAGTATCAAAAGGACCACTTCCTGGAAAACCCCACTTGTTGGCAATATTTAATCCGTCATGCCAATTATCTTTCAAGTCATTAGGTGTAAACAGTAAATGGGTTTCCCCATCACTTGAGTATTCAAAAATGGCTCCCAGATCACTAAAGTGTTCCACCTCTTTGCCTGTTACTATCTCATATATATCATAGGCAATTTGTAGCATATTTTCACTACCATAGTCCGAATCACTAAATATTTTAAACATACTACTTAAGCTAACGATACTTTGCTTACTTAAATTTGTATCCTCATACAAATCGGGGAGTGTTTTGTATTGTCGATCATCATTATTTTTAAGGCTAACGATGTTTATTTTTAGATCATCCCATATCAAATTTGTGTCGATTTCATTATCGAGAGTAAAATTTTTGTTAAGATAAGCAGCGGCATTAAGACCAAGGAGAGAAAATGAAGGAGCGGCAATTTTCAATTTAAAAGATGTACGTGAAGAATATGGATCAACTGGCTCGACTCTTATATAGAGTTCCTGGCTATTAGGGATTCTCAGAAGAACCCCTGAATTTTCACTTGTGGCATCCTCAATCCAATATTCACTTCCATATTGATTAAATATGGATATTCTTACAGCTGCGTAGTTTTCGTTAATATCAGAATCCCACCAATAGATATTGTAATACTCGTTTTGACCTGTATCAAATTTAAACCATCTGGGTTCTAATTTACCATTTGCAGTATCTTTTCCAAACCAAGAACCTGCCCATGAGCCTTCAGTAAGCGTATAACTAGGAGAACCGATCGTAATTCGATTAGGATAATATTCTGCCTGTTTTAAATTAGATAACATATCTATGAAATTCCAATCATCAAAATTAATAGACAAAGTTCCTATATTAAAACCTTCATTTTCATTTACAAGAGGCCCTATACATTCTAAATCATTTTCAAAATTTTTACTATATGTAACAATGAGGGGCACGTTAATACTTTCCAAGTAAATACCGGGATAATTTTTATCCAAGGGGTATGCATCTTTGGCATTTACTATACCATCGCCATCAAAGTCGTTAAGGCTATTATTCTGATCAAAACCAATAGACCTTGTTCGGCGTTTTTCCGGAAACATTAATTTTTCATAATCTCCGGGTTTATTAAAATCAGGCATATCTGGGTCGTAAACATCGTTTATGGGAGCAGGCAGATTACAACTGATTAAAATAAATAAAACAAGACATACAAAAGGGAATAGTAAAATGTATCTTTTTTTCATAAAATATAACACCATCTGGCAATGAAATTTGCCTAAATTATTTTTTAATTTAAATATAAAGGATTTACTAACCTTTATAAATATAACACTAATGAAATAAAAATTCAGTTAATTTTTTGTATCCTTCACAAGTTTTACAAAAAACATGCTTGAGTTTAATCGAATTATATTCTATTGTCAATAAAGGATAATAAGCTTCAGAGAGTAATCTCATTAAAATAAAATTATCTATCTTGTTTTTATCTGTAAGCTCGAAATTACTGATTAATTATAAGTATATTACCCACTTTCCGCACCTCAAAAACGCATTTTTTCTATTTAATTTTTGTAGATTTTCAAATTTTTGACAGGAAATGTGATTAATTTAGTTTAAAAACCATTA
>JAFGYD010000051.1 GCA_016936295.1 Spirochaetales bacterium | reverse complement strand
TATCTTCTTTTTAAAACAAGCATAACAGCATCGCCCTTTCCAATACCCTGGGCAGAGAACATGTTGGCAACTTTATCGCTATAATATTTTATCTCTTTAAAAGTAAAAACTCTCTCTTCCCCATCTTCGTTACACCATACAATAGCCCTTTTATTTGGGTGAGTTAATGCCCACTTATCTACAACATCGAATGCAAAATTAAAGGAATTTTTTACTTTAACATTATATTCTTCTATTAATTCATTGTACAATTTATTTTCTGTGTTTATAAAACTGGTTAACATTTAAACTCCCGGTGTTTTATCTTTCATATTTAATACAGGAAATTATATATCTTTAATAGATAAAAAAAAAGAGATTTCACCCATTAAAAAATGATAATGAAAATTATCATTTAAACTTAATTTGACAATTATGATAACTAATATTATCATTTAAATATGAATGAAAAAATAGATATATTAGTAAACAATACAGAAGCAGGTGAATTATTTTATAATAAGGAAGAAAATTCATACGGTTTTAATTATAAAAACAACATTCCAATATCCCTAATAATGCCTTTTAAAAAGTCTACATATCTTTGGAAGTATAAATTACATCCAATTTTTGAAATGAATTTACCGGAAGGATTCTTATATGAAATTTTTAAAAATCTTTTAAGTAAAGAACATGGTTATATTAACGATTTTTTAATACTATCCTACCTGGCACCCAATATTGAAGGCAGAATAGAATATAAAAGTAATTTTAATAAATCAGATTTTTTCAGTTTTAATATAGAAGACATAGTTAATAACGATACAAATGATACATTTAATAAAATACTTAACACATTCTTAAGCAGAAATGCAATTTCAGGAGTCCAGCCTAAGACTTTAGCAGTTCTAACCGATAAATTTCCCCATTACAACAGGGAGTTTATTATTAAAACTTGGGGTGAAAACTACCCTCATTTATCAGAAAATGAATATTTTTGTCTAAAGGCTGTAGAGTATTCTGGTGTAATAATCCCCAACATAATATTATCAAAACATAAAAACTTTTTATTAGTTGAACGATTTAACTATAATCCTGTAAATAATCAGTATACAGGTTTTGAAGAAGTTGCAGGATTATTAGGAAAAAACAGTAACGAAAAATATAGCGGTAGTTACGAAAAGATTGCCAAGGTTATATATTCTGTAACTAGTAATAAATTAAAAGATATGGAATATCTTTTTAAAATAGTTACCATGAATTATCTATTAGGAAACGGAGATGCGCACTTAAAAAACTTTGGGGTTATATATAATAGCAGTATAAATGAGATAAGACTGGCACCAGCTTATGACATAATTAATACTACTTCCTACATTTATAAAGATAGGCCTGCATTAACTTTAAATGGGAATAAAATATGGCCGGGTAAAAAAGATATAGTAAACTTTGGAATAAATCACTGTTTTATCCCCAAAAATAAAACTTTAGAATATTACGATAAATGTATAGATTCTGTAAAAAAAATAATAACCGAGATTAAAGATTATATAATTGATAACAAAGAGTTTTCTTCTGTTGGAAATAAAATGATAGACAGTTTTAAGTTTTTTATAAAACAAAATGGAGTAAAAGAGATACCGGATGAAATTATACGAAATTGGAAATAATATAAAAATTAAAAGAAAAGAGGCTTGTTTAACTCAACAAGAATTGGCAATAAATAGTGGTATTAGTAGAGTAACCCTAGGAAAGCTTGAACGAGGAGAGGTAACTTCTATATCTATAAAAACCCTGGATTTAATATTAAGTGAAATAGGCTACGAAATAGAGTTTATAAACAAAAAAGGTTTTGGATTACCTACTTTAGACGAGTTACAGTCATAAAATAATTTTTATACCTATTTGATTACAGAACTCAACTAAAGATTCATATTTATTTTCTGCGACAGATTTTAGAATTGATATATTTAATTCCTGATATTCATGAATGGCAATATTTCTAAAACCTGTAATTCCAACCATATCTTTTGCAATATCTTCTGTAATTATACTGTTTCTGCTTAATAGCTTAAAAGAATCTGAACTTGATTGTGGTATACCTAAGTGCTTTTTTGCTACAATATGATTAGATAGATCAATTGCGGCCTGGCAAGCCCTTTCTATATTTAATACCATAGCATCAATATATGTAAAATTCTCCAGTTCAGTATCCTTTAAATACTCTTCTCTCATTCTTTTTAACGATCTCTCTATTATAGCTGCTTTGTTATAAATTACATTATCAAACTCGATAGGCATCCAGGATCTCCTTTCTATCATCATTAAATCTATGATACATCCCTAATAAATTTGCTTTTTTTATATTATCTAACTCTCTATCTGCTGTGTATATTAATTCCCCTGTATAAATAGCTTCCGATGCGTACACAAGGTTTTTTGATGATATAATACCTACATCTACAGTTTTCCCCAATTCATAAGTAAGTTCACTGGATATTTTGGCAATATCAAAACTATTAATAATACTCTCATTATAAAATATAATTCCAATATCAATATCACTACTATCTCTAAATGTTCCTTTGCTATAACTTCCTAAAAGATAAACTGATAGAATTCTACTATCTTTTTTTACAAATTCGGTAATTTTAGTAATTATTATCTCAATAATATCCATGCTTAATTATACACATTAAACAGACAAAAAAAAGAGGAAATATTTTATTGGTTTTATAACTTCAATAATCTAGAACTTCTTAATCACAAAACACGGTAGGAATTCATCTGTAATTTTTCATCTTATATTAAACATAAATCTGTAAAGCAAACGTAGGTAGATTTGCTGACTTTTCTATTACAATTTTATTAATACTAACTGGCTTAACATCTATTAAAGTTAGAATCAAAAAAATCTTTTGGTAAAATATTTTGAAAATCCAAAATACCTATATAGTTAGTAATATCCGGACAATAACTCAATTTATCTCTATCAAAGATTTGGTTTAATTCTAAACTTATCTCATTCTTAAGAAAATCTACAAGTTGTGTCTTAAAATCTTTTATTAGAAACTGATCTTTATTTTTTTGCTTAAAAATATTTATATCATCTTTTACGTCTTTATTATTAATTAAGGTGTAGATATCATAAATTTTATCTGAGTCTGTTTTATCATTCATTATATATATAACTAAAGCTTTAACCATTAGTAATTTTTGGAATTCTCTACTCTGTTCTAAAATAAATTTATTATACCAAAAAACATCTAGACCCCCTTGAATAAAACCACATACGAAACCATAAGACCACTCCTTATTATTTTTTTTTGATGGTATTTTAGTGCTTAACAATGAAATAGCTTCTTCCAATTTATCTATAATTCGACTGTGTAATTCCATGATTTTCTCCAAATAGACTATCTTGATTCATTATAAAGGTATTGAATTGGACATTATCTCGTTATTAAGTAATGGATTGGAACTATGAAATTGAACAAAATCAATCTTGTAATAAAAATCTTCCTTAATCAAAGCAGAAATAACTTCTATCTTTTTTTTTCTAAACTCTTCTCTACTTAATGCGGTATCTATAGCAATATCAATGTCCCCTCCTTTTTTACTGTCATCTGTTCTGCTTCCAAAAAGATAGATTGGTGCATTACAATGTAGATTACTTTATCGGACAGCCTCATTTTAAATACCGTTTTGCAAAGTTTATAGAATTTATTATATATTTTTCTAATACTGTATAGCTATCAATACAAATTCTTAAATCAGATAGAGCAGTATTAAGGTCATTTGGATAGTCATGCTCCAGATCGTTTCTAATCTCCCTCAGTTCAATCCAATGACTTAAAGAATCGATAATTTCTTCTTTCTCAATATAGTAGAGAACCTCGCTCATTTTAGAACAACTAATTCCAGAAACTTCTAATAGCGCTGGAAAAATCTTTGCTCCTAAATAGTCTTGTATAGAACTAAATCTTTTTAAATAAGCATCTAAAACTGCTCGGTCTGTTAATGTTAACAACTTAAATTCAT